>CAIYHO010000167.1 GCA_903925955.1 uncultured Chloroflexota bacterium
CGTTGAGGAAGCGGGCCTGCGGGCTTGCCATACGGCCATGGTGCCAGAGCGGCGGTACCCTGCGCGCCATGGACGAGCGGATCAACGACGAGGCGTTTGAGGACTGGGTGTTTGACGCAATCGACGCCCTTCCCCAGGTCTTCCGCGACCAGCTTGGCAGCGTGGCGATTGTGATTGCGGATTGGCCCACCGCAGACCAGTTGGCTGCCGGTCGCTCCGCCGGGCTCTACGGGCTCTACCAGGGCGTGCCCCGCTCACAGCTCAGCGCGGACCACGTGGCCAGCCCCTCCACCATCACGATCTTCCGCGGCCAGCTGGAGGCGCACTATCACGATCCCGACGCGCTGCGCGCAAAGGTCGTGAGCGTCGTCCGCCATGAGATCGCCCATCACTTCGGGATCTCGGACGACCGTCTCCACGAGATCGGCCGCTACTAGGCCGCCCGCGACTGCGGGGTTTGTGACCTCCGGGCGATGCGCCCGTTTGTGGCGCGCGGCATTCTTCGCGCAGGAAGCAAGCCGTGAGGGCCCCGTGATGAAACTCCTGTCGTTCCTCGTCGCCGTTGTGGTCAGCGCTGCCGGCTGTGTGCCGTCAGTCTTCCTGCCAACCGGGTCGATGGTGACGCCTGAACCGTTCGTGACGCCGGCGCCAACCATGACCCCCACTGCCACCCCGGAGATCACGCCCACCGCCGAGTTTGCGACGCCGGTGCGCGCCTACCTGATGCTGACACTGGCGGACGGCACTACCGGGCTGGTCCCGGTCCGGCGCGACCTGTTCATGCTCATGGATCCCCCGGCCGCTGAGACGATGCGGGCGCTGCTCGACGGCCCTGATGCGGTGGAACGCGCGAGCGACCCCGCGCCGTTTACCCAGATCCCGGTCGGTACACGCCTGGTCACCCTGGACATGTCCGGGCCCGTCGCCAACGTGGAGCTGTCGCGCGAGTTCCTGGGCGGCAGCCCCAAGGCAGTCCTGGAGCGAATGGCCCAAGTGGTCTACACGCTGACCCAGTTCCCCACCGTGACCTCCGTGGCCATCAGTGTGGAGCGCGTGGCGGTCACGGCGCCCTTCACCGGTGGGGCGCTCAAGCGCCCGCTCAAGCGCACAGATTTCAGCGAGCAACTCCCGGCCATCTTTGTGGACACGCCCGCCTGGGGCGACCTGACCACGAGCCCCGTCACGGTGCGCGGCTACGCCAACGTGTTTGAGGCGCAGTTCACAGCCCAGATCCGTGACAGCGCGGGCACGGTGCTGTCTGCCAAAACGGTCACGGCATCCTGCGGCACCGGCTGCTGGGGCACGTTCCTGACGACGCTGCCCTACTCGGTGGCCATCGACCAGTGGGGAACGCTCCGCGTCTACAGCGCATCGGCGAAGGACGGCGCGCCCGAGAACGAGCGGATCTACCCGATACGGCTGCGGCCCCAGACGCCGTAGCGCAAACGCCCTAGCGGAAGCGCCGTAGCGCAAGCGCATTAGCGGAAGCTCGCGACCGCCTCGATCACC
The DNA here is from genome assembly GCA_903925955.1 of uncultured Chloroflexota bacterium. Classification (GTDB taxonomy): domain Bacteria; phylum Chloroflexota; class Limnocylindria; order Limnocylindrales; family CSP1-4; genus CAIXZV01. Next base: position 1,510 of record CAIYHO010000167.1, read on the forward strand.
AGTTCGGCAAAGGCGGCGCGGTCGATATCGAGCGCCAGGTCCACATTCGGCGGCTTGCCCGGCTGGCCGCGGTGGTCCACCACGGTCATGCCCCGGGTGAGCTCGCCGTTCACCTCCACATCCACGTGGTGGCGCCGCGTGGTCACGAGGTGCGGCAGCGCAACCGCCGCCACGGCCACGGCATCGTGGATGGGCGTGTCGGCCGTGCCGTAGCGGTCCAGGTGGAACCGCGTGAAGAAGAACAGCAGGTCAGCAAAGACGTCGCCCGGACGCGTGCCAAGGGCGCGGAGGCGGTCCACCTCGGGCAGACCCATCAGCGCCTTGTGCGTGATGTCCAGACCGCACATCGTGATGGGCAGACCGCTGCGGAACACAATCCGCGCAGCCTCCGGGTCCACCCAGATGTTGAACTCGGCCGATGGCGTCCAGTTGCCCGCGCCCATCGCACCGCCCATGAGGCAGATGCGCGCGATCTTTGGCTTGAGCTCCGGGTGTGCCAGCAGGAACAGCCCAATGTTGGTCAGCGGCCCGGTGGGGATCAGCGTCACTGGCTCAGGAGACGCGGCCAGCGTGGCCCGCAGGAACTCGATGGCGCCTTCGGGCCGCGCCTCCGAGATTGGCTCCGGCAGATCGGCGCCGTCAAGCCCACTCTTGCCGTGGACCTCGGGCGCGGTCTCCAGCGGGCGCAGCAGCGGGTCGTCAATGCCCGCGGCCACCGGCACGTCGGGGCGGTTCAGCAGCGCCAGGATCCGGAGCGCGTTGCGCGTGGTGTTGTCGAGTCCCGCGTTCCCGCCAACGGTGGTGATACCCAGCACGTTGAGCTCCGGCCGAGCCAGCGCCAGCGTGATGGCCAGGGCGTCGTCGTGCCCGGGGTCGCAGTCAAGGATCACCGGGATGGGGTGGCTCATGGCAGCTTCGCAAACGCGTCGAGCAGGAGCTGCTCAAAGCGCCCGCCGTCGATGACGATGCCCACATCGGCGTTGGCTGTCCGCCCGTCGCGGCGCAGCCGGTATGGCAGCCCGTCGCAGACCGTGCGGCCGCGCGCGGGACCCTGCGTTGTGTCCACGGCCACGTAGTAGGGCGCCACGGCCACAAGATCGCCCACCATGAGGTGCGCGATGGCCACCGCATCGTGGATGGCCGTGGTGGTGGAGCCGGACCACTCGAGGTTCCGGTCCAGCGCGTAGTCCGTGAGTTCCGCCGCAATCACGCCAGATCGCGTGCCAAGCCCCCGAAGCGCCTGCGCCGCGGCCCGGTCAAGCAGGGCCTGGTGCGTGACGTCCAGCCCAATCATCGTGATGGGCACGCCCGAGCGGAATACCACGTCCGCGGCCTCTGGATCCGCAGCGATGTTGAACTCCGCCGAGACGCTGTAGTTCCCCTCTCCGATGGACCCGCCCATCAGGCAGAGGTGCGAGATCTTGGAGATGAGGTGCGGGTACTGGCGCAGCACCAGCGCGATGTTGGTCAGCGGCCCGATGGGCGCGATGGCCACGGGTTCCGGGCTCTCGGCCAGCAGCCGCGCAATCAGCGCCACGGCGCCTTCTGGGCGCGCGGTGTTTACGGCCGGGGGAAGCTCGGTGGTGCCGATGCCGCTCTCGCCGTGGACCTCGGTGGCCCGGACGATGGATCCCAACAGCGCGCCGGCCGCGCCCTCGGCCACCGGCACGTCGTCACGACCATAGGCGTGGAGCAGCCGCAGCGCGTTCTCCGTGCAGCGGGCCACGTCGGCGTTGCCGCCAACCGTGGTGACCGCCAGCAGCTTGAACTCCAGGCTGGCCGCTGCGAGGCCGATGGCCAACGCGTCGTCCAGACCCGGATCGCTGTCGATGATCAGGGGCAGCGGGTGCTCGGGCGTCCCGCAGGGCGCTGTTCGGGCGCCCGCCGCGGCGCGGTGATAGGTGGGGAGGGCGTGGACGGCTGCCCAACGCTCCACGTCATATCCAGCACTCATCGGGACGCTGCTTGGCTCAGCCCTGCTCGTACGGGACGCCAGCCATTGCCGGACCCCGAACGCGACCCACAAGACCCGCAACCACCACGATGGTGACCAGGTACGGAACGCTGGTGAGGATCTGCGGCGGGACGTCCACGCCCAGGCTCGAGAGGAGCGTCTGCGTGGCGTCCGAGAAGCCGAACACGAGCGCAGCGCCAAACGCGCCGATGGGGTTCCAGCCGCCAAAGATCATCGCGGCCATCGCGATGAAGCCCTTGCCGGCCGACATGTTCATCTGGAATGAGCCCGCGCTGTGCAGGCTCAGGTAGGAGCCCGCAAACCCGGCGATGGCCCCGGCCAGCATCATGGCGCGGTAGCGGATCTTGATGACGTCCACGCCAACCGTGCCAGCCGCGTTGGGGTATTCGCCCGAGGCGCGCAGCCGCAGACCCCAGCGGGTCTTGAACAGCATGTACGTGAGCACGACCATCGTGACCAAGGCGATGTACAGGTACGGCGTGCCGCTGAAGAACACCGGCCCGAGGACCGGGATTTCGCTCAGGAGCGGCACCTTGATCGCCTCCACGGTGGGCGGCGTGTTGATGTCCGTGTTGAGCTGCAGGATGCGCAGGTAGACAAAGTTTGTCAGGCCCAGCGCACCAAAGTTGACCACGGTGCCCGCGATGATCTGGTCCACGCGATGACGGATGGCCATCCAGGCCATGAGCCAGCCCACACCAACGCCAACGATGATGGCGACGACTGGGCCAACGAAGACCAGACCCGTCACGCTCGCGGCGATCGAGGCCACGCACGCCCCAAGCAGGAACTTTCCCTCAATGGCGATGTTGAGCATGCCGCTGCGCTCGCAGATCATGGCCGCGAAGGCGCCCATGGCGATTGGGAAGGCGTACTCGAGGCTGCCGCCAAACAGGTTGGTCATCACTGCCGGCTTGCCCGCCAGCAGCGTGCCGATGATGGCCGCAATCCAGAACGGCAGAGCAAGCGCCATCCAGCGCCGCCAACTGACGCTGGCGCCCTTCCAGAGCTGGTGGAGGCCCCCAACACCGGTGGTGACGCCGGCCAGGATCCAGAGGAGCCCAGCGGCCGTGTGGATCTCCCACGCGGCGCCGCCCTGTTCCTGGATCCAGAAGCGGAACGTCACTTCGCTTCCCATGGAACCCGAGGCGATGCTGAAGGCGGCGATGCCGATGACGGCGAAGATAATCCCGCGGACGCGGGCCATCCGCTCGGCACGCTGCTGGGCGGCGCTGATGCGCGGGGCGGGCGAGGTCACAAGTGCAGTTGCCGCGGTCATGCCGACGCCCCTTCGGTCGCGGTCGCAGCCACCTCAGGCTTAGGCGGACGCAACCGGTAGATCTTGCGCACGAGGTCAGGTGCGGCGACAAACATGATCACCAGCGCCTGGATGAATACGAGCAGGTCCAGCGGGATGGACGTAGCCACCTGCATCCCGTGACCGCCGTTGTTGAGCGCGCCAAACAGGAGCGCTGCAGCCACGACGCCGCCGGGTCTGGTGCCGCCGAGGAGCGCGAGCGCGATGGCAGTCCAGCCGTAGCCGGAGTTCACGTCATTGGACATCTGGGTGACAGAGCCCATCACCTGGAAGGCGCCGCCCAGACCCGCAAGGGCGCCGGAGACGACCATGGCCAGGATGATTGAGCCCCCGGCGCTCATGCCCGCATAGCGCGCGGCCGTGAGGTTCTGGCCCGCCGATCGGAGCTCAAAGCCTTTCGTGGTCTTGAACAGGAACCATGAGATCAGCGCCGCCACCACAAGCGCGGCGATGAAGCCCCAGTGGAGCCGGAGACCTGGCAGCGGGATCAACAGCGGGACACGCACGAAGTCCAGCACCTTGGAGATGGGCTGGGAGTTGGTTGACTGGCGCAGAAAGTCCGTCCGCAAGGCAAGCTGGACAATCTGCAGCGCAACGTAGTTGAGCATGATGGTGGTGATGACTTCGTGGGCACCGGTCCTCGCTTTGAGGAAGCCGGGCACGAAGCCCCAGAGGGCGCCGAAGAGGACGCCGCCAGCGAGAGCGCCAACGAGCGTAATGGGCGCCGGCAGGTCACGCAGGGCCAGGGCCACGATGCTGGCGCCAAGCGCGCCCAGCACAAACTGGCCGTCACCGCCGATGTTGAAGACGCTGGTACGGAACGAAACCGCGATGGCCAGACCCGTGAACATCAGCGGCGTGGCGGCCACCAGCGTCTCGCTGATGGGCCGCAGCGCTGTTGTCCAGGCCTTTGGCGTGCCCTGCTCGAACGCGAGGGCGAACTTGGCCGGGTCGCCAAACGCGCCAAGAAGGAGTGCTCGATAGGCGTTGATGACATCGCCCATGGCGCCCGTGAGCGCACCGATGGGATCCGTGGGGATCATGGCCAGGTGCTTGAGGTCCGAGAGCATCAGGAACAGCGACCCGACGACAAACGCCGACAGGACGGCCAGCACCGGGACGAGGAGCGGCCGAAGCCGCCTGCGCAGCCCGCTCAATGCACGCCACCCATGAGCATCCCGACCGCCTCCTTGGTCGCTTGTTCAGAGGAAAGGACCCCGACGATCTGCCCTGCGTACATGACCGCCACGCGGTCACCCAGGGCGAGGACCTCGTCAAGCTCCGTGCTGACGATGAGGATTGCGGCGCCCGCGTCGCGCTGCTCGATGATCCGCCGATGGATGTACTCGATGGAGCCGACATCCAGACCACGGGTGGGCTGGGCGGCCACGACAAGCTTCACCGGACGTGAGAACTCGCGCGCAACGATCACCTTCTGCTGGTTGCCACCCGAGAGCGCTCCAACGTGCGTCTCAACGGACGGCGTCCGGATGTCAAACTCCCGAACGCCCTTGGATGCCTCCTCCGCGATGGCCTTGCGGTTGAGCCGCACGCCACTGCTGTAGGGGCTCCGGTGGTACGAGTCGAGAATGTAGTTCTCGGCGACCGTCATGTTGGCGATGAGGCCGTCACGCGAGCGGTCCTCCGGGATGTGCGCAACACCCATGTCGGACACGTGGCGCGGTGTGGCGTTCTGCACCACCTCGCCGCCAACGGTGAGTGACCCGGAGTCAACGCGCCGCAGGCCCGTAATCGCCTCGACCAACTCGGTCTGGCCGTTGCCCTGGACGCCCGCCACCGCGACAATCTCGCCGGCGTGCACCTGGAGGTTGATGCCGCGGACGGCCAGGCCACCCCGGTCATCCCGGACGGCGAGGTCCACCAGATCCAGCACCACCTCGCGCGGCTTGGCCGGCGCGCGGCTGACGGTGAGCTCCACATCTCGTCCAACCATGAGGTTGGCCAGCTCTGCGCGAGTGGTCTCCCTGGGGAGGACCGTGCCCGCGACACGGCCCCGGCGCAGCACCGTGATGGTGTCGGCGACCTCGAGGACCTCGTTGAGCTTGTGGGTGATGAAGATGACGGTGGTGCCGCCTGCGGCAAGACCGCGGATGATCTCGAAGAGCTCCTCCGTCTCGCCCGGCGTCAGCACCGCGGACGGCTCGTCGAGCACGAGGATGTCGCTCTTGCGGTACAGCGCCTTGAGGATCTCCACCCGCTGCCGAACGCCAACGGGGAGGTCTTCGATACGCGCGCCAGGGTCCACGTCCAAGCCGTACTGGGTGGACAGCTCAACAACGCGCTTGCGCGCGGATGCTCGGTCAAAGGTGCCGAGGAAGCCCTTCACGGGCTCAGCCCCAAGGGCAACAGACGCCACGACGTCAAACACCGGGACCAGCATGAAGTGCTGATGGACCATGCCGATGCCGGCCTTGATGGCGTCGGCGGGATCGGTGAAGGTGCGGGCCTGCCCGTCAATCAGGATCTCGCCCGAGTCAGGCCGATACAGGCCCGACAGGATGTTCATGAGGGTCGTCTTGCCGGCGCCGTTCTCCCCCAGCAGGCCGAGGACTTTCCCCCGGTCAGCGGAGATGGAGATCCGGTCGTTCGCAAGGACGCCGGGGAACTGCTTGGTGATCTCTCGGAGCTCGAGGCGCATGCCGCGTACGACCCTCGGATGCAACCCGCCCGCCCCCGGCTAAGCCGAGAGCGGGCGGGCAGTTTGCCAGGTTGGGTTGGTTCCCGACTACTTGAGGTAGTCGGCGACCTTGACCTCGCCGGAGGAGATCTTCGCCTTCAGCGCGTCGATGCCGGCCTTCAGGTCAGCAGAGACGACCGAGTCGAAGGTGTGGAACGGGGCGAGGGTGACACCACCGTTGGCGAGCGTGCCGACGTAGTCAGCGCCGCCGGTCTTGCCGGCCGCGTTGGCCTTGATGGTGTCGAGGACCGCGACGTCAATCACCTTCTGCGCGGAGGTGAGGATGGCGCCCGCGTAGTCAGCCAGCGAGAGCGCCTGGTCGGTGTCAACACCGATGGCCCACTTCTTGACCGACAGCATGTACTTGATGGAGCCGTTGCCCGTGGAGCCCGCGACCGGACCGACAACGTCGGCGCCCTGGTCAACGAAGTTCTTGGCAATCTGCTCGCCCTTGGCCGCGTCACCCCAGGGGTTGTCGCCGCCGACGAACTGGCCGGTCTGCTTGGCGCCGTCCCAGCCGAGGAGCTTGACGGTGGTGCCCTTTTCCTTGTTGTAGTAGGCGATGCCTGCTGCGTAGCCGTCCATGAAGCGCGTGACGCCCGGGAACTGCTGGCCGCCGTAGGTGCCCATCACGCCGGTCTTGCTGAAGCCAGCGACGAGGTAGCCCGCGAGCATCCCGGCCTGGTCAATCTGGAAGTCAAGGCCGGTGAAGTTGGCCGGGTACGGGGTGTCGTCGGCGTTGCCGCACGTGTAGTCCGGACCGCAGAGGTTCCACGCGGTGTCAACCTGACCGAAGTTGACGGTCGGGTTGGCCGCAACGGCGTCGATGGTGGCCTGCGCCTGGTTGAAGCCGACCGTGATGATGGTCTGGCAGCCCTGATCGACCAGCCGGGTGATGTTGGCGGCGTAGTCGGTTGAGCCCTTGGCCTCGCTGTAGGCGGTGTCGAAGCCAGCCGCAGCGGCGTCGTCGAGACCCTTCTTGGCGAGGTCGTTGAAGCCCTTGTCGCCGAGACCGCCCGTGTCAAACGCAACGCACGCCTTGTACTTGGGGGCGGCGGTGGGGGCCTCAGTCGGGGCCTGCGTGGGGGCCGCGGTGGTCGCAGCCGTGGGGGCTGCGGTCGGCGCGGCGGTGGGGGCCGCGGTGCCCGAGCACGCGGCAAGAACGATGGCTGCGGTCGCTCCGAGGGCGACGAGCCGATGAGACAGCTGCAACGTGTACTCCTCCTATGATCCCGAACACCCCTCGGTTTGGGGCCGGGTCAAGGCGAAAGGGTACGCGATAATTCGAGAGTCCGCGCAACGAAATCCAGCCGGAACAGCAACACCGACGACACCCTGAGGAGACGCTCCGCGATGACGATGCATGCTGACGAGCGCGACCGGCTGGCTGTCTTGATCGCCGTGCAGGAGGGCCGGTCGCCGGTGCCTCTCCTCGACCGCGCCGCCATCGACATGCTCTTTGCGCAACGACCGCGGATTGCCCTCGTGGGCGCCTCAGACAAGCCCGGGCGCCCGGCCCACGACACCATGGCGGCGCTCCTGCGGCTCGGTGTGGATGTGGTGCCGGTCAACCCAGCGCTCACCGAGGTGCTTGGCCGCGCGTGCTATCCCACAGTTGTCGCGGCCGTCGCAGCAACGGGGCCGGTGGACATCGTGGACGTGTTTCGGCGGCCCGAGTTCTGCGCGGACCACGCGCGCGATGCCGTGGCTGCGGGCGCCACGTGCCTCTGGCTCCAGTTGGGCATCGCGGACGAGGAGGCCGGCCGGATTGCCCACGCCGCAGGGCTTGGCGTCGTGATGGACCGCTGCACCCTCATCGAGCTCCATCGGCTCGTGACCGCCGTTCGCCGCCAGGAGGCCCAGTCGTGAGCAACTCGCCCTTTGCGCCAAACCCAGCCCTGGCCGCCCGCTGGGGTGATCTGCGCCCCGCGCTTGGCGTGGCGTTTGCCGGGCGGCTGGCGGAGCTGCGCGAAGGCGCCGGGCGTGACCGCCTCCACCCTGCCGCGGCGATCCCCGCAGCGGTTGTCGCCCAGCTGGTCGCGGAATTCAAGCTGACCGACGCACGCGAGGCAGCACTCCTAGCGCTCGACACTGCGGCGGCGTTGGCCCGGGCGCCCATCTCGGGATACCGCGTCGGGGTTGCGGGCATTGGGGCGCTCAGCGGTGATCTGCTGCTCGGGGGCAACCTTGAGTTTCCCGGCGCCGCGATCGCCCACACCGTGCACGCGGAGGGGTTTGCCACGCTGCTCGCCCGCGCGCGCGGCGAACACCTTGCGGTCCTTGCCTCAACCCAGGCACGGCCGTGCGCCCACTGCCGCCAGATCCTCGCCGAGATGGACGGCGCCTGGTCGCTGCAGCTCATCGATCCGCAGGGCCACGAGCTGGGGCTGAACGACCTCTTCCCGTGGCCGTTTGCGCCAGGGGACCTCGGCGAGGTTGGCGCCCGCGCCGCTGCCGGGGATCGCGTGCCGCTTGCGCCAGCCTCGGTGGCCGAAGGCGTGCCAGCCGATGTCGCCGCCGCGCTGACCGCAGGCAGCGCACGGGCCCACGCGCCGTACAGCCGGGATCGCGCGGCTGTTGTCCTGCGTCTTGGTGACGGGTCGCTGGTTGGCGGAGCGGTCCTCGAGAGCGTGGCGTTCAACCCCACGATTGGCCCGCTCGCAGACGCGCTTGTGGCCCTCGATGCCGCAGGCCGCGGATCGGCCGCCATCCGCGAGGCCTGGATTGGCGTGCGGCGCGGCGCCGTTGTCAACCACGAGGCGTCCTCGCGCGACCTGCTGGCAGCCGTTGCACCCACTGTCCGGCTCCAGACCACATACTGGGCCTGACCCCCAGAGCCCCGGAGGAACCCGATGCCGATCCACCTTCAAGCCGAGCCCGGCGACTACGCGCCGGTTGTGCTGCTCCCCGGCGACCCAAATCGCGCCACGCGGATAGCTGCCCGCTTCGACGGCGGCCTTGAGAAGTCCCGGCTGGTCTCCCAGCACCGCGGGCTTCTGGGCTACACGGGCACGGTTGACGGCGTCCCGGTGTCGGTCCAGACCACCATGATGGGCACCCCCACCACGTCGATTGTGGTTGAAGAGCTGCTCATGCTTGGCGTAACCACGTTTATCCGTGTCGGGACCACCGGCGGCTTTGGCAAGCTGGGCATCGGCGACGCTGTTGTTGCGCTGTCGGCAGTCGCCGCAACGGGCATGGGCAGCGTTCTGGGCGCTGGCGAGCCAACCGCGCCCACAGCGGACTGGGACGTCATCACCGCGCTCCGCGCTGCGGCCATCGCCGAGGGCCTCGTGACCCATGTCGGCCCCATCGTCACCTCCGACGTCTTCTACGATCCGGCGCCGGGCGGCGGCGCGGTCCGCTGGGGCCGTCGCGGCTACCTTGGCGTTGAGATGGAGAGCGCGGCGCTGTTCCTGCTGGCCATGCGCGAGCGCGCAAAGGGCCGTCCTGTCCGTGCCGGGACCATCCTGACGGTGTCTGACGTGCTGGTGGATCCCGAGGACCCCAACGCCAAGCTGGTCGAGGGTGAGTCCTGGTACCGCCCGCCGGAAGAGGAAGTCACCCGCCGCGTTGATCTCACCATTGGCGCAGCGCTCAAGGCTGCCGCGGCGCTGGGCCGGGAGTAGCCGCTCGGGCTCTTGCGCCCACCGGGCACCAGCGCACACCGGGCGTCGCAGGCAACGCTGACGGCGCCCGGCCGGGGACGGTCGCTCCACCGTGTCGGTGGCGTTCCTGCCGTCCGCATGCACCACATGGATGCGCGCAGGCCACCGCGAGCCACAAGGGTTTGCTGTGGTCAGTCTTCGCGTCGGCCATCGCACGCGCCACACGCCCGCGACGGGAGTGACGACGATCCAGGAGCGGTTACGAGGCGCGCTCCCGTGCAGGCAGTCATGGAGTGAATGCCGCGGGGCCGAACCGCCGGCAGTAGCGCCCAGCCGCGTTCGGGCACGTCAGGGCGCGGGCACGTTCCCGTACGTCGGGGCACTGACCAGCCCAAACCCTGAGAGCGGCCAGTAGCGCACGAGCCCGCGCCCAATCACGGACGAGACGGCGATTGGCCCGAAGACGCGGCTGTCCGATGACGCCTGGCGATGGTCCCCCATCACAAACAGGTCGCCTGGCGGCACAACCCAGCGGGTCTCGCCGCTGGCATCAGTGGGCTCCGTGGCTCCGGCACCGTCCCGGAAGAGATAGGGCTCGTCCAGTGCGGCGCCATTCACAAACACCTGCCCGTCCCGGACCTCGATGGTGTCGCCCGCAACCGCGATGACGCGCTTGATGTAGGGCTGGCCGCCCGAGGCCGTCGTGGCCGGCGGGTGGAAGACGATGACCTGCCCGCGGGCATACGGGCTCCACAGGTGGGACAGCCTGTCCACCAAGACGTAGTCGCCCGGCGTGAACGTGCGCTCCATGGAGTGCTGCTGCACCTGGAACGGCTGCGCCACAAAGCCCTGGATCACGAAGAAGATGACCAGCGTGAAGACGAGGGTCTCAACGACCCCAAGCACCGCCCGCAGGTGTCCGCGCACGACCCGGCGCTACTTGACGAACGAGAGGCCGAGGGCGAAGTCCTCGACAAGGTCGTCCGCATCCTCACAGCCAACCGAGACCCGGATGATCGCCCCGTCCTTCGGTCGCGGGTACACCAGCGTGAACACGTCGCCAAGGCTCACGCCGATGTCGCACAGGCGCAGGTGGTCCGTGAAGGCGGCCATGCCCTCCACGCCGCCCCGCGGCTTGAACGTGAGCATCGCGCCAAAGCGGTCGCCCAGCAGCCGCGTCGCCAGCGCGTGGTCGGGGTGTGAGGCCAGGCCCGGGTAGCGCACCCACTCCACGCGCGGATCGGCCTCCAGGAACGCCGCCAGCCGGGCCGCATTGGCGGAGCCCGCAGCGGTGCGCAGCGGCAGCGTCCGGACGCCGCGCAGCACCAGGAACGACGAGAAGGGGCTGGCCGCCTGGCCAAACGTGTCGGTCTGCTTGCGGATCGGGTCGATCAGCGCCTTTGACCCGGACACCACGCCCGACACCGCGTCACCATGCCCGGAGAGGTACTTGGTGGCCGCGTGGAGGACAAGGTCTGCGCCATGCTCGAGCGGCCGCAGGAGGGCTGGGCTCAGGAACGTGTTGTCCGCGATCAGCAGCGCGCCATGGCGGTGGGCAATCTCGGCAATGGCGGCAATGTCCGGCATGCGCAGACGCGGGTTTGTGGAGGTCTCGATGAACACGATCTTGGTGTTTGGCAGGAAGGCGGCCTCAATCGCGCCCAGATCGCACATGTCCACGGGCGTCACGGCGATGTTGCGGCGAGGTAGGTCCTCTTCCCAGAGCACCTTGGTGATGGCAAAGACCTCGTCACCCACAATCAGGTGATCGCCCGCCTCTAGATGCGCAAACAGCGTCGCCGACACAGAGGCCATGCCGGACGAGGCCACCACGGCGTCTTCGGCACCCTCAAGCGACGCGATCTTCTCCTCGAGGGCCCGGTTCGTCGGGTTGGACGTGCGCGAGTAGAAGTACTGGCCGGGCTCCCAGGCAAGCGCCCGGTCCACGGCCTCTTCCTTCTGGGCCGCCGTGTCGAACGCGAAGGTTGCCGTGGCGTAGATGGGCGTGTTGTGCGCGTGCGTCGTGGGGTCGGGTCGCTCGCCCGCGTGGATCGCCCGCGTGGCGAAGCCCGTGCCGTCCGTCCGCTGCCGCATGCCGTTGTGCTCCTCGCCGTGGTGTGCTCTGGGGCCCCTCGCTGTGTCGGCACAGTCTAGGGTGGGCGGCCCGCCTATGATCCGGGCATGCATCCAGCTGACTGGTGGACCACCCTGTCCCCCACTGCCGCCGCCGATCTTGCCGATACCTGGATCGTTGTTGGGCTGCCCGGTTTCGCCGGTGACGCCAAGCATCGACGACGCGAACTGCTCGACGAGCGCTTCGGCGCTGACGGCTGGCGCCTCTCCCACATCGTGCGTGGACGGGTCGTGCCGCCATCCGAGGCGATCCTCGAGTACGAGGAGGCCTACCGGAGCTTCCTGCGTGATCGACCGGCGCTTGTCCGCTTCCTCGTCACCACCTGCGGCAACGTGTACGACTGGGCCGTGGAGAACGTCTACGACGACGTCTACGAGCAGCCGAATACGCTGGCGAACCATTACCAGGACATCTCGGTGCGGCGCGTGATCGCTGAGCTGGCCGACGATCCCGCCTGGCCGGACGTCACGCCGACGCCGTCCGAAGATGCGGATCTACTGGACCTGGGTACGGGCGTGGTCCACCGCGTGCCGCGCGCCTCCGGGTTCCGGGGCGGTCATCTGCTCCAGATCCGCGATCCCCTGTCGCCCGGGTTCATGCTCAACCCCGCGGTGGTCCCCGCGCATGACCCTGCGCTCGTCACCACGCTCCCCGGCCGTCAGGACTGGTACCACGCAGAGGGCTGCGCGCACCTGTCGATCGAGGCGTTCTGGCAGATGAGCAAGGTGGTGGAGGTCCGATACGACCGGTTCCTCGCCCTCGGGGACCGGCGGTCCGCCCCGCTCGACGGCATCTAGCCGTGGCCGCGGCTGCCGCGCCTACTGCGCCCGTCCTGCTTGGCGCGCTCTCGCTCGACATCTATGTGGGGCGGAGCCTCGTCCTCCCCGGCGGCGGCGCCCTCAACATGGCCTGGCACTGGGCGCAGGCTGGCGTGCCGTTCACGCTGGTCTCACGTGTTGGGGGCGATCAACCCGCTGTCTTCACCGACTTCCTTGGGCGCCACGGGATCAGCGCCACACCAGAGCTGGTTGGCCGCGGCGCGTCGGCGTCCATCGACATCGTCATCCAGCATGATCTTCAGCCCCACATGGACAACTTCGTGGAGGGTGTGTGGGCCAACTTCGCCTCCACGCCGGCAGAGGAGGCGGCCATCGCGGCAGCGCCGTCCCTACATCTGGTGCTGGTCGAGGGCGCCATCCGGGAGCTGTCGCGGCTTGCGTCGTCGGGCGTCGTTGGCAGCGGTGCCGGACCGGAGGTCACCGCGGACTTCCTCGGCTTCCGCCACTACACCGTCGAGCGGCTGGCGCAAACGATGCGGGCCGTCGATGTGGGCTTTGTGGGCTGGCCGGGCGCAGCCGATGACGACACCGTGGCCGGGATCCGCAACGTTGCCCACGATCTCGGACGGCTCATCGTTGTGACACTGGGGTCCCGCGGGGTGCTGGTGTTTGACGGGCGGGCGGCTTCGGCAGACGGCATCGGCGACGTCACGGTGCCCGTTGTGTCAGTGCCGGTTCTGGGCACCACGGTTGGCTGCGGCGACGCGTTTGTCGCGGCGTTCCTTGCGTCGTGGCATGCGCGGCGCGACGTGTTGGCGGCAGTGGAGGCCGGCAAGACGGCAGGCGCCGCGGCAACGGCCTGGCGACGGCCACTCCCCGATTCAGCGTATGGCCCCGAGGCGGTTGCTGCGCTCCAGCGTGCAGACGAGGCTGCTGCGCGCTAGCCGGTCGCGGCGCTTGGATGCGGGGTTCGGGGTGTGTCGCCACGTGTCATGTGAAGGTGTTTCGGCGCAAGCCGAAGCACATTGCGTCCGTCACGCCATGCGCTGCCGCACCCCAATCCGGCATCTAGTTCGGCCTGAGCCGAAGCATCACGACAGCCCAGCCGGCGGAACTCCCCACCCTGCCCTGCCAGCGCCAATGACGCCGTCAAACCGCTGCTCGCGGCCAGGATCAGCGAAGGACGAAGCCGGCCGCGACGCATACGAAGCCCACGATCACGATCAACCCGCTCATCTGGAGTTGACGGCGAAGGACGGCCATCGCCACGGACGCGCCGGTTTTGGGATCCAGCCGCGCACCGCCGCGCCACGCCTCATAGCGGGCGACGTTGGCGTCCTGCTCCTGAAGCGCCTGATAGCGCCGATACGGCGGCATAAACCGCCGTGTGCCCACCACGATCAGGACGGCCCCCACGGCAAGGAGCAGCAGCGACAGCGGACCCAAGAGTTCAGCCCTCCCGATCGAGGCGCTCGCGGACGAGCGTCGTAACGCGGGCCGCGTCGGCGGCACCGCCAGTTGCCTTCATGACCTGGCCAGTGAGGAAGCCTGCGACAGGCTTGCCAGCCTGATAGTCCGCCACGGCGCGGGGGTTGGCGGCGATGACCGCCTCGATGTGGCCCAGGAGCGCGGCGTCGTCCGAGATGGGACTGGGGCCGGCATCGGCCAGCAGATCGGCCGCCTGCGTACCGTCGGCAATGTGGCGATCCAGCAGTTCACGGCCAACCTGGCGCGTGACGGTGCCGGAGGCGATCGCCCCCAGAAGCACGGCAATGCCCGCAGGCGTGGAGGCTCCAGCTGTGCCCGCAGCGTTTGCATCGCCGGCCTTGAGCGCCTTGGCGTGGGCTCCTGTCACGAAGTTGGCCACCTCCTTGGCGGGCGCCGACTCGGCGGCCGAGATTGCGTCGAACGCCGTCAGCATCGTTGGATCGGCCGTGATCACGGCGGCGTCGTACGAGCCCAGGCCAAGCGCGACGTAGCGGGCGCGGCGTGCGGACGGCAGTTCCGGCAGCGAGGCGCGGACGGCAGCCACCCACCCGGCGTCCACGCGGAGCGGCGGCAGGTCAGGCTCCGGGAAGTAGCGGTAGTCGTCCGAGGTTTCCTTGGCGCGCATCCGGTACGTCAGCTGGCGGCCGTCGTCCCAGCCGCGCGTCTCCATGACCAGGGGTTCGCCGTTGTCAAGCGCGTGGCCCTGCCGCTCAATCTCGTAGGCAATCGCCCGCTCCACCGATCGGAACGAGTTCATGTTCTTCACTTCAACACGCGTCCCGAAGGGCTCGGTCCCGCGCGGCCGCAGCGACACGTTGGCCTCAACGCGCATCTGCCCGCGCTCCATGTCGGCATCCGACACGCCGATTGCGCGCAGCAGCAGCTGGAGCTCCTCGGCGTAGCGGCGGGCCTGCTCGCCGGTGCGAATGGTGGGCTCCGTGACCACCTCCATCAGCGGGGCGCCGGAGCGGTTGAAGTCCACAAGCGTGGTGCGATCGGCCCCGCTTCCCTCACCGTGGACAAGCTTTGCCGTGTCTTCCTCAAGGTGCGCCCGCGTGATCTCAACCACGAAGGGTCCGGCCGAGGTCTCAATGGGCAGCAGCCCGTTCGCCGCAAGCGGGATGGCGTACTGGCTGATCTGGTAGCCCTTGGGGAGATCCGGGTAGAAGTAGTTCTTGCGCTCCCACTGGGTGCGCTCCGGAATCTGCGCGCTGATGGCGAGACCGGTGGCGATGACGTATTCCACGGCCTGGCGATTGATCACCGGCAGGGCGCCGGGGAGGCCCAGACACACGGGACAGTTGTGGGTGTTTGGCGCGGCGCCGTCGTAGGCCGTTGAGCAGCCGCAGAACATCTTGGAGTTGGTCCGCAGCTGGCAGTGGATCTCGATGCCGATGACGGCCTCGTACCGCTCAAGGACGGCATCGGCTGCCGTGCTGGGTGTGGTCCGGGCTGTGTCGCTCATCGCCCGTGAGTTTCGCACAGGCGCCCCGCGCGGGGTCAGCTGGCCGGATGCAACTCAGCGATTGCCTGCTGGATGGCCGCGTGCAGGTTGGCCCCGGTGGGCTGGCCGTACACCGAGACCACGCCGTGGGCCGGCTCGTCGTCAAAGCCCGTCATCCCCACACCCGGGAACGTCAGCACGATGGGGACGGCGGCGTGCACGCGGCGGAGATCCGAAATCAGCCGCTGGGCACCGTCGATGTCGCCGTCTGCAAAGGCGTCGTACACAAGGACGTCCGAGCGGTCAGCCATGGCGCACCGCCCGCCGTTGAGCACGGGGCAGGTGTTGGCGGATGGCCCGCTGCACTGCTCCACCTCGTAGCCAAAGCGGCGCAGCGACTCCACCTCCTGGTCGGCAAGGTCGATGTCGTGGTGCACAACGAGTGCTCGGGTCATGGGGTACCTCCATCACCCGGTGGGTCCCGCAGGCCAAACGCCGCGGGTCCCCGGATCGCTGAAGGTTGCGCGTCCTCTGGCCCCTGCGGGAAGGGGCAAAGGTCACGTCGTGGCGCCGGGCGCTAGCTGGCGCGTTCCGCCTTGAGCCGGCCGAGGAACCGCTCGATTCGCCCGAGCGCCTCCTCAAGCTTCTCGTAGCTTGTGGCGTAACACATGCGCACGTGGCCCTCGCCCGACGGTCCAAACGCGGTGCCCGGGACGCAGGCAACCGCCTCCTCCTGGATCAGGCGCTCCACAAACTCGTCAGACGTGAGACCCGTGGAGGTGATGTTTGGGAAGGCGTAGAACGCCCCGAGCGGCTCAAAGGTGGCCAGGCCAAGACGGTTCAGGCCGTCCACCAGCAGCCGGCGACGCCGGTCGTACTCCGCGCGCATCGTCTCCACCGCGGCCTCGCCGCCGGTAATGGCCACAAGCGCTGCGTCCTGCGCCACGGATGGCGCCGACATGATCCCGTACTGGTGGATCTTGACGATCCCCTCAAGCAGGTGCGCCGGGGCGCAGAGCCACCCCACGCGCCACCCGGTCATGGCATAGGCCTTTGAGAAGCCGCCCATCAGGATGGTTCGCTCAAACATGCCCGGCAGGGATGAGAACGCACGGTGGCGGTAATCGCCGTACACGAGGCGATCGTAGATCTCGTCGCTGTACACGATCAGGTCGTGGCGACGGGCGATGTCGGCCAGGGCGTCCTGCTGCGCGTCCGTGAGCACGGCGCCGGTGGGATTGGCCGGATAGCCCAGGAACAGACCCTTGGTCTTGGGCGTGATCGCGGCCTCCACCACGGCCGGATCCAGCGCGAAATCGTCCTCAAACCGGGTGGGCACGTGGACCACGGTGCCGCCCGCGAAGACAACCGCCGGCACATACGCCACGTAGCTTGGCTCGTGGAGGATGACCTCGTCGCCCGGATCGCAGGTGGCCCGCAGGGCAAGGTCAACGGCCTCGGACGCGCCCACCGTGATGAGGATCTCGTTGGCCGGGTTGTACCGGACGCCGTAGAGGCGAAACAGGTGGTCCGAGAGCGCCCGGCGGAGCTCGATGGTCCCGTAGTTGGACGTGTAGTGGGTGCGGCCTTCGCGGAGGCTTTCAACACCGGCCTCGATGATCTCGCGGGGCGTGTCGAAATCTGGCTCGCCCACGCCCAGGCTGATGACGTTCTGCATGGTTGCCGCAATGTCGAAGAAGCGGCGGATGCCGGACGGCGGCACGGCGAGGACGCGCTGGGCAAGGGCGCGCTCGGCAAGCGGCGCGCGGGGGGTGGGCTCAGTCATGCGCGACAGGGTACGGCATCAGCCGGGTGCCAAGGGAGGGCTCAGCGGCGGGTCCAGCCGGCGCTCGTCAGGCGTGGCCACGTCCAGCCGGCGCTCGTCAGTGGCGCGCGGCGCGCTCCGCTGGTGTCGGCACCGCAGGATCTTCCAGGGCCGCCAGATCGTGTGGGCGCATGGAGCGCCACTCCGCACCGGCAGTCACGCCTTCGTAGGCCCGGGCCGCGCGGAACAGCGCAGCCTCAGACCACGGCGCGCCGATGAACTGCAGGCCCACGGGCAGACCGTCCGACAGGCCGCACGGGGTGGTGATGCCCGGCAGCCCGGCCATGTTCACGGGCAGCGTGCAGGCATCGGCGAGATACATCTCCACCGGGTCCGCGGTCTTGGCGCCAAACTTGAAGGCCACCGATGGCGCCGTGGGCGCAACAAGGGCGTCGAAGCCCTGCTCCCACAGCAGGTCAAAGTCACGCTTGATCAGCGTGCGGACCTTGAGCGCCTTGAGGTAGAACGCGTCGTAGTAGCCCGCGGACAGGGCGTAGGTGCCCAGCATGATCCGGCGCTTGACCTCCGGGCCAAACCCGCCGCCACGCGTGGCGAGGTAGTTGGACAGGTAGTCCGAGCCGCCGCGGATGCTGTGGCCAAACCTGACGCCGTCGTAGCGCGCAAGGTTGGACGAGGCCTCCGCCGGGGCAACGATGTAGTACGCAGCCAGCGCGTATTCCGTGTGGGGCAGGCTCACGGGCTCCACCACGGCGCCCGCCGCCTCAAGCGCCGCAATGGCCTCGCGGATCCGCGCGTCAACGCCCGCGTCCATCCCCGCCGGGAAGTACTCCGCAGGGATGCCGAAGCGCTTGCCGCGCAGCCAGCCGGCCGCCTCGTCATCACCCGCGGGCAGGGAGATCAGGTCATCTGGCACCGCGATGGGCGCCGAGGTGGAGTCGCGCTCATCACGGCCCGCCACCGCGTGGAGCAGCGCCGCCGCATCGCGGGCGTCGCGGCCAAACGGGCCAACCTGGTCAAGGCTGGACGCAAAGGCCACGATCCCGTACCGGCTCACGCGCCCGTACGTGGGCCGCATGCCGGTGACGCCGCACATGGACGCGGGCTGACGGATGGAGCCGCCGGTGTCCGTGCCGATGGAGACCGGGGTCTGGAACGCGGCAACCGCCGCAGCCGAACCGCCCGAAGAGCCGCCGGGAACGCGGCCGAGATCCCACGGGTTGGCCGTGGGACCGTACGCGCTGTGCTCCGTGGAGGAGCCCATGGCGAACTCGTCCATGTTGGTCTTGCCAAGGATCACGGCGCCGGCCGCCCGGAGGCGCTCGGTGATGTGGGCGTCGTACGGGGCGATGTACCCCTCGAGGATCCGCGAACCGGCCGTGGCCTGCCCGCCGCGGATAGACACAAGGTCCTTGAGCGCCACCGGCACGCCGTGCATCGGGTGCAGCGCGGCCAGCGCGTCAGGCCCAGCAGCGCGCGCGGCGGACAGCCGGGCATCGGCAGCATCGGCTTCGGCCAGCGCCCGCTCGTCGTCAATCGACAGCCAGGCGTGCAGACCCTGGTCCGTGCGGTGCGTACGCGCCAAGTGCGCGGCAGCAAGCTCGCGGGCCGACACGATGCCGGCGCGGAGCGCGCCCGCCATGTCGTGCGCGTGCAGTTCGGTCAGGGCGTCGGCGGCATCGGGGGTCATCGGCGACATGCGGGTCAGTCCCCGCCCAGGATCGCCGGGACCACAAAGAAGTCCCCATCGCGCTCGGGCGCGTTTGCCAGCACCGCGGCCGGATCAAGCGACGGACGGACCACGTCGTCGCGCAGGATCGTCTCCAGATCAATCACCTGCGCCGTGGGCGGGATGTCGTCCGTGTCGAGTTCGGCAAGTTTGGCGTACTGCTCGAGGATGTGGTTGAGCTGCCCCTCAAGCTCCGTGAGCTCGTGCTCGGCCAGGCCGAGGCGGGCGAGATGCGCGACATGCTCAACGTCGGCGCGGGTAAGCGTGGCCATGCCCCGATGATACGGGAACACCATCCCGCACTCGACGCGACTGATGGAGGCGATGGGTGGCTTCTGGGATCCAATCCGGCAACGCAGGTCCACGGAGGCAACGTTTCGGCCGACAACAACGTCTTGGCGCCATGGTCGGTACGAGACAGTTCCGCCCGCGGGCACGCAATTGGCGCTTACACGGGGAATCCCACAGGCTCGCGAGCGTAGGCAGAGTATGAGCCAAGATCCGAGGACAGACGACGAGTTGCTCGAAGCAGTTGCTGCGCGAGATTCGGGCGTGTTGGCCGTCGTCTTGGCCCGCCATGGGCAGGCGCTCGCAACTGCGATCCGGCGTTCGTGGCAAGGGGTTCAGGCACAGGACGTCGAGGAGATCGCGGCGGATGTGCTCGCCGACCTCTGGTTCGAATACGCCTGTATCGATCCCGCACGCGGCACGATGGCCGCCTGGCTGTCCATGCGTGCAAGGTTCCGGGCACTTGACGCGCGGAGGGCAAACTCACGCCGCGCGAGCCTACTTTCGCGCCTGCACTCATTGACCCAGCAGGCGGCAAGCCGAGCCGAGTATGCGTCCGAGCTTGATGCCTACCTCGCCGGTCTTGACGGCGTGCAACGACGACTTGTGTACCTGCGCTTCGTCGAGGGCCAGCCCGTGATCGATGTCGCTCGAGCCATGGGACTCAGTCCAAAGGCAACCTTCAGTCGCCTGGAGCGACTCAAGCGCCGGTTGGCAACGACTGTTGGGAGCATGGAAGCAGAGGAGGACCGCAGTGTTCCGACTGCCCCCTGACGCCGATGAACGCGATGTGTCCATTCACGCCCAGTTCGAGGCGTCTGCTGACGAAACGCAAGGTGAGCCAATCATGATGAACCACGACCGGGTCATGTCACTCGTTGGGGCGCAACTCGTCGTGAGGGCGGGGCACAAGCGAACCCAGCGCAGCAGGATCTTGATGGCTGGAGCATCGGCGGCGGTGCTCGCCCTAGCCGCGTTCGTCGGGCCGCGGTTCCTGACGCCGGCCGCGAGCGTGCGAACGGTCGAGGTCAGTTGGCCGTACGCCTACAGATCACTTGCCGAAGTCGCCGACGCCAGTGACCTCGTTGCCGTCGGCACCGTGGTAGGCCGTCACGACGCACCCCTGGGCAACACAGCAGGCGGCCTGCCGGAAACGCGCTTCGATCTCTCCGTCGTCCGGACGTTGCGCGGCACCGCGCCGGTACAGCTAGTGGTGACGCAGTCAGGCGGCACGGACTCACACGGCATCGTCGAGGTGGCGGACGACCCGCTCATGATCGTCGGCTCCGACTACCTCCTGTTCATGCGCTGGGTACCGGACCGCGGCGTCTTCGCGATCGTCGGCGGTCCACAGGGTCGTCTAGTCGTGGAGGGGAGCCGCGTCTCCAGTCTTCCGGGCGGGATCGTATTGGGAACGACCGCAACCATCGACTCAATCGCGGCCGAACTTGGTCGCTGACGGTCACGCAAGGAGCGTGTGGACCTGTTGTTGCCCCGAGGATGGCGAGGAGAGTGCAGAAGAGGCGATCACATCAATCGCCGCAACACCGCCAGAAACGATCGGCTTGAGAGGAGACTTCATGGCCAGGAAACGTCTTGTGCGCCGCGCAATCGCCAGCCTCCTGGTGACGACTTTGGTGCTGGCACTAGCACCCAGCGTGGCGGCATTCCACACACTGGGCGGCAAATGGTCCAGCGTCTACAACCTTCCGTACTGGTACTACACGTCGGTCACCGTTGATCGGACGGCGTACGGTTCGGCGATCGGAGACTGGAACGGTACGGCACGCCAATTTGGATGGTGAGTGCAGGGCACGTCGACTACGAGGACGTCGGCCTCTTCAGCACGACCAACAGCGGCGTCGGCTGGGACGGTCTGACGTTCCTGTCGCCGAGCAACAGCGCTAACCCATATACGTACGCCCAGGTGACTCTCAACAACTACTACACGGGCGCGTACTCGGCGGCTCAACGGCGCTCGGTTGCCGGCCACGAACTTGGTCACGTCTTCTGGCTCGCGCACGAATCGGGGTCGGTCTTGATGAACCCATACACCTGCGGCGCGAATAGCAGGTGGTGCACCTACAGCATCAACACGCCCACTGGAGACGACGTCAATGGCATCAATGCGATCTACTGATCGTGCCTCACGCACGGTTCGTCACAGCGCCATCACCCTCGCCATCGCAGCCGCGGCCATTCTGCTCGGTGCCCTGTACCTACGTGGAGGCACATCCGTCACGCCCCACGTCGTGGTGCTCCACGCCTCCTGGGCGCAGAATTACAGTTCCGTCCATGATCTGGCGACCGACGCAGACGCCGTCGTCATCGCGCGCGTTACGGGGATCGCCACGGAAGGCCCGGACGTCAGCACGCCAAGCGTGCTGGCCACACGGTTCCAACTTGCCGTGCGAAGGACCGTCAAAGGCGTCCCCGGCACGTCACTCGTCGTCAAGCAGACAGGCGGCACCGATGCCGGCCTCACCCAGTTGATGGAGGGTGACCCGCTACTTGTCGTTGGCGACGACTATCTTTTGTACCTCCGCCAGGTTCACGACGGTCCGTACGCTGGCGACTACTTCGTGCTCGGCGGGCCTGCCGGTCGGTTCGGCGTCGCCGCGGACGGCGGGCTGACCTCGTTCGGTCAAGTCTCACTTCCCAAGAACACCACCTTGGACAGCCTGCTTCCCTGACCCACCACCAAGCCTGGCGAGGATGTCCAATCCTCGTCAGGCGCCTCAACGCGCCTGTGTGAGCGCCGAGAACCGCCGCGTTTGCCGCCTTGTCTGGCCGCCCGCGGCTCACCGGGTGAGTCATCGGGCGCATGGGCTCACGGGGTGAGCCAGCCAGGTCTCGGGACGGGTCCGCGCCGGGCCCCCTGCACGCTGTGACCCGCCCGGTGAGCCAGATGACGCAGCTGTGCGCGCGATGACTCGCAGCGTGAGCCGCGGAGCCCGGGTCCGCGCGGGCGATACGGGAAGAGGCCCCGTCGCTTGACGGAGCCCCTTCGGACTTGCGGAGTTGCGGAGTTGCGGCCCGCCAACGGGCCAGGACTCAGATGTTGAGGAACCGGCTCAGGAACTTGCGGGTTCGCTCGTCGTGCGGGTCGGCGAGGACCTGCTCGGGCGGACCCACTTCCACAAACTCGCCCTCGTCCATGAAGTAGACCCGGTCCGCGGCCTCCTTTGCAAACGACATCTCGTGGGTGACCACGATCATCGTCCGGCCCTCATGGGCGAGGCTCTCCATGACCTTGAGGACCTCGCCGACAAGCGACGGGTCAAGCGCCGAGGTGGGCTCGTCAAAGAGCAGCACGTCGGGCTGCATCGTCAGCGCCCGGGCAATCGCCACGCGCTGGCGCTGGCCGCCCGAGAGACGCGCCGGGAACTCATTGCGCTTCTCGATGAGCCCCACCTTCTCAAGGTACGACTCTGCAAGCTCGGTCGCCTCGGCCACCGGCATGTGCTTCACGTGGACCGGCGCCTCAATGAGGTTCCGGATCACGGAGAGGTGCGGGAAGAGGTTGAACTCCTGGAACACCATGCCAGCACGGAGCCGGAGGTTCCGGATGTCCTCCTTCACGGCCTTGGACCGCGGGGCAAGCGGGTTGCTGATGACCCGCCGGTCGTGGATCTCCACGACGCCAGCGCTGGGCTCCTCAAGGAAGTTCAGGCAGCGCAGGAACGTGCTCTTGCCCGAGCCCGACCTGCCAAGGATGGTGATCGTCTCGCCCGGGTAGACGGTCATCGAGCAGCCCTTGAGGACGTGGTTCAGCCCGAAGAACTTCTGGATGGCGGTCGCTCTGAGGATGGGCTCGGCGCCGGGTTTCACCAGCGCGCCGGGCACCTCGGCCGGGTGCATGGTGTGGACGAGGTCACCAACCCCGAGGGCGGGCGAGCCCGACGGGCCAGACAGGGTGTTGGGCTGCATCGCGGTCACTGGACGGACCCCTTCCCGCGGTCTGCCGAAGCCATGCCCTTCTCGAGGCGGCCCTGCACGTAGGAGAACACGATTGTCATGACCCAGTAGACGAGGGCCGCGACGATCAGCGTCTGCATGGACTGGTACGTGGGCCGGCCGGCGGCCTGCGCCTTCCAGAGGAGCTCCTGCACGCCAATCGTGGAGACCAGCGAGGAGTCCTTGAGCATGGCGATGAAGTCGTTGCCGATGGCCGGCGTGACGATGCGGAACGCCTGCGGCGCGATGATCCGCATAAACGTGGTCCGCCCGTTCATGCCCAGCGACTCGGCGGCCTCGGTCTGCCCGTGGGGCACGGCCTGGATGCCGGCGCGGAAGATCTCAGTCATGTAGGCGCCGTAGTTGAACCCGAGCGCGATGATGCCGCACATGAGTTCCGGCAGGACGATGCCGGCCTGCGGCAGCGCCAGATAGATGAACAGGATCTGGAGCAGCAGCGGCGTGCCCCGGACCAGCGAGACGTAGAAGCTTGCAACGCCGTTTGCGATGGGGTTGCGAGAGAGCCGCCCAAGCGCGCCAAGCGAGGCCAGGATGATGGCCATCGCGATGGAGAAGAACGACACCAGGATGGTCATCCCGGCGCCGCCGAGGATGAACGGGATCACGGTGACCAGGAACTTCCCGTTGAGCTTGATCGTGAACAGCACGAACGCGATCAGGCCGGCCAGGATGAGCAGCCAGACAAGCATGAACTGGAGCCGCCAGGCAATGGCTCGGCGCTTGTCCGAGACCTGGATCTCCAGCCCAAGCGCCGCCGGCTGCGGTGCGGGCATCGTCATTGGTCCATCCTCATGGGTCGCTGGATCCTCCGGCGCTGTGGACTACAGCCGTTGTGCGGATCTGGAACGGGACCGACGCGGTATGACGAGGCCCCGCCACCTCACGGCAGCGGGGCCCAGTCTGCATAGCCGTTACGGCTTCTTGGTGACGTCCTTCTCCAGGTACTTCATCGAGATTGCGGTCATGGTGCCGTCGGCGTGCATCTCGTCAACGATCTTGTTGAGGAGCGGCAGAAGCTCGGCGTCAGAGGCGCCGCTGCGGTCGAGCGCGAACGCCACCGAGATGGTGAACGTCACGTCCGGCAGGACGCGGATGGGGGCGCCGGCCTTGACGCCGTTGGCGAGGCTGTTCTCGTTGGCGGCAAGTGCGTCAAACGGGCGGCCAGCGGTAACCGCCTGGACGCACTCGTTGTCCGTGGGCAGCGAGGTGACATCAGCA
>CAIYHO010000168.1 GCA_903925955.1 uncultured Chloroflexota bacterium
ACGGCCAGAAACAGGGCCGCGCCGCGGAGCACGGTCATGAGGAGGGCGGGGAGATGTCTGCGCACGTGTGCGAGACGACCCATCGGGTTGGAGTGTGACTGGAGCATCGGTGCACCGGAAAAAAGAACTAGCGACATACGTGGACGATTGGGCGCAGAATGCGCTCGACAGGGCCGCGCGGCCCTGGGGCAGGAGGAATGGACCGCTGATGGCCCGGGCTGGAACCAATGACTGAGATCGGGGCGCGCTGCCCGTGGTGTTCGGAGCTGGTGCCTACGCCGGCCCCGGCGCACTGTCCGTCGTGCCAGGCCGCGCTCGGTGGCGCCGGCGCAGCTGATGCCAATGTCCCCGGCGTGACAGCCATTGACGCTGCCGCGCTGCTCCGCAACACGTCGCAGGTACCCCGTCAGCGGGGACGCCTGCTCTCGTTCCTCACTGGCGACGTGAGCGACGTTGAAGTGACGCCCGCCGAGCTCGCCTCTCTGGCCCCGCCGGATGAGGCCGTCCGCCGCGAGATGCTGCGCCTCCAGATCGAGGCCGACAACGTGCAAGCCGTAGCCGAAGTAGTGGCCCGCAAGTCTGAGTTCCTGGCCGAGCGCGGGATCAACCTCTCGGAAGTGGGCACCGGTGACTCAGACAGTGGTGAGCCCGAGGAGCCCCAGGAGCACGCGGTGCCCACGCTGGAGCCGGACCCGGACGCCGCCGCCAAGGGGCCCACGAAGGGCTGACCTTGGCTGACGGGCCATCCGGCTGAGCCTCGCGAGCGAACCAGAGGCATGCGCACTGTGTTTGGTCTGCTCAAGAAGCTCCTGCTCCTCGTCATCGTCCTTGTTGTCGCCGCGCTTGTTGCGGCGCTCGTCCTGCCGCTCCCGGGTGGCGCAGGCAAGCCAGCTGCCAGTTTCGCCGGGCCGGACGGCCGCTTCATCGACATCGGCGCCACCTCCACGTATGTCGTCACGGCCGGCCCCGCGGACGGCCCCGCCGTTGTGCTGGTCCACGGCTTTGGCGGCTCCACCTACTCCTGGCGCTACACCAGCGCCACGCTGGCCTCCGCCGGGTACCGCGTGGTGGCAATGGACCTGCGCGGCTTTGGCCTGACGGGCAAGGCGTGGGACGCCGACTACTCCCACCCGGCGCAGGCTCGCCTGGTGCTGAGCGTCATGGACGCGGTTGGCGTGAAGTCGGCCGTGCTTGTTGGCCACTCGATGGGCGGCAACGTGGTGGCGCAGGCCGCGCAGATCGCGCCGGACCGCGTGCGGGCGCTGGTGCTGGTGGACGCGGCAGTTGTCGCGCCCGAGGCGTCGGCCTCGCCGCTCTCCGGGATCCCCGGCGCGGTGCTGGGTGTGGCCCCGGTTCGGCGCATCGCGCAGTTTGCCGTCCGGCTTGGGTTTGGCGGCGACACCCTGGAGAAGATGCTGCGCTCTGCCTATGCGGACTCCTCCTTCCCCACGACTGCCGACGTGGCGGCGTACGGGCTGGCGGAGCAGATCACCGACTGGGACATCGCGCTGCTGGGTGTGATCCGGGATGCCGGGAAGAACGCGTTGCCGGCGCCGGTGGCTGACCTGTCGAAGGGGCGGCCGGTGCTGGTGGCCTGGGGCGAGAAGGACCCGTGGATCCCCATCGCCACGGGCGAGGCGCTGCGTGTGTCCATTCCGGGTTCGCAGTGGCTGGTGGTGCCGGGTGCCGGCCATCTGCCGATGGAGGAGGGTCGCACAGGCTTCGAGCCTGGCCTGCTGGCGTTCCTGGCGGCGCTGCCGAAGCCCTGAGCTCTCGGTTGGGCACCGGGCGCCCTACGTTGGCCCCGCGGGTATCCTCGCGGCCATGAGCGACCACCACGCCGACGATCAGCCAGCAGGTCCGCGGCCCGAGCGTCTGCCCCATCCCGGTCCGGGCTACCTCAAGGCGCACGAGGTGCGCATCGGCGAGCGTCGGCTTGAGGCGTCCATGGCCAAGCCCGTGGACGGGCCCGACGACTGGTGGCTGGCCGTCCTCTGGGTGACCGATGACGAGGGCGTGGTCAGCTTCCGTGACGTGGCGCCGGCATCAGGTCCGCCCGCCGATCCACCGCTGCTGCGTCTGGGGCCCGCCTTCGCGGGTGCGCTGTCAGGGATGATCCGCGAGGTGGACGGCCGGCTGTCCATTCGCCTGACCCCGCTCTACCCGCCCGAGGACCAGACGCGCCCCTGGCGCTGCCCGCTTGCCATCCGCACAGCGTTCCAGTGGGAGCCCGCGCTGATTGCGACGATGACGCCCAACCAGCTGGCCGACCAGGTGCTGGCCGGGTTCCGCCAGGCGGTGGAGTCGTTGCACCGTCGCTGAGGGCGGCCCGCACCCCGCACGCCGACCCCGCCGCACGCCGCACGCCGCACGCCGCACGCCGCACGCCGCACGCTGACCCACGTCAGACTCAAGGCGGCACCCCGCCTGCACG
>CAIYHO010000169.1 GCA_903925955.1 uncultured Chloroflexota bacterium
GCCGTGTCGCGCGGGATGACGACGCCCCCGCTCCTCCGCGAGGCCGCGAGCGCCCGCGGCCGTCGTGTCCGGCGGCTGGTCGAGGCCGCGCTGTCGGGCGCCGTGGGATGAGGTACGCGTCCGCGCCGCAGTTCCGTCAGGCGCTCGAGACGCGACTGGGAGCCGCCAGCCGCGCCGGCGGGCCGTCGCTCGCCCGGCTGCGCAAGCAGGTCGTCTTCGACAGGCTGCTCGCCCGCCTCGTCGAGGTGGCGCCGGAGCGCTGGATCCTGAAGGGCGCCCTGGCGCTGGACTACCGGTTCGGGGACCGGGCCCGGACGACCCGGGACGTCGACCTCGCCATCCAGGGTGACGAGGCCTCCGCGGCCGCCGACCTGCTGGCGGCCCAGGCCGTGGACCTCGGCGACTTCTTCAGCTTCGCCCTCGAGCGCACAGGCGCCCTCGACACGCTCGCCGACGGCGCAGCGGTCCGCTATCACGTGGTCGCCGAGCTGGCCGGCCGCGTGTTCGACGAGTTCGCGCTCGATGTCGGGTTCGACGCGCCCGCCGGCGTCGAGCCGGACCGGCTCCGCGGGCCAGACCTGCTGGGCTTCGCCGGGATCGAGCCTGTCGTGGTCCGGGCGCTCCAGCTCGAGTTCGCGGTGGCCGAGAAGGTCCACGCCTACACGCGGTCATACGGCGATGAGGGCCTGGCGAGCACCCGCGTCAAGGACCTCGCCGACCTCGTCCTGATCGCGGCCGAGGCCGCCCTCGACGCGCAGCTTCTGCGTTCCGCGCTGGACGCCACCTTCGGCCGCCGGGGCACACACCCGCTGCCGGTGCGGTTGCCCCGTCCGCCGGCCGACTGGCGCGTCCCCTATGGGCGCATGTGCCGCGACATCGGGCTGGAACCCGACCTCCATGCCGGGCACGCGGTCGCCGCCCGGCTGCTCGATCCCGTCCTGACAGGCGACGTCATGTCCGGGACGTGGGACCCGTCCGCCAGCTGCTGGACGACGTGACCGGGCCGCGCCGGAGCCGGTTTCGCTCGGCCTGCCCCTCCCCAGAATGTGGGCAATTCGGGACACTGAGGTACGTCGGTGCAAGATGCCGCGCCGGAGGGCGGCGTCAGGGGACCGAATCCGAGCACGGCTTGGTCGTGCCTTGGATCTGGTCGGGGCGAGAGGTCTCACCCCTCCAGAAGCGACCCTAATGTCCCGGCCGCGTGGCGGCTGCCGATCGTCGTCGGCGGCCATCGAGCACTCGGGTGACGCCGGCATGCGCTCCGGCCTGAGGCCCGCACGCCCGCAGCATCGGCCGGCGGGTTCCGGGCCCAGTCCCGAACCGCGCTCATGGGCACAACTCGACGCCGCGTGTCGACTTGTGCAAACAGATCCGCTCCGACGCGGGAGGTCCCGCGGTCAGGAGGGCCGCTCGGGGCCCCAGCCGGGCCGCAGCGGCGGCAGGTCCGCGCCGCGCGGGTTGCGCGGCATCCGGCCCTCGCCGTCGTCGCCGTCCCAGCGCCGGCCGTACTGGTCGGGCATCGCGCCCCACCCCCAGTAGGCGAGTGGCACGTCTGGCTCGAACCCGAGCGCCTCATCTGGGTCGATGCGCTCCGGCCCTACCGTGCACAGGTGCGTCCAGTCGTCGCCCAGGTCGAACGTGTAGAGGAACTGCTCGCCGGGGCCCAGCCGAGAGAGCCTCGTCTGCCGGTCGTCGAGCGACGGGCCGAGCTCGTCCTCGTCCTCCTCGCCGTACGGCGTCGTGAGCCGGGTGCCGTCGGCGAGGTGGAACTCGTGGAGGTGCGCGCGGTCCCAGCGGGCGAAGGCGTCGTCGATCGCCGTCGCCAGGTCCGCGAACGTGTGCCTCCGGGCGGCGGCGAAGATGCGGCCGGGCCGCGGCCACAGGCGCTCCCCGCGGCCCTCCACGAGCTCCACGCGGATCGACAGCCATGAGCGAGCCATCGCGGTCCCTCCTTCAGCCCAGCAGCGCCAGCAGCACGCCGGCCGGCACCGTGAGCACGTCCCTGTCGAGCTCGGTGTCCCGCCTGCTCACCATGATCCCCCGGCCGAACGCCTTGGTGATGCTCTCGTAGTCCTTGCCGGTGCGGTGGGCGGCGTACTTGGACTCGACCGCGACCGTCTCCGGGCCCGTGACGAGGAAGTCCACCTCGCGGCCGTCGGCGCTGCGCCAGTAGTACAGGCGGTCGGGGTGGGCGAAGCCCTCGAGCGCCGACCGGTCCGCCCGCAGCAGGGCGATCGCGATCGCGTTCTCCACGAGCGCCCCCTCGGCCGGGGCCGGGCCGCCGAGCACGCCCGGGATCGCCGCCAGGGCGGGGTCGCCGAGGTACAGCTTGCGCGGCCGCCTAAGCGCTGGCCCGTCCTGGCGCTTGCCGTCGCGCTGGTGGAGGGCGAGCAGCGCGAACGACGCCGCGAGGACGTCGACGTAGGCCGCGGCGGTGGCCCGGCTGACGTCGAGCTCGTGGGCGAGGGTGCCCGTGTCGGTCATCGAGGACAGCGCGACCACGGTCCGGGCGAGGAGCTTGCGCAGGACGAGGTCGCTGCGCGACAGGCGCCGCGCGTCGGCGGAGATGCCGCGCCAGAGCTCGGTCACCGTGGCGTCGGCGACGCGCCCGTCGAGGAGCATGTCGGTGACGGGCGCCGGGAGCCCGCCGCAGCGGACGTACTCGCCGAGGTACTGGTCGAGCTCGGCGGTGCGCAGGCTCGCGGCCTCGATTGCGGCGCGCCCGTCAGCTGTCAGGAGGTCCGCCAGGGCGGTCCCCGACTCGGGCACCGCGGCCGGGCCCCGGGCGGCCGCGTAGTCGCGGAAGCTCATCGGCATGTGCAGCCGGTCGAGCGGGCGGTGCCAGCGCCCGCGCCGCCCGTGGAGGAGGTCCGCCGACGCCGCGAGGTCGTACGCGGAGGATCCCGTGAGCAGCACGGTCGCGGCGCGGAACGCGCGGTCGTGCTCGCGCAGGTAGGCGATCGGGCGCGCCCAGTCCGGGACGAACGTCAGCTCGTCGAGGACGAACAGCCAGTCGCCCGGGGCGTCCGGCCAGAGGCGCAGGACGAGCTCGACGGCCTCGCGCAGCTCGTCTGCGGTGGTGACGGTCTGGAGCGTGAGGACGCAGGTGCGCCGGGCGTGCCCGGCGGCGACGCGGTCGGCGATCAGGCGCTTGGCGAGCGTCGTCTTGCCGCTCTGGCGGAGGCCGCGCAGGGTGAACACGGCGCCCGAGGCGAGGTCGTCCGCGTCGAGCGGGCGGGGGTCCCAGCGGAACGGCGCGGCGGCGGCGGCGGCGAGGTGCGGATCATCCGCGGGGCGCCAGCCCGGATCCGTCCACCACGGGTTCAGCGAGTTGACCTGGTCGCGCGTCAGCATTAGATGAGAGTACGAGATGGCAGGGCTTCTGGCAATCCTGCCTTGCAGGAGTGGAGTGCTCTGAGCCACCTGGCGGGACATTCAGGTGCCGGCGGTGCAAGATGGCGGGGGCCGGCGGACCGAATCCACGCACGAATGGGGCGCTGGAGGGATCTGGTCGGGGCGAGAGGAGTCAAGCCTCCAGCAGCGACCTTAGTGTCCCGGTTGTGTGGCGACTTCCGGTGCGCCTCGGGTGACTCCCCAGCCCGTCTACTGATAGTGCGTCCACATCCGGAGCACCTTCGCGGTCTTGGCGTCGTCGAGGACCTGATAGACCAGACGATGCTGGATGCTGATGCGCCGCGAGTATGCTCCCGACAGGTCGCCCACGAGCTTCTCGAAGGCGGGCGGCGTCTGGTAGGGGTTCTCGGCGAGGACCGCCAGCAGGGCCTGGGCCTTGGGCTTCAGGCCGGCCGCGGCGAGCTTCTCGGCGTCCTTCTGGGCCTGCCTGGTGTAGACGAGGCTCCAGCTCACCAGCGGAGTTCGCCATCGAGCTCCTCCGCAGGCGTCGCGATGCCCTCGATGATGGACTCGCGCATGCCCGGGATGGAGACGAGGTACAGGGTCTCCTGGACGGCGCGCCAGTCGTCCTCTCCGACCAGCACCGCGTTGCCGCGCTTGCCGGTGATCTGGACCGGCTCATGCGACTGAGACACATCGTCAAGGAGCTTGTAGAGCTGCTTGCGCGCCTCGGTTGCGGTGATTGTGGTGATGGTCGGCCTCCCCTGTGCGTACGTCCTAGCGTACGCGTCTGTGTCTGGCGCGTCAAACCCGATTGGGCGGGTGCGGAGTCGGATAGCAGCGCTTGTCAGGTCAAGGGCAGTTCCGTGCGAGAGAGCGTCCACAAGTCCTTCGGCTTGGCCCGAAGCACTTGCAGGTCTGCACTTTGGCACGCACCCCTCCCGCACACGCAGCACGGCGGGTACCCACTATTTGGGCACTGTTCAGGTACTTCGGGCCAAGCCGAACCAAACCGCTGGGGGCGCGGAAGAGGCAGCGAGCCTAGACGCCCCCGCGCACCAGGCGGCCGCGACGCGTGATGCCGTGGGTGGCCAGCGCTGCCACGCCCATCGCGATGAGTGCGCGCTCGCCGCGGGGCAGCGGCCGGACGGCGGCCAGGAACTGCTCGGCCCGCGCACGGTCCACGATGCGCAGGATGGCCTGACCGCGGGGCGTGAGCCAGACGGTGCGGATCCGGCCATCGTCCATCTCGCGGCGGCGCTCCACGAGGCGGCGGCGCACAAGTCCGTCCAGGAGCCGCGAGGTGGCAGACGGTGACCGGCCGATGGCCTCCGCCAGATCCGCGATGGTGAGCGTGGCCCCCTCCGCCAGCACGTAGAGCGCGGCCAGCTGCGTAAAGCCCAGGTTGAGCTCGCCAAGCTGGGACGCAAAGCCAACAACGAGCTCGCGCCACAGGGCCCGGCCCATCGCAACACGCTCGGTGATCTGGCGGACGTTGGTGATGCGCGTGCCGGCGGCGACAACGGACGCGGAGAGGTCCGCCTCAAAGACGCGGGCGATGACCCGGGTGGACGCGGTGCGGCTGCGGCGGACGCGGGTCAGCGCCTCGGGCAGCGCAGGGCCTGCCGCCGGATCAGATCGGCGCAGACGGCGGATAGGCCGGGCAGGCTTGGCGGGCGGAACGAGCCCGGGCGAAACGGGGGTCTCATCGGTCACGGCTGGATCCTCACGCCCAACAGGGTACCGCCGGGAGGTGTTCCATGCAGGTCTGCATGGAGCTGGCGTGGGAAGGGGGCGCGACGCGGGTACGATCTACGCAATGAGTCAGATTGCATTTGTCTTCCCCGGCCAGGGCAGCCAGTTTGTTGGGATGGGCCGCGCCCTCGCCGAGAGCTCGCATGCTGCCGCCACCGTCTTCCAGACCGCCGATGACGCCCTTGGCGAGCCCATCAGCCGTCTCGCGTGGGAGGGGCCTGAGGAGGACCTCAACCGCACCGAGAACAGCCAGCCGGCGCTTCTCGCAGCGTCCATTGCCTATCTCGCCGCCGTCCGCGAGCGCTGGGCGGCGCTTGGCGTGGACATGCCGGCACCGGCCTTTGCCGCCGGGCACTCGATGGGCCAGTACACGGCCCTCGTGGCGGCCGGAGCGCTGGACCTCGCCGATGCCGTCCGCCTGGTCCGCA
This sequence comes from uncultured Chloroflexota bacterium, assembly GCA_903925955.1. Taxonomy (GTDB): domain Bacteria; phylum Chloroflexota; class Limnocylindria; order Limnocylindrales; family CSP1-4; genus CAIXZV01. The sequence goes on from CAIYHO010000169.1 coordinate 5,538, forward strand.
CCCGCGGCACGCTGATGCAGACCTCTGGGGCCGGGCGAGAGGGTCGCATGGCCGCCCTGATCGGCCTCGATGACGCAAAGCTTCCCGAGTTGGTGGCGCAGGCATCGGTCTTCGGCATCTTCGGCGTCGCCAACAGGAACTCGCCGGGCCAGGTGGTGGTGTCGGGCGAGCGTGCGGCCGTGGAGGCCGCGCTCGGCATCGCGAAGACGCTGGGCGCCAAGCGCGCGCTGGAGCTGCCGGTCAGCGTGGCCGCGCACTCCCCGCTCATGGCGGAGGCGGCCGAGGGCATGGCCAAGGTCCTTGCTGGCATCACGTTCCGAGACCCGCACACGCCGCTGCTGGCGAATGCCGATGCCGCGCTGATCACCACCGCTGACGCCTGCCGCGCGGAGCTTGTCAACCACCTGACCACGGGCGTGGACTGGGTTGGCGCCGTCCAGGCGATGCACGCGCAGGGCGTGACCACGTTTATCGAAGTTGGCCCCGGCCGCGTTCTCACGGGGCTCATCAAGCGCATCGTCTCGGACGCCGTGACGATTGCCCTCGACGATCCTGCAGCCTCTGACCGGCTCAACGTCCCGTTCGCCGATGCGGCGTCCGTGGACTCCGACGTCTAGCCCCCACCCTCGAGAGGAACCTCGCCCGTGCGCCAGCCCGACTACACCCGCCGCGTCGCCGTCACCGGTATCGGCGTGATCAGCCCCATCGGCAACGACAAGGACACCGTCTGGGCCAACCTCAAGGCCGGCGTCTCAGGTCTGGGGATCATCACCAAGTTTGACCCCTCCCAGTACGACCGCAAGATTGCGGGCGAGGTTCGCAACTTCACCGCCACCGACTGGATGGACGCCAAGGCGGTCCGCCGCTCCGAGTCCGCCATGTGGTACGGCGTGGCCGCGGCCAAGCAGGCGCTGCTCGACGCTGGCTTTGAGATCACCGACAGCAACCGCGAGGATGTCGGCGTGGTCTTCGGCACGGGCGCCGGCGGCCAGGAGCTCATGATCGCCAGCCACAAGATCCTTGAGGCCAAGGGTGCGGACCGTGTTCCGCCCACGTTTATCGCCAACGGTCTTGTGGACTCCACGTCGGGGATGATCGCCATTGAGACCGGCGCCATCGGTCACAACATCTGCGTGGTGACGGCGTGTTCCACCGGCACCAACTGCGTGGGCGAGGCCGCCGAGCTGATCCGCCGCGGCGACGTCCACACCGTGATTGCGGGCTCCGCCGAGATGCCGCTCATCGAGGTGGCCCACGCGGGCTTTGGCAACATGCGCGGGCTTGGCTCGCCGCGACCGGGCTACCCGATGGCGGACACCAGCCGCCCGTTTGACCGCACCCGCGACGGCTTTGTCCTGGGCGAGGGCGCAGGCTCGCTGCTCCTTGAGGACATGGAGATGGCCAAGGCGCGCGGCGCCCGCATCTACGCTGAGGTTGTGGGCTACGGCGCCACGGCCGACGGCTGGGACATGATCCAGCCGTCCGAGCACGGCTCCGGCGCCGCCCGCGCCATGCGGAACTCGCTCCAGCGCCGCGGGGTGCTGGCCGAGGAGATTGACCTGATCAACCCGCACGGCACCTCAACGCCGGTGGGCGACAAGCGCGAGGCCGAGGCGATCTGGACCGTGTTTGGCGATCGCGCTGCGCGGGACCGCCGCTCCATCGCCATCACCGCCACCAAGTCCATGACGGGCCACATGATGGGCGCGGCCGGCGGCTTTGAGGCCGTGGCGACGGTGCTGTCCGTGGCCGAGCAGATCCAGCCCGCCACCATCAACTACTCTGAGTTTGACCCCGATTGCGACCTCTGGGTGACCACCGAGACCGAGCAGCGCTCCATCCGGTACGCGCTGTCCAACAACATTGGTCTGGGCGGCCACAACGGCGCCATCATCTTCAAGCGCTGGGACGGCCGCTAGGCTCCGCATCCTCTCGCGTTGCGACGGCCGCCGGACCCGGGGCGGTGGCCGCGCAGCGATACAATCAACCCCTGTCCACGATCCCCTCGCTGAGGCTGCCGCCGTGCCTTCGTCCGATCTCTCGCGCCGCGCCGTCATCACCGGCATGGGCGCAGTCATGCCCATCGGCAACGACTTTGAGACGTACTGGCGCAACCTCCAGAACGGCGTGACGGGGACGCGGCCCATCACCTCGTTTGACGCTTCGGGATTTGAGGTCCGGATTGCGGCCGAGGTCCTGGGCTTTGACGTGAGCTCCGTCATGGAGCCCAAGATGGCCCGGCGCATGAGCCGGTTCATCCACCTTGGCATGGGCGCCGCCAAGGAGGCCGTGGCCAACTCCGGGATTGACTTCGCGGCAATGGACCCCGATCAGCGGGACCGCGTTGGCGTGGTCATCAACACTGGCGGCGGCGGCATCGAATCGATCATCGAGGGCACCCACGTCCACGACGGCAAGGGCCCGCGCTTTGTCTCCGCGTTTGCGGTGCCGGCGCTGTCGGGCTCCATGGCCGCCTGCATGGTGTCGATGGAATACGGGCTCACCGGCCCCGTCATGACCCAGGTGGCCGCGTGCGCCACGTCCGTCATCGCCTTCCATGACGCGCTGCGGCTCATTGCCACGGGCGAGTGCGATGTGGTGCTGACGGGCGGGGCCGAAGCGCCCATCGTGCCGATGGGTGTTGCCGCGCTGTCCAACATGACGGCGCTGTCCAAGCGCAATGACTCGCCCGAGACCGCGTCCCGGCCCTTTGACGCAACCCGTGACGGCTTTGTCCTGGGCGAGGGCGCAGGGGTGGTGGTTGTGGAGTCCGCTGCGCATGCCCTGGCGCGTGGCGCAACGCCCATCGTTGAGATCCTGGGCGGGGCGCTCACCGCAGACGCGTTCCACATCTCTGCGCCGGACCCGTCGGGCCGCGGCCAGACCCGCGCCATGGTGAACGCGCTGCGCAACAGCGGCGTGGCGCCAGACGAGATTGACTGGATCGTCGCCCACGGCACGTCCACCTCGCTCAACGACTCCACCGAGACCAAGGCGATCAAGGCGGCCTACGGGTCTGCCGCGTATACGCGCGCGATCAGCTCGCCCAAGTCCATGGTGGGGCACCTCGTTGGCGCGGCGGGCATCGCCTCTGCGCTGGCGGCCATCGGCGGGATCCGTGACGGGGTCATCTCCCCCACGGCCAACCTGCACAACCCCGATCCCGAGTGCGACCTGGACTACGTGCCGCTCGTGGCGCGCAAGACCCGGGTGGACACCGTGGCGATCAACGGCTTCGGCTTTGGCGGGCAGAACGCCGTGGCGATCTTCCGGCGCTGGCAGGGGTAGGGTCCGCCGCGGGCGCGGGTCTCCCCGCCCGGGTTCTTCCCGGGCCCCGCTCCGGGGCACGCCCCGCCCTTGACCCACACCTGGGTCAGAACGGCCATCGGCGAGCGTGGAGTGCAGGCCAAAGCGGCGTCCCGGGCTGCGAACCCTGCACGGGCCACCCTGTCCTGAGTCTGTGCTGGGTCAGCAGGACCTCAAGCCCGGCGAACGGCGCCCAGAGCCCGGCGAACGGCTAACGGCGCCCGGCGCCCGGCGCCGGCCTTGCGGGTGCCGCCAATTCACGGCTGACTCAGATTGGCACCCCTGGTGCGGCGCTCGCCGGCGGAAGTCGAGGTTTGCGGTTTGAGCTCTGCACGCAGCGCCCCGTCTTGAGTCAGGGGTGAATTCGGGCCCGGCGAACGCTGCCCCGCGCCCGGCGCCCCGCGCCCGGCGCCCCGCGCCCGGCGACCGGCGCGCGGCTGGGGCGAAGACCCACTGACTCAGGCTCGGAGCCGGCGCCCCTCGAACGCCTCAAGACGCGCAACGATGTCATCGGGGATCGCCTGCGGGCGCTCCGTCGCGTAGTCGTACTGCACCAGGACGTCCTCGGCGGTGGCCACAAGGCGCGCCTCCCCGTGCGCCGAGGCGGCAGCCGTGATCCGGTGCTCCAGCACAAACGACGTGCGGCCCACGCGGGTTGCGCGCGACTCCACCGTGAGCACCTCGCCAAACATCGCGGGCGAGCGGAACGTGACGCGGATGTCCGCCAGGATCAGCGACTCGCGCGCGCCGTGGGTGACCAGCGCAAACGACTCACCGGTGACGTGCTCCCAGTACGAGATTCGCGCGGACTCGCAGTAGGTGAGGAACCGCGAGTTGTTGGCATGGCCCATCGCGTCCGTGTCGCCAAACCGGACGTCCACCACAAAGCGGTGGGAGAAGACGCCGGGCAGGTCGCGCGGATCGGCCGGGACCTCGATGCGGGAGGGGTGCGGGACACCGGAGGCGGGATCGCTCATGCCCCCGAGTGTACGCGCTGCTGCGGCGGCGACGGCATGGCGTAGAGTCCACCCATGGCATCGCCGCATCGCGCCTTCGTCCTCCGGCACACCACCCTCCAGCAGGTCCCAAGCCTTGAGGAGGTCCGCCTCCATCTCGCCGAGGAGGTCCTGCCGCTCTGGCATGACGTCCAGGTGGAGAGCGGCGATAACGACTCGCCTCCGCCGTATTGGGCCTTTGCCTGGGGTGGCGGGCTGGCGATTGGCCGCTACCTTCGAGATCACCCCGAGGCCGTGGTCGGCAAGCGCGTCTTCGACTTTGCTGCGGGCTCCGGCATCTGCGCCATCGCTGCGCTGAACGCCGGAGCAGCCCACGCCATCGGCGCCGATATCGACCCCTTCGCCTGCGCCGCCATGGAGCTCAACGCCAAGGCCCTGGGCGCCGCGGGCAAGCGCCTGACCATCACCAGCCGCGACGTCCTGGACGATGAGCCGCCCGACGTGGACGTCATTCTCGCGGGCGACTGCTGGTACGCGGAGGGTCTCGCGGTGCGTGTTCGGCCGTGGCTCCTGCGCGCGCACGCCGCGGGCATCGAGGTGCTGGCGGGCGATCCCGGCCGGCGCTACACGCCGAAGGACGATTTCGATGAAGTGGGCTCGTACCTGGTGCGAACCACCACCGAGCTTGAGGACCAGGATCGCAAGACGGCCTGGGTGTATCGGCTGAAGCCGGAGCTCAGGGCCTGACGGGCTAGGGCGTAACGGTCAGGGTCCCCGCCATCATCGAGCGGCCGTTGGCGTCCGTGGTCATCACGGTGTAGGTGCCGGGCTTGTCCAGCACCACGCGGACGCGGGACGTCTGCCCGGGGCGCGCCACCAGCTCCACATTGGCCACGCCGTCCACCATCCAGTCACGGACGACGGCATCGGAGTTCGCCAGTTCCACCACGGTCCAGGCGCCGGCCTTCAGCGTGATGTCGGCGGGCGCCAGCATCCCGTCGGCCGTGGCCATCACGGCCACGCGTGGCAGCCCCGCGTCAATCGCCCCATCCGCCGCCAGCGCACCGCCGGCGAGCGTCAGGCCAATCGCGCCCACAACCAGCAGGAACGCTCCGTCGCGTACCGCACCCACGACACCGCGCCGCTGCAGCACGGTCTTGCCCGGCCGGACGTCAACGCCGCGCAGCCGCAGCGAGTTGGTCACCACGCTCACCGACGAAAGCGCCATCGCGCCCGCGGCCAGCGCCGGGTTCAGCGTCACGCCAAACGCCGGGTACAGCGCGCCCATCGCGATGGGGATCAGCAGCACGTTGTAGGCGAAGGCCCAGAACAGGTTCTGGCGGATCACGCGCAGGGTTGCGCGCGACAGGGCAATCGCCGAGCCCACCAGCCGCGGATCGCCGCCAACCAGCGTGATGTCGGAGGCCTCAATCGCCACGTCTGCGCCGGTCCCGATGGCCACGCCAAGATCCGCACGGGCAAGCGCCGGGGCGTCGTTGATCCCGTCGCCCACCATGGCCACCTTGTGGCCCTGCGCCTGCAGGCGCTCGATGACGGCGTCCTTGTCCTCGGGGAGCACTTCCGCGATGACATGGGCGGCGTCGATGCCCACCTGGCGGGCAACAGCCTCCGCGGTCACGCGCGCGTCACCGGTGAGCATCCAGACCTCAAGCCCGGCGTCACGCAGACCACGCACGGCTTCAGCGGACTCCGCCTTCACCGGATCAGACACGGCAACCATCCCGGCCGCGCGCCCGTCAACCGCCACGAAGACCACGGTGGCGCCGTTGGCCGCCTGGGCTGCGGCAGCTTCCTCCAGCGCGCTGACATCTGCGCCGCGCTCCGCGAGAAGCCGCCGGCTGCCGACGATGACGCTGACGCCGTCGATGACGCCGCTCACGCCGCGGCCAACGATGGCCTCAAACCCCTCGGCCTTTGCAAAGCCCAGCTCTTGCGCGCGGGCGCGGCGGACAATCGCCTCGCCCAGCGGATGCTCGGAGCCCGTCTCAAGCGACGCCGCAAGGTCCAGCACGCGCGCCTCGTCAAAGCCGTCGGCGGCCACCACGGCGGTCACCGCGGGCTTGCCCAGCGTGAGCGTGCCGGTCTTGTCCATGACCACGGTGTCGATGCGGCCGGCCGCCTCAAGCGCCTCGCCGCCGCGGACGAGGATCCCGGTTTCGGCACCCTTGCCGGTGCCAACCATGATGGCCGTCGGCGTGGCCAGGCCCATGGCGCAGGGGCACGCGATGATCACCACGCCGATAAACGCGGTGAGCGCAAGCGTGATGCGCGGCTCGGGTCCGGCCAGGAACCAGACGGCAAACGTGAGCGTGGCGACACCCAGCACGGCCGGCACGAAGACGGCGCTGATCTGGTCCGCCATGCGCTGGATGGGCGCCTTGGACCCCTGCGCGCGCTGGACGAGGTCCAC
>CAIYHO010000170.1 GCA_903925955.1 uncultured Chloroflexota bacterium
ACCAACTGAGCTATCTCGGCCCGGACTCGGGTTCCCGCAGGAGCCCGTCGGCGGCGCAGAATACCACGGGCCTCACGACCCCGGCAACCGCCCCGCTCCCCTACCCCCGCGGGCCAAACCCCGGATACCCCGGAGGCGGCGGTGGCTGCGGGACAGGGCCCAAGGCTCCGCCGGGCGCCCGCACGTTCAGCACCTGGGTTGCGTCCCCCACCGGCGCCTGCCCTGTGAGCTCGCGCAGCCGGTTGATACGGTCCAGAACCGGCGGATGCGTAGCAAACCAGCCCGACGACCCGCCGACGGCCTTCTTGACCGGATTCTCGAAGTACAGGTGCTGGGTGGCTCGGTTGGCCACCTCCAGCGGCTCCGTATCCATGGCGATCTTCGCGAGCGCCCGCTCAAGCCCAAACGGGTTGCGTGTGAGCTCCACGCCCGACGCATCGGCGAGGTACTCGCGCTGGCGGCTCACCGCAAGCTGGACCAGGCGCGCCGCGATGGGTGCAAGGATCGCCAAGACCAGCGCAAGGACCATCATCACGGCCTGCAGCCCGCCGCTGCCTTCGTTGTTTGAGTTGCGGCTGGAACGCCGGCCACCCAGCCCGCCCCAGAACGTAAACCGCAGGAAGACGTCCGCAAGGAGCGCGATGGACCCCACCATCACGCCCACCATGAGCGAGAAGCGGATGTCGAGATTGCGCACATGCGAGAGCTCGTGGGCTATGACGCCCTGGAGCTCCTCGCGGTCCAGCTTGGTGAGGAGGCCCGTGGTGATGGCCACTGACGCGTGGCTGGGATCCCGCCCCGTGGCAAAGGCGTTGGGCGCGGTGTCGTCAATGATGTAGATCCGCGGCATCGGCACGTTGGCGGCAATCGCCATCTCCTGCACCACGTTGATCAGCTGGGGCGCATCGGCCGCGGTCACCTCGCGCGCGCCTGACGACGCCAGCACCAGCGCATCGCCGGCGTAGTACGAAACAAGCGCCGCAATGAAGCCCACGCCAACGGCAAGGGCGATGCCGAGGGCACCGCCAACCGCGGATCCGCTTCCGCCATAGCCAATCGCCCCGCCGAGCGCGCCCAACAGGGCAACGACGACGAAGGCGAGCAGGAAGGAATTGCGGCGGTTTGCCGCAATCTGGCTATAGAAGGTAGTTGCCATGGAGAACTGCCCCGTCAGCTGCGGGGCGCCGACCGCAACGGCACGGCGCCCGCGCGTCCGACTAGGAGAGGTTCAGGTCCACCGTGGGAACGTTCTGTGCCTCGGGCTCGGCCGCGAAGAACTCACGCTTGGTGAAGCCCAGGGCGCCCGCGAACAGGACGGCGGGAACCACCTGAATGGAGTTGTTGTAGTCCAGCACGGTGGCGTTGTAGTGCTGGCGGGAGAAGCTGATCTGGTTCTCGGTGGTGCTCAGCTCCTCCTGGAGCTGCATAACGTTCTGGTTGGCCTTGAGCTCCGGGTAGTTCTCAACAACCGCAAACAGCGAGCGCAGGGCGCCACTGAGCTGGTTCTCTGCTGCAGACTGGGCGGCGGGGCCCTGGGCGCCGGCGGAGATGGCGCCAGCGCGGGCCTCGGTGACCTTCGTCAGCACGGACTGCTCGAAGTTCATGTAGCCCTTGACCGCGTTCACAAGGTTCGGGATCAGGTCGTGCCGGCGCTTGAGCTGGACGTCGATCTGGGCGAACGCCTCGTCGATCCGGTTGCGTCGGGTGACCAGGCCGTTGTACATGCCAACGACAAACAGGACGACGACGACAACGACGACAAGCAGGATGATCAGCGGCATTCGATGCCTCCCCGGGCGGGGCGCCTATCGGCCCCTCGTTGCTCGAGGATACAGCGAGCGAGAAAACTGGTGGGCGGTGAGGGATTCGAACCCCCGACATCCTCGGTGTAAACGAGGCGCTCTAACCAGCTGAGCTAACCGCCCCAGAAAGCGCAACGGGCGGCCTGTCGGCCGCCCGCGAGAGATCTACGAGAGTGGTGCCCAGGCCGGGACTTGAACCCGGATGAGTTGCCTCATACGCCCCTCAAACGTACGCGTATACCAATTCCGCCACCTGGGCAGGTGGTCTCACCGATGTCGATCACCCCTGCGGAAGGGGTGGTACCGAGGGAGGGAGTCGAACCCACACGACCTTGCGATCACTGGTACCTGAAACCAGCGCGTCTACCATTCCGCCACCTCGGCCCGACCTCGAACCGGGCGGCCCGAAGGCTCACCGGTCCGCGGCGAGCCGCCACGATAGCACATCCCAATACCGGTCGCCGGACCTCGTGATGAGCCGTGGAGTCATGCCTGACACGCTGCGGGTGACCACAACGTCCTGCGCCCAGGCGATGGGCAGGAGGGGCATACGGGCGGCCAAACCCTTGAGCAGGGCAGTCCAGGCGCTCGTCCGCGCCGCATCCGCCCCGGGTGCACGGGCAGCCTCCAGCAGCGTGTCCAAGGCAGGATCCTGATACCCGGCGACGTTGGATCCAGTGGTCCTCACCTGGGTTGAGGCGAGGAGCGGGTAGAGGTCAGGCTCCAAGCCAAGCGACACATCCAGCACGGCAGCCGTGAAGTCGCCGGCCCGCAGGCGAGCAGTCAGGTCTGGCGCTGCCAGCCGCGTCACCACCACGTCAAAGCCCAGTTTGCGCCACGCGTCCCCCACGGCTGTGCCAATGAGCGCGACACGCCGGTTGGCCTCGGCCGGAACGGTGAGGATCTCTACGGCATACGCCTTCTTCGCCTTGGGCGCCGCCCAGAAGCCGCCAATCTTGGTCCAGCCAAGCTTGGCAAGCGCCTTCGCGGCGGCACCTGGGTCATACGGGGTGGAGCCCGCCGCCCGGGCGTCATAGGCCCACGACCCGGGTGGGATCAGCGTGTCCGCCACAACACCGCCGCCGTCCAGCACGCCGCTCACAATGGCGGAGCGGTCGATGGCGCCCAGAAGCGCCTTGCGCAGATCTGCGTTGCGCAGCTCGGGATGCGTGGCGCGCAGGTTGAGCACCACGGTGGAGAGCATCGTCGTGGGATAGCGCACGGAGTTGGCGCCCGGGAGCGTCTGCAGATCCTTGGCGACGGCGCCCGACAGCCCGTCCGCCGCGTCAAGCTCCCCCGCCCGGAAGGCCGCGGCAAGCTGGGCCTCGGAGTTGTAGAAGTAGATGGTGATCGCGTCAATCGGCCCTGCCCCGGGCGCAGGTGTGACAAGCGGCACGGGCGTCGGCGACGGCGTGGGGCTCGGTGCCGGCGCACTCGCCGACGGATCGGCGGAACGGCCAGCCGATGGCGCCGCGGCGGCGCTGGCGGTCGCTGCTGCTGTGGGTGCCACGGTTGGAGCGGCTGTGGGCGCGGATGGCGACGGGGTTGCGCCGGGCCCGCGGGTGGCGCTCACCGGCTGCAGGGCCGCGTGGGTGCTGTCGATGAGCACAAGCGAGTACGGGCCGGTGCCAACCGGGTTCAGCGCGAAGTCGCTTGTTGCGAGATCCGCCATGGGGACGTCGCTCAGCAGGTGTGCTGGAAGCAGGGGCTGCGTCAGCGCCGCAAGAAACCCTGTGATGGGCGTGGCAAGCGTGAAGCGGACGGTCTTGGCATCGATGGATGCCGCCGTGACCTCGGCCCACGAGGCCGCAAGGGCGCCAGATGCCGCCGGATCCTTGAGCGCCTCAATGGTGTAGACGACATCGTCTGACGTGACCGGCTCACCGTCCTGCCAGGCGGCGTCCGCGCGGATCTTGAAGGTCCAGACCGTGCCGGTCTCGTCCTGCGCCCAACTGGCGGCGAGATCAGGCAGCAGGTCGCTGCCAGGCCCAAGCTTCACAAGACCACTGAAGATCAGCCCAACCAGGGTCCGCTCCACGCGGCTATGCGCGGTGACAGGCGTAATGGACTGCGGAACGCCAACAACGCCCTCACGGTAGGTGCGCGGCGGCGCTGCACTTGCGCTTGGCTCGGGCGTGGGGCCGCCAATGACCGGCAGGTTGCCGGCGGGCTGCGCGAGAAGACCAATCGACAACGCCATCACCGCCACGAGAGCGGCTGTGACCGCGCGATCGCGAATGGTCGTCATGCGGGATCCTCGAACCAGAACGTCCGCCGTGTGGCGGCCGACGTCAAGCCTGGGAGGAGAACGACACCAGTGCGAAGACCACAAACAGCACCATCAGCACGACGGTGAACTGCCAGAGGCGACGCTCGATACCACGACGGCTGCGATAGACGGCCGAATCGCCGCCAAACGTGCCAGACAGACCGGTACCGCGCGCCTGCAGCAGGATGGCTGCGACAAGCGCGATGCTCAGCAGGATCTGGCCGATCGCCAGGATCGCATTCACGGGTGGAAAACCTCCGAGGTGTAACGGAGGCGGATGGTAGCAGACGCGGGCACTCGGCCCGGACCCTCCGCCGCTCAGCCGCTGTTTCAGGCCGGGTTGAGGCGCGATGTACCGGTCATCCCCTGCCAGCGGGGCAGCCCCGCCAGGTCAAGGATGGTTGGCGCAACATCGGCCAGGATGCCGTCACGCAGTGTCCGGCCATCAAGGGCCCGACCCAGCGCGAGCAGCGGCACCGGGTTGAGCGAATGGGCGGTCACAGGCTTGCCGGCGGCATCGCGGAGCTCGTCCGCGTTGCCGTGGTCCGCGGTGATCAGCAGCGCGGCACCCGGACCCTCGGGGTCGGCGGCCTCAACGGCGGCGATCGCATCCGCCACGCGGCCCAGACAGGTGTCAATGGTTGCCAGCGCCCGCAGCGTGGCATCCCAGACGCCAGTGTGGCCCACCATGTCGGGGTTGGCAAAGTTGGCCACGATGAAGTCGTACGCGCCGGACCCGATGGCTGCAACCAGCTCGTCGGTCACCCCGACAGCGCTCATCTCCGGCGCCAGGTCGTAGGTAGCCACCTTGGGCGACTGCACAAGGCGACGCTCCTCGCCGGGCCAGGGTGCCTCGCGCCCGCCGTTGAAGAAGTAGGTCACGTGGGCGTACTTCTCGGTCTCGGCCACGTGGAACTGCGTCCAGCCGGCCTCCGAGAACGCCCCGGCAAGCGATCGCGCCTCCTCAGGGCCAAAGGCCACCTCCACGGGCAGCCCAGACTCGTACTCGCTCATCGTCACAACGTGGAGCGGGTGCGGCGCAAGCCTGCCGGAGGGCGATGTGCGGTCAAAGCCGTCAAACGCGGTGTCGGTGAGCGCGTGGACAAGCTGGCGGGCGCGGTCGGCCCGGAAGTTGACGTGGACGATGACGTCGTCTGCTGCAAGTTCGCCGCGTGCGCCGTCAATCACGGTTGGCAGGACAAACTCGTCGGTCTCGCCGCGGGCGTAGGCGTCCTCAACCGCAGCCGTCGCCGACGCGGCCCGGAGGCCCTCGCCGTGGACAATCGCGTCGTAGCCGCGCTCGATGCGCTCCCAGCGCTTGTCGCGGTCCATGGCGTAGTAGCGCCCGCCCACTGAGGCAACGCGCGCATCGGGGTGGGCAACGGCCAGGCGTGCCTCAAGGTCGCGCATGAACCCAAGCGCCGACGATGGCGCGGTATCGCGCCCGTCCAGCAGCGCGTTGACCCGAACGTGCGGGACCCCCATGCGGGCGGCCAACTCCGCAAGCGCGACAAGGTGATGGTCGTGGGCGTGGACCCCACCTGGGCCGATCAGGCCAACCGTGTGGAGCGTGCCCGTGCGCAGGGCGCGATGACAGGCATCCACCAGCGCGGGCCGCGTGAAGAAGGAGCCATCCTCAATTGCTGCGTCAATGCGCGGCAGATCCTGCAGCACCGGACGGCCGGCGCCAAGGTTGAGATGGCCCACCTCGGAGTTGCCCATCTGGCCCACCGGCAGCCCCACGGCGCCCTCGGACGCAGCGATCACCGAATGCGGCCACCGCGCAACAAGCTCCCGCCAGCGGGGCATCGGGGACGCGGCGATCGCGTCTGCATCAGCTGTGCGGCCGATGCCGAAGCCGTCCAGGACAACCAGGACGATGGGCCGCGGGCGAGCGGCCCCCGTCACGAGGCCAGGCCGCGCGCAGCGGCGGTGATGCCTGCACTGGCGACAATGGCGTCCATCTCGTCGGGCTTGAGCGAGGCGCCGCCGATCAGCGCACCGTCAACCGACGGCTTGCCCAGGATCTCGCCCACGTTGGCGGCCGTCACGCTGCCGCCGTAGAGCACGGGCGTGGCCTCTGCAACGCTCCCCCACCCAAGCGCCACGAGGCTGGCTCGGATGGCGTCTGCCATGGCGGCGGCATCGGCAGCGCTGGCCGTGCGCCCGGTGCCGATAGCCCAGACGGGCTCGTAGGCAATGACGAGGCCGGCGGCGGCAAGCACTGCGGCATCGCGCCCGTCAAGAGCGCCCCGAAGCTGGCCATCAACCACCTGGGTCTCGCGACCGGCTTCACGGTCAGCCAGAACCTCGCCAACGCACAGGATGGGTCTGAGGCCGGCGGCAACCACACGGTCCAGCTTCTTGCCCACGAGGGCGTCTGTCTCGCCAAAGTACGCGCGGCGCTCGGAGTGGCCCAGGATCACCCACGTTGCGAGCCCTGCGAGCATCGCGGTGGAGACCTCGCCGGTGTAGGCACCACCAGCTTCGTGGTGGACGTTCTGGGCCCCCACGGCGACATCCTCGCCCACGAGCGCGTCACGAACGGTCGCAAGGCTCACGTAGGGCGGACAGATCACGCGTGTGACACCCGCGACGCGGGTCCGGGACGCGATGGTCCGGGCCAGGTCGCCGGCATCGGCGGGGGTGGTGTTCATTTTCCAGTTGGCGGCAATCACAATCGGGCGCATGACCGGATCATGCCAGACCTTGGCGCCCAGCCCCCCGGCCGGACGGCCCCCGGCCCCCGGCCTCGCGGACCTGCCGAAGCCCACCGGTGGCCTCAAACCGGGGGCCGTATGGACGGGACGGCGACCGCAGGCCAACGCCGTCGTCATCGTGGAGCGACAGCCGTTCAATCCGGTCAAGCGCTCGCTGGACCGCTGATCGGTGGAGCTCCAGACGCTCAGCGATCTCCCAGAGCGACGCCTCGGGCGTCTCCCGCCGGGCGGCGGCCACGGCCTTGACGGTGTACGGCTGCAGGTCGAGGCGCCCGTCGGCGTCAAGGATGTCGATCGCGGCCAGTTGGCGCCCGGCTGCGGCCACGGACCGCGCCAGATTGGCCGACTCCGCGTTGATCACGCGGTTGAGCTCGCCGCGCAGTGTCCGCGCGACGCTTCGCGCCTGGAGCTCCAACAGCGCCGCACTTGCGCCAATCCGCCCAAGGAACGAGGTGATGGTCTCGGCGCTCTTCCAGGTGACCACGCCAGTCCCGCGGCGCATGCGCCACGACGCCGGCATGCCCAGCGCATCAAGGCGGGAGACAAGCTCCACCGCCTCTGCCTCCGGGAGTGTGAACTCCAGATGGGCCCGACCGGTAGAGAGGCTGAGCGATCCGTGAGCCAGAAACCGCCCGCGCAGCCAGGCCAGCTTGCAGTGGTCGGGCGAGGTTGCCCACTCAAATGCAGGCACCGGGAGCGTGAACCGATGGCGCACGCCCTGCGCCGGCGCCTCATCGGCATGGCCACCGAGGCGTACGGCAAGCCTTGCAACGGCGGCCTCACGCGTCACCAGCAGCGGTCCCAGGCCTGCGAGTTCCGCGCGCCGGTCACACACGCGCGCTGGATCCACCGCTGCCACCTCGGCGCGCAGCGCAGCAACGAGGTCGCGGTCCGAAGCCGTCATCTGGGGGTGGTCAGGCGATCGTGGCGCCGCGGGCCGCCGCGGGCCGGCGATGGCGGCGATGTCGGCCGCCCTCGTGCTCCCAGGCGCCCAGGATGGCCGTGGCCAGCTTGGCCGGATCGTGCCGGTGGGCGTTGTCGGCATCCACCAGATCGTCCAGGGCGAGGCGGGCGCCCGCGTTCGCCGCCGGCGGCCAGCGCAGCCTGACCACCTCGCTCAGCCAGCCCTCGGGACGCCGTGCGTCAAAGCGGTTGTTGGCCAGCACAAGATCCGGCAGACCGGCGGCGTCGTGGCGGGCAAGGGCATCGAGATGATCGGCAAGGTCGTATCCGGCGGTCTCGCCCGGCTGTGTCGCCACGTTGCAGACAAACACCACAAGCGCGCCGGACGCCGCCACAGCTTCCCGAATACCCGGGACCAGCAGAGCCGGGAGCACGCTGGTGAAGAGGCTGCCGGGCCCCAGCACGATGATCTCCGCCTCGGCGATCGCCTTGAGCGCGTCCTCGGTGGGCAGCACATCGGCCGGCGTCACCCAGACCCGCTCCACGTCCGCGCATCGGGCAATCCGGCTCTGGCCGTCAACCGCCTCGCCGTCCATCAGGCGCGCGTGCAGCGTCAGGGCCGTTCCCGTGGCGGGGACAACGCGTCCGCGCACGGCCAGCACGCGGTTCATCTCCCGCACGGCTTGCTCGAAGTCACCGTCCTCCACGGCAACCAGTGCGGCCAACAGCAGGTTGCCCACCGCATGGCCACCCAGCCCTGGCGCGCCGCCGGCCACAACCTCGCCAGGGGCGCCGTCGTCGGACCCAGACGTCGCGGGCAAACCCGGAAACCGGTACTGCAACAGGCGGGACATCAGCGGCTCGGCATCGGCCAGGGCAACGATGCAGTTGCGGATGTCGCCAACGGCCGGAATGCCAAGCTCCGTCCGGAGCATCCCGGACGAGCCGCCGTCATCGGCCACCGTGACCACGGCCGTCAGATTGGATGTGTGCTCCTTGAGCCCGCGCAGCAGCGCCGAGAGCCCGGTTCCTCCCCCGATGGCCACAATCCTGGGCCCACGGGCGAGAAACCGCTTCTGGTAGATGACCTCCACCATGGGCTGCTCTCGGTCCCACAGCGCAAACGGGTCAACGAGCGCCCGCACAAGCCGGTACGCCCCAAACAGGAATGCGGCAACGCCCACGCCGCCCAGCAGGACGCCGCGAGCCTGGTACGGCAGCCACTGGAACGTGGCGAAGCTCAGGATCGCCTCAGCGGGAGACCCGGCCTCAAGCGAGACGGCCAGTTGACGGAGTGCGTGCGCCAGCCCAAGCGCAAGCAGGAGCAGGCCCGCGAACGCGAGTGCCAGCCACCGCTTGATGCCAATCCCCACCGTGAGCCAGCGGCGAAGGTTCACCGCTCCAGCTCGCGGTGAAACACCGCGACCGGTCCGAAGTCCCGCTCGCGCAGCCACGCGGCAAGCTCTTCCGTGATGACGATGGACCGGTGGAAGCCGCCAGTACAGCCGATGGCAACCGTGAGGCGGGTTTTGCCCTCATCAATATAGGCAGGGACCAACAGGTCCAGGAGCGCCTGCAGCTGGATGAGGAAGGCGCCCGCAACCTTCTGGCCCAAGACGTAGTCGCGAACGGCGGGCGTCAGACCGGACTGCGGCCGCAGGGCTTCAAAGTAGTAGGGGTTGGTCATGAACCGGACGTCCAGGACGAGGTCCGCCTCCAGCGGCACGCCAAACTTGAACCCGAAGCTCATCAGCTGGAACGCCAGGCCATCGCCCTTCCGGACATCGCCCAGACGGTTGACGATCCGTTCACGGAGCTCGCGAAGCGACAGTCGGCTCGTATCGAGGACAACGTCCGCCTCGGCGCGCACCGGCTCCAGGATCTGGCGCTCGTGCGCGATGGAGGCGGCGATCCCGCGCTCGTCGGCGAGCGGGTGGCGGTGCCGAGTCTCCGAGAAGCGGCGGATCAGGACCTCGTCGCTTGCCTCGAGGAACATGATCACCGGCCTGATGCCCCGGCCCTCCAGCGCGCCGCGCATGGCGCCAAACGCCAGCGGGACGTCCCCGGCTCGCACGTCAAGCACGATGGCCGTCCGGGCAAAGCGCACAGGGTCTGTGGCCACAAGATCCGCCAGGTCGCTCAGCAGCTCGCCGGGCAGGTTGTCCACCACGATGTAGCCGAGATCCTCGAAGAGCTTGGCGGCCGCGGTCTTGCCGCCACCAGACAAGCCGGTGACGACAACCACCTCCTGCGGTGGCGGGGCGGGTGGCGTACTTCCTTGTTCTTGCGGGGCGTCGGTCATGCCGCCTCCACGCGCGCGGCTACTTCCCGCTGCGCCGGATGAAGAAGATCGTTCCCTCGTACAGCACGTACATCGTGAGGCCGAGGACCGCGGGGCTGACAAGATCACCGCCGGGCGTGATGGCAGTGGCGAAGATCGCGATGCCAAGGATTGCGGGCCGGCGGGCCGAGATGAGCCGCTGTGAGGTCACGATCCCAACGCGCGAAAGGCCGTACAGCAGGATCGGGAACTCCATGATGAGCCCAAAGGCCAAGAACATCGTTGTCACGAAGCTGAAGTAGTCGCCGGCGGTGATCAGCGCCTGCAGATCGGGCGTCTGGAAGCCCACCAGGAAGCCAGCCGCGAACGGCAGGATCACGTAGGCAATGATGGTGCCGATGGCGAAGAACACAAATGCCAGCGGCAGCCACGGCCGCACAACCCGTCGCTCCTCGGGCGTCAGACCGGGCGACACGAACCGCCAGATCTGGAACAGCAGGACGGGCATCGAGATGATGATGCCCACGACAAGGGCGATCTTGAGCTTGATGACAAAGGCGTCGCCGATGCCGGTGAAGAAGAGCGGCTTGTTGCCCGGGAGCGGCGACTTGAGGACCGCGACGATCTGGTCACCAAAGTAGAAGCCCACGATAGAGCACACGGCGATTGCGATGACCACCTTGACCAGGCGGTTGCGCAGCTCGACGAGATGGTCAACAAGCGACATCTCGCCGGGGGCCACCGGGGGTGCCGGTGGCGTGACCTCCGGCTGGAGGCGTGCGGGCATGCCAGGCACGTGAGGCGTATCGATCTCAGCCATGGACCAGTTCCCGGGGGCCAGGCGCGCGCCTAGGCGCTGGTGCCACCGTCAGCCGACTCCGCAACTGGGGCAGGAGCGGGGGCCGGAGCAGGAGCGGCAACCGGCGCCGGTGCGGGCGCGGGGGTTGCGGCCTCCAGGCTGGTGGACTCCTTGACGTCCGACGCGGCCTTGCGGAACTCGCGGATGCTCTTGCCAAGCGCAGATCCAACGTCCGGCAGCTTGCCAGGACCCACCACAATCAGCGCAATGATCAGGACGATGATCAGCTCACCGGGACCGATATTGAACGGCATGGGACGGGAGACCTCGTGTCGGGATCGGACCTGATCCGGGGGGGCTCAGGTTAGCATAGCGAGACGGCGGCTCCAGTCCGCGGCGGCCGCTGCGAGGCGCTCGCCAGGGTCCCCGGAACCGCCGCCCGGGGCATCCCCGAGGGCCGCGCGAGCGATCCCGCGCGAGACGTTGACCAGCAGCCCGCCGCCCGGGAATGCCGCGGCGCTCCCGGTCCGGGCGGGCCCGTTGGCCAGCACGGGATCCACTTCGCCGCCTTGTGCTCCAACCCCAGGGACAAGGAACGTCAGGGCCGGCGATATCGCCCGGATCGAGGCCAGTTCGGCAGGCGCCGTCGCCCCCACAACCAGGCCAACCGTGCCTCCCGGACCCCATGCCGCCGCCCGACGCGCCACGCGCGCCCAGAGCGGTTCGGCGGGATGGCCAGCCGCATCATCGGCCGCAACGATCAGCCCTTGGAGTTCGCCGGCTCCCGGGTTTGATGTCCTGGCCAATACGTAGGCGAAGCGTTCGGGTCGCTCAAGCAGGGGCATGATCGCCTCCCCGCCCAGATACGGGTTCACGGTGACCGCATCGGCGCCGAGGATGTCGTACAGGGCCACGGCCTGGCGGGCGGCAGTCGTGCCGATGTCGCCGCGCTTTGCGTCAGCAACAAACATCACGTCCGCGGGGACCTTCGCGCGCAGACGCTCCAGCGCCGCGATGCCCGCAGCGCCATACGCCTCGAAGAACGCAAGGTTGGGCTTGACGGCCGCCGCGTATGGCAGCGCAGCGTCGATGAGGAGCCCGGCAAACTGCTCCACGCCCGCAAGTGTTTGCGCAAAGCCAGGCGGAAGGGCCGTGGCCTCGGGGTCAACGCCCAGACAGAGGACGCTGCGGACCACCGCGGTGCGGGCGCCGAGGCGCTCCAGGTACGTGGCGCTCACGACGGTGACGGCGTGGCCACCGGGGCCGCAGTTGCGGCTGGTGTCGGCGTCGCTGGCGCAGGCGTCGGCGGCGGCATCTGGTCGGCCGGGACAAACCAGTCGGGCCGCGAGATGCTGTCGAGACCGGCCGCAGACGTCAGGTTGATGACCGGACTCACGGTCCAGGCGCCGGCGGGTCCGCTGATCTGGACCATCTGGAGATCCACCACCTGGCCCTCGCCGTGGAGGAACGCGATCTGGTTGCCGGCCGGGGACCACGCTGGCGCCCAGCTGGACCCGTCATCGCTGAGCTGGGCCACTTCGGCGCCCGTCGTGGCCGACAGGATCACCACATCCGTGCCAAACGCGCTGGTGCGGGTGGCGGCGATGTACTTGCCGTCCGGCGACCATGACGGGTGGATGTAGCCCGGCCCCGTGACGCTCTTGGCTTTCCGCGTGGCCAGCGAGTAGGACATGATGACGGGCACGCCCTTGGCCCCATCCCGGTTATTGAGGACGTACAGAAGCACCTGGCCATCCGGGCGCCACGCCGGGTCCTGATGGCCCAGGGGCGGAACTTCCACCATGCCGAGGCTGGTGATCTTGCCTGTTGCCAGGGTGATCAGCTTGATGACGACATCGCTCCGGGTTGGGTCCGGCAGATCCGTGGCAACGGCCACGGTCTTGCCGTCCGGCGACACCGCCGGCTCACGGATGAAGGCGCTCCAGCGCTGAGACCCGGCAGGATCGACGAGCCCGTCAACCACCTTCACCGGATCGCCGCCCGCCACAGGGACCCGCATGAGGCTCGGCACGTCCAGCAGGTAGTTGACGCCGCCCCAGAGGCCGCGCATCGGTCGTGTGCGGACAAAGTAGACACTGACGCCGTCAGGCGCGAACGTGGGCATCGAGTCCGTGCCCGCGTTGGTGAGCTGGGTGGCCACGCCCTTGCTCTGCAGCCAGACGTTGCCGTCCTTCGCGTAGACCAGCGAACCAGGGACCGTGACGCCCGGGACCCCGCTGGGCACCACCACCACATTTGACGGTGAGACGGTCTGGATGGGGCCAGCGCCGGAAGCATTGGGACCGCCGCCCGACCCGGGCGAGAACGGCAGATCCCCGCTCCCAACCACCATCGTCACTGCAGCAACCACGGCCAACCCGATCAGGGAAGCCGCAACGGCAATGGAGCCGCGGAGCCCGCCCGGCACACCACTGCCGCCCGTGCCGCGCACCACGGGTTGGCGGCCAACGGGAGGCCTCTCGGTCCGTGGCAATCGGGTCATGCGCGGCCTCCCTCGACAGCAGCTTCAAGCGGGACGAGATTGGCCGCGGCACGGCGCTCGGCACGGTCCGCAACATGCGCGAGCACTGCGGCGGCGCGTGGGTGAGTACCGCAAGGAGCGACATCGCGAACCTCGAGCTGGAGGTTCTCCACGCCGCCAAAGACGCGACTGGAAAGACGCGCCACAACATCGATCCGGTCGCCTTCGGCGAGATCGACAGCAAGATCAGCGCGGCCAAAGGCGATGCCGTCGATGACCTCAAGGCCGCGGCGCAGGACCAGCTGTGTATGGCCGCCCTTGGCGGCGCGAACGCGAGCGACGGTCAGCCCCAGCACCGCGACCAGCGGCTCCGGGTTGCCAGCGCCACACGGCTGGAGGCGCTGCAGGTCGTGGTACAGCGCATAGTCCACAAGCTCGGCCGGCAGCGCCAGGTCAACGTGCAGCGGCGGCCGCGGGTCCTCCGGCGCCCACGCCGTGGCCAGGGCGAGAAACCGCTCAACAAATGCTTCCCACTGGTCACGGCGCAACTCAAACCCGGCGGCGGCGGCATGGCCGCCATGGCGCAGGAACAGGTCGGAACAGGCCCCGAGCGCATCGGCGAGGTCCATGCGCCCATCGCTGCGGCACGAGCAGCGCACCGTGTCGCCAAGCAGCGTGCCCACGACCGCGGGGCGACCGGTCTCCTCGGCGAGGCGGCCGGCAATCAGTCCAACAATCCCCGGCGACCACGGGCCGATGACAAGGCTGGCAGCCGCACCGGGGCCCCCGGCGGCGATGACGAGCGGGACATCGCCGCGATCGGATTCAGCGAACGCCGGCTCTACCGGCCCGCCCAGCCCAAGAGCGGCGCGCGCCTCGGCGATGGCGGTCTTCATGAGGTCCCGCCGCGTGGCGTTGGCGGCTTCAAGGGTGGCCGCAAGCGTGTCCGCCTCGTCCGCCGTGTCGGCCAGCAGAAGACGTGCGGCGTCCATCGCCTCCCCCACCCGGCTCGCGGCATTCAGGCGCGGGGCGATGCCAAAGCTGATGGTCTCCAGGTCAATGCGGCCCTTGCCGGCAGACGCGCGGGCAAGCAGCGCGGCAATGCCCGGCCGCGGAGCCGCGCGCAGGATCGCAAGGCCCAAGCGTGCAATGGCCCGGTTCTCCCCCATGATCGGCACAACGTCGGCCACCGTCCCAATCGCCGCAAGATCCGCTAGGGCAAGCGCCTCGGCTTCCGCGTCGGCCAGATCGCCAAGCAGCAATCGGCCAACCGTGAAGGCAACGCCGCTACCGGAGAGCCCGGCGTCCGGATAGGCGGAGTCCGCCCGGTGCGGGTTCACCACGGCGACTGCAGCCGGGAGCACCTCTGGCAGGTGGTGGTGGTCTGTGATGATCACGTCGATCCCGCGTGCGCCGGCCGCAGCCACCTCGGCAACGCTGGTAGAGCCCGTGTCAACGGTCACGATGAGGGAGACCCCGCCGGCTGCTGCAGCCTCCACGGCACCAAGCGAGAGACCGTGACCCTCGTCCACCCGCGAGGGCACGTACGGCACCACGTCCAGGCCAAGCCGCCGGAAGACGAGCACTAGTTGCGCAAGGCCCGTGAGGCCGTCGGCGTCAAAGTCCCCAAAGACCATGACGCGCTCTGCGCGGGTCTGCGCCTGGACGATCCGGGCAACAAGCGCGTCGGCATCGGGCAGGAGGTGCGGATCGTTGAGGCCGCCCCCGGCGGTGCCCAGGAACGCGGCCAGGGCCTGCGGGTCTGCAATCCCGCGCCTGGCAGCCACTGCGGCTGCAAACCGGCCAAGACCCTGCTCGCCGGCGGCGGCCGCAAACACGGGATCAAGCCTGATGGGGTCAGGAAACACCCAGCGGTGGCGGGCTGCGGTCATCACGCGGGTCATCACGCGGAGTCTGCCATGTCCCGGGTCACGGAGCCGTCAGCGGACACCGGTTGGTGGTCAGGGTCCCGGCGCCGGCCGGGTCCCGGGTCACGAAGCGGCGCGGCGGCCAGAACGAGCCGACAGCTCGAGTTCGCGTTGGCGCTGGCGTGCCTCTCGGTTGTGCCAGACGACGAGGAGTGGGCTTGCGTTGAAGATGGACGAGTACGTCCCCGAGATGATCCCGAGGAGCAGCGCCAAGACAAACGTGCCGATCGCTTCGCCCGCAAACAGCAGGAGGGCCAGCAGGGTGATCACGACCGTCAAGCTGGTGGTGATGGACCGGCCAAATGTCTGCAGGATGGAGTGGTTGACAATCGCCTCGAAGGACTCGCCTGCGTGGCGTGAGCGGTTTTCGCGTACCCGGTCAAACACGACGATGGTGTCGTGGACCGAGAAGCCGATGACGGTCAGCATGGCTGTGACAAACAGGCTGTCGATCTGCATGCCGATCAGCGTCCCGAGGATCGCGAAGATGCCCACCACCACGAGGATGTCGTGCAGCAGCGCAACCAGGGCGCAGACGCCCATCTTGAAGTCCCGGAAGCGGTAGGTAATCCAGAGCAAGATGCCGATCGCCCCGACGAGGATCAGGATCAGGGCCTGGGTGATGAGGTCGCTCGACACGACGGCGCCAACGCTGGAGAGCGATTCCTGCTCGGCGATTGGGCCAAACTTGGCCTCAAGTGCGCGACGCACATCGCCAAGCTTGCCGGTAGACGGCAGTACGGCACCAATAACGGGCGTGGGCGACGGCGTAGGCGCAGCGGACGCGACGGGCGAAGCGCTGGGGCCAGCCGAGGCGGACGGCGCGGGTGAGCCTGATGGTGATGGGGCAGCAGATGCCGAGGCGGACGGCGCAACTGAGGCCGATGCACCTGCGGAGGCAGAGGCCTTCGGCGACGCGGTGACCGATGGGGCAACGGTAGGCGGCGCGGTGGGCGTTGGCTGCGCGCCGGCCAGCGTGGCCTCGCGGGTGCGGATCTCAAGGAAGCCGTTGCCAATGGTGGCGACGCTGGCCTCCATGGCATTCGCCGCGAAGACGCTCTTCACCTGCTCAGGCGTGATTGAGGCGTCCTTGAACTTGATGGACCAAACCGTGCCGCCCGTGAAGTCGATGGCGAACTGCAGACCGGCCTTGCCGCCCGTGACGGGGCCCATCATCAGGAAGATCAGGCCGGGGATTGTGATCGCCAGGGAAAAGGCGAAGAACCAGTTGCGCTTCCCGATGATGTCAAACACGCGGTCGGGCCTCGCCTCGCAGCGACCCGCGACCAGTGGTCGGACGGGCCAGGAATTCCGCTTCAGTAACGCCGAACAGGCGCGCCTGTCGTGCCCACGGCCGGACCACCAGCAGCCGGAGGACGCTCCGGGTCACGGTGATGGCGGAGAACAGCGACACGAGCACGCCGATGATCAAGACGAGGCCGAAGCCGCGGATCGTCGACGAGCCGAACAGGAACAGGATGGTGGCGGTGATCAGGCTGGACACGTTGGAGTCCAAGATGGAGTTCCAGGCCCGGTTGAAGCCTGCCTCCACGGCCGCCGGCAGACTCTTGCCAACGCGCAGCTCTTCCTTGGTCCGCTCAAAGATCAGGATGTTGGCGTCAACCGCCATGCCCACCGAGAGCACAAAGCCCGCGATGCCGGCCAGGGTCAGCGTGACCGGGACCAGCCGGAACAGCGCGAAGACCACCAGCGCGTAGTACACGAGGGCGGCGCTCGCAACCGCACCCGGCAACCGGTAGTGGACGATCATGAAGAACATGACCATGAACACCGCAATCAAGCCGGCGATGACGCTCTGGCGCAGGAACGCCGCGCCCAGCGTGGGGCTGACGGTGGTGTTGGCGAGCTCGCTCAGCGGGTACGGGAGCTGGCCAAACTCAAGGATGGTGACAAGGTTCTGGGCGACCACAAGCGGATAGCCGCCAATGCCGTTCTGGCTGATCTGCACCTGGCCACCGGGGATGGCCTCGCGGATGACCGGCGCGGTGATGACCTTGCCGTCGAGGACAACGGCGAAGAAGTCGTTGACGTGCTTCGTTGTGTAGTCGGCGAAGAGCTGCTTCCCCTTGTCCTTCAAGGTGAAGTCAACGGTGCGCTGGCCAGTCTGGCTTGCGCCGATGTTGGCCGCAGCGACCTGATCGCCGGAGAACAGGGCCGGGTACTTGGTCAGGTCCACCACCTGGTCTTGCACCATCTGGGTCTGGCCCAGCGGCACAAAGTCCAGCCGTCCCGTGGTTCCCACCAGGGAGCGGATCTGGTCCACGTTGGTGATGCCGGGCATCTCGACGATGATCCGGTCCGTCCCCTGAACCACAACCTGCGGCTCGGCCACGCCCTGCTTGTCAACTCGGTTGACGATGATCTGGCGCATGATGTTGAGGTCGTCGCGGGACGGGATCTTCCCCTCCGCAGGCAGGACCTGGTACTCAATCCGGAGTCCGCCGCTCAAGTCAAGCCCAAGCTTGGTCTCGAGATACTTTGGCGCACTTGCAGCCGCGCTTGACCCTGATGCAGGCATCGGGAAGCGGACAAAGTCAAATAGCAGGGCCAAAGCCCCGATAACCACAATAAGGATCGGCCCAGCGCGTCTCATCGAGGCGGGATCATACAGGGTGTCAGCACTGGCGCGCCGCCACGGGCGCGACGGAACGGCGGCGGAGATGCGCCGCGTGCGCCGCCGTCCCGCGAAGCGTCCCTAGCCGGCGGGTTGGACTCCGGGTCCTCCCCTGCCCTCCGAGCGCGGTCCGCGCAGTCTGGTGAAGAGCCCCGCGGCCAGGATCAGCAGCACGCCAAGCCCGGCCAGCACCACGGCTCGGTAGGCCACGTCCATCGACGCGAGGTCCACGACAAACACCTTCAGGGTGGCAATCCCCAGCAGCCCAAGCCCAATGTGGCGCGCCCGAGCAAAGCCCTTGGTCAGGCCCCACGTCAGGGATGCCACACCGATGACGGTCCAGGCGACGCTCATGGCCACCTGCGCCTGCTTGGACAACTCCTCGGGTGCCACAGCACCGCCAACCTGCCGCTGGAAGACGTCAACGACGCCAACCGAGACCAGGTAGACGCCCGTCGCTGCGCCCGCGATGCCCAGCCAGACCGAGCGCCTGCCAAGCATGCCGCGACGCGCCGCAAGCGCGAGAACGGCGGCAACGGAGGCAAGGGACAGCGGCCACACGGGCAGTAGCGGCCGCGGCGTCCAGCCGTTCCCGCCCTGGACCCACAGCCGCTCAACCGGAGCGACGACGCCAAAGGCAAGCAGTACCGATCCAACGGCCAAGATGAGCGCCAGGCCCCGCGCCGCGTCGCGCAGCGCGCCGTGGACATCGTCGCGGCGCACCGTGAGGGCCATGGCGGCCCCTGCGAGGAGCAGCCAGAGCGGCACGATGAGATCCGCGTTGACCTCCAGCGGCACAACGCCCGCGGCAACGGCAATCGAACCGATGAGGAGCGCGGTGCGGCCTTGGCGTGACAGCGACCAGCGCGCGGCGGCAATCGCGGAGCCGATCAGGGCCACAGCGGTTGCAGCCGCCAGATCGGTGAACGGCGGGGTGGGCAATCCGTGTGAACCGCTGAGGATGGGCGGCACGAAGTTGAACGCGGCAAGCCACAGGCTGATCAGCCAGACGAGCGCGCCCGCCGTTGGCGCCGCCCGGCCCGCTGCCGGAGCGAGCGTAAACGGCAGACCCTCAGACCGGTCCCCAAGCCTCCTGACGCCGCGCTCGAGGGCGACGGCGAGCGGCAGCAAGACCGCGAGCGATGCATAGAGCGGCAGGGCCACAAACTGCGTGAGGAGGGTCCATGCGACAACAAGCACGCCAACACCGCCCAACACCGAGCGCAAGCCGCGCTCCGGCAGCAGGCGGCCGGCGGCGACGAGCCCGGCCAAGAGCACAAGCAGCGAGATGGTTGCCGGCACCACGTACGGCATCGCCGGAGCGCCGCCGAACAACCAGGCGGGGAATTCGGCCGTGATGACAAAGATAGTGGCGTGGACTCCGGCAATAACCGCCGCACAGGCGGTAAACGGGAACGTGGCGGACCACGCGCCAATCGCCGCGTACTCGGCCCGCGTGCCCCTGCTGCTGATCACGCGCTCCAGCAGCAGCGCCGCGAGCGCCAAGCCCGTGACCGACAGGGTCAGCCAGGGACCTTGAACCTCAAAGGCCGACACGTAGGCGGCCAGCACAACCGCGATGGCAACCAGTAGCGACCGGATCCAGCGGATGGGCAGCAGCGCCGCGCCAGCTCCCAGACCGGCGAGGACAAACAGCGCCGAGAAGCCCGAAGGGTGCAGCCACGGGATGGGCGGGGCAACGGCGGCGCCGCTGGCGGCCAACTGGAGCGGAAACTCTCCCCCCGCGACAAACAGCACGGCATGGGAGCCGGCCACTGCGGCCGCCACTCCCGCAAACGGGAACGACGGCACCCAGACACCCACCGACGCCAGCGAGGGCTTCGTTCCCCGAGCACTCACCACGCGCTCAAGGACAACGGCCGCGAGGGCGATGAGCACCAGGGTTCCGGCGAGCGGCGCGCCCCGGACTTCAAAGAGCGCAGCGTACTCAAGCAGCAGCGCGGCCAGAGCGACGAGTGCCGAACGGATCCAGCGGACAGGCACGAGGACGGCAGTGAGGCCCACGGCGGCAACCACGGACAGCACCGAGGCGCCATCGGCGTGGAGCCAAGGCAGCGCCGGAAAGGCGAGGCCAGGTTGGAGGTTCCACAGCGGGTACTCCACAAGGAGGACGTGCGCAACCGCAAGCCCGCCCAGGATCAGCGCCGCCAGCGCGGACCACTTGTGCATCCGGCGCACGGCCAGCCAGGCGAGCGCGGTGGCTTCGGCCGCCCATGCCAGCGGCACCACCGGGGCGCCCAGCTGAACAAACGCCGCAATGGCCACCAGCGCCAGACCGGTGCCGGCGATCAGGTTGCCAAACAGGTGGTAGAGGCCCTGGCGGTACAGGAACCAGCCGCCAAGCAGCAGGTGCGCAATCGAGAGCAGACCGATAAACGTGCCAACCAAGTCGGCATGGTTCGCCCCCGTGAGGACGGTGGACCCGCCCCACAGCGAAAAGGTCGCATTCGCCAGGACAAGCGTGGCGCTTGTGGGCTTGAGCTGGTCACGGTGGATCCGCCACTCTTCGCCCGCGGCCGCGATGACGTTGACCGCCCAGAAGCCGATAACTGCAATCAGGCCTTCGACGGCACCAACCCCGCCGCCCAGATACGACGCGAGCTGCGGGGCCGCCAGGATGAAGGCGAGCGTGGGCAGGTACGGCCACGTGCGGAAGAGCGCAATCGCGGTGGTGCCCACAAGGGTCACAGCGACAAAGAGCAGGGTCAGCATGTTTGGGGACGCGTTCATGATTGGCGGCGCGCCCAGGGCGGCGAGGAGCCCAAACGCCGCAACCTCCTTGGCGTCATAGCGGATGGCAATCACCGCGGCGGCGACGGCGGCCAGAAACGCGCCCGCCAGGCCAAACTCCGGCGCCACAAGCGCATACCCGCGGGTTGCGGCAAACAGAGCAATCGACACGATGCCAAGGCCAACCGCCACCAGCACGTTGCCAATCAGCGGGGTCTTGCGGTCAAACATCACGGCCCCGCCGACAAGCGCGGCGGTCCCTGCAACCAGGCCGATGACAACCCGCAGCTCTTCGCCGATCCACCCGCGGCTGAACGCGAGGCTCAAGAAGAACACGGCTGCGGCGATCAGCGCGGCGCCGCCGATCCACGCGAGGGCACGGCCCGCAAAGCGCTCTTCGAGGTCCTTCAGGTCAAAACTGAAGGCGGGCTTCGACGGCCCTGCGGGGGTTGTCCCCAAGCTTCCGGGGCCCCAGCCCACTGCTGGCGCCGGCTGCGGGGCGACGGTCGGCGTTTCAGTGGTTGCGGACCAGCCCGGGATGGAACTCGGCCGCGTGGCTGGCTGATCGATACCGTACGCGCGGCGCGTGCTCTCGTTGGACCAAGCGGCGGCAACGGGATCCGGCACGGGTGCTGGCCGGGCTGGCGCCGGGGGTGGGGCGAGGGGGGCGAGAGGCTGCGCAAGCTCGTCGTCGCCGAAACCGGCGGCAAGGGCTGGCTCGAGACCGGCTTCCGCCTCTAGGTCGCGGACCCGCAACTCGAGGTTGGCAATCCGCCGCTCGAGGCGCTGGATGCGGATGCGTTCGCCTAGCTCGCCGTCCATGCCAGCCTCCTACCCAGCACGCTCGCGTCCAGCGAACGGAGCGTGGTGTTCCTCACCACGACGCATGGTGGGCCGCGGGTATTACACCGCGCAAGAGGCGTCAGGACTCCAGGTGCGCCGGATTCGCCGCGGAGGCTCCGCAGCGGTCACGGCGCGGGCGTCACCTCGGCGGCACCCACTTCGTGCAGTGGGAACGGGAGCGGACCGAACTGCAGGATGGTGATCAGCCGCTGGGCAGCCAACAGCGAGAAGCCGTCGATGCCGCCCTGACTGATCTGCACCTTCCCGTCGCTGATGCCCTCGCGGATGACCGGCACCGTCAGGGCCTTGCCATCGAGGGTGATCGCGACGTAGTCGCCGAGGTGCCTGCCGGTGTAGTCGGCGAAGAGCTTGGCGCCAATCGCCTTGAGCGTGATGTCCACTGTGCGCTGGCCGGTCTGGCTGGCGCCGATGCTGGCGGCGGCCGTCTGGTCGCCCGAGAAGAGCGGCGGGTTTGCCACGAAGTCGATCATGTCGCCAACTTCGACCGGCGTCTGGCCCAGCGGCACGAAGTCCAGCCGTCCCGTCGCGCCAATCAGTAGCCGAATCTGCATCGAGTCGGCGAAGGTAAGCTTGGGCAGGTCAACGCCTAGGGAACCGCCGTCTGTGACGTACACCGAGGACGCGGCTATACCGGTGGCGTTGACCCGATTGGCGACAACTTTCAGTTCGGCCGCCATCTCGGCCGGTGTTGGCTGGTGGCCGTCCGCCGGCACCACGCGGTACACGAGGTGGATGCCGCCGAACTGACCCAGAGGTGAAGCTGGGCTGCGAAACGGGGCCATCACCACGATCGCAATCGCGGCGCACAGGACGACCGAGGCGGCGAGCACGAGGAAACGGGACGTCTTGCGCATGGGGCCCATCATCCCCGCCGCTACACCGCGGCGCAAGAGGCGTCAGGACTCCAGGTGCGCCTTGATGCGCTCCGCCAGCGCGCGGCCGATCGTGGGGACGGCAGCAATCTGCTCCACAGGCGCTTCGCGGACGCGCTTGGCCGAGCCAAACACCTTGAGCAGCTCGCGCTTGCGCTTCGGCCCCACACCCGGCAGGTCGTCAAACACGGACTTGGTGGTCTTGCGGTCCCGAAGGCTGCGGTGGTACGTGATGGCGAAGCGGTGGGCCTCGTCGCGGAGCCGCTGCACCAGATACAGCGCCTGTGACGTCACCGGCAGCACCACGGGGT
The DNA here is from genome assembly GCA_903925955.1 of uncultured Chloroflexota bacterium. GTDB lineage: Bacteria > Chloroflexota > Limnocylindria > Limnocylindrales > CSP1-4 > CAIXZV01. The sequence goes on from CAIYHO010000170.1 coordinate 22,618, forward strand.
CGGCGCGATCGTGGAGCACCAGCTCCTCGCGCTCCTTGGCGAGTCCGCACATGGGCAGGTCGCCGAGGCCCATCTCCACCAGGACCTCCTTGGCAGCCGAGACCTGGCCGCGGCCGCCGTCGATGATCACAAGATCCGGCATCGCCCAGCGGCGCTCCTCTTCCACCCCCTCCTCCCCCGCCTTGGAGTTCCGGAAGCGGCGGCGAAGAACCTCCTGATGACTGGCGAAGTCGTTGGGACCCTCGACGGTCTTGATCTTGAAGCGGCGGTACTCCCCTGTGCGGGGCTTGCCCTCCTCAAAGACCACCATGGAGCCCACGGACTCGGCGCCCTGGAAGTTGCTGATGTCGTAGCACTCGATACGCATTGGCGGGCCTTGCAGGCCAAGCGCATCGGCCAGCTCAGTGAGCGCGCCAAGGGTCTTGCCCTCATCGGCCAGCCAGCGGGCGGCTTCGCGCGCCAGCGCTTCGGCGGCGTTGCGGGTGGCAAGGTCCATGAGCTCGCGCTTCTCGCCGCGCTGGGGGGTGCGGATATGGACCAGCGAACCGCGGCGGCCCGCCAGGTACGTCTCCAGCTCGGCCTTCTCGGCTCCCACCAGGGACCGCGGCACGAGGATCTCGCGGGGCACGCTGGTGGCGCGCGTGTAGTACTGGAGCAGGAACTGGCCAAGCACCTCGTCATCGCCCGTGTCACGCGGGGCGTGGAGGAAGAACACGTCGCGGCCCAGCAGCTTGCCGTTGCGCACCACAAACAGCTGGACCGCCGCCTGATCGTCATGACGGGCCAAGGCCGCAAGATCCAGCTCCGTGCTGGCGAAGGCGGCCATCTTCTGGCTCTCCATCGTCCGCTCGATGGAGCGGATCTTGTCCCGCAGCACGGCGGCCCGCTCGTACTGCTCCTGCTCGGACGCGGCGGCCATCTGATGGCGCAGACCGTCCGCCACGGCATCAGCGTTGCCCTCGAGGAACAGCTCCACCTGGGCGATGTCGGCGCGATAGGCGGCCTTGTCAATGGCCTCGATGCAGGGGCCCTGGCAGCGCTTGATGTGGTACAGCAGGCAGGGCCGCGGCAGGGCGCGCTTGCCCTCCTTGATCTCGAGGGCGCAGGTCCGGAACGGGAAGAGCCGCCGGACAAGGTTCATCGCCTCATCCACGCTGCTGGCCGAGGCGTACGGACCGAAGTACCTACTCCCGTCGCTTGGCTGCCGCCGCGTGCGCTCGATGCGCGGGAAGTCATCGCCCAGGGTCATCTTGATGTACGGGTAGCTCTTGTCGTCCTTGAGGCGGACGTTGAAGCGGGGCTGGAACCGCTTGATCAGGTTGGCCTCAAGAAGCAGCGCCTCGCTCACCGAGTCCACTTCGGTGACCTCGAGATCCGCCACACGCTCAATCGCCTGGCGGATCCTGTGGACCTCGCCGCGGCTGCCGGCAGCCTGCTTCTGCCAGTAGCTCCTCACCCGGGCGCGGAGGCTCTGCGCCTTGCCCACGTACAGCACGGTGCCCGCGGCGTCCTTCATCAGGTAGACGCCTGGGCGGTCGGGGAGGTTGTCTAGGGTTGCGGCGAGTTCCGGGGTCACGCCGTCATTGTGCGGCTGGGGCGCGATGGGCGCCGCACGGGGCGCGCCGGGCGCCGCCTGCTTGCATCCCGGGCCGGCCCACCACCCTGACGCTCATCCCGATGAAGAGTTCATCGGTTCGCCACACTGCTGCCGCGAAACGTCACATCGGGGCCGCAACTTCATGATTTCGCTCGGCTGATGCGCCAAACCATGAAGTCTTCATCAATGGGCGCGGCAGAGAGGCGGCCGGGCGAGCCAGCCGGGGTTAGGGCGCGTAGGAGCGACGGAGGATCCCCGCGTCCTCCCAGGCACCGCTGAAGATCTGCTGGATGGCGATTGCAGCTCCACCCGCAAGCGGGGTGACGTTGAGCAGCATGGTGTAGCACTTGTGTCCGGACTGGCCAGTGACCTTCTCGCCGAACACGAAGGCATCGCCCGCCAGTTCGTACCCAAGCAGGGAGATCGCGTAGTCGCAGCTCTCGGGCTTGCCGCTCCAGGCCGCCTTCTTGGTGGCGATGTGGAACTCGCCGCAGGCCTCGCCCCTGGCACAGGCTTTGATCACGAGACGGACATTCCAGACCGTGTCCGCGGTCTCGTTGCCGGCGGGCAGGATGCTGTCGCCAACCCATGTGTCGGCAAAGGCTGCCACGGTCGTGCCGTTGGGCGCAGCGTCCAGGTACCCGGACTGCGGCCGGGACGTTGACGTTGGCGTTGGAGTGGCGGTGGCCGAGGCCGTCGCAACTGAGGGGGAGACGGCCGGTACCGATGTGGTGGCCGGCGCCCCAGTCGGGGCAACTGCTGTGCAGCCGGCAAACACCAGGACGGCGAAGAGCACGCCAACTCGTCGCATGGCCTCACCTCGGGCAGTTGTGCTTGGAGATCGGCCTCACCAATGGCCCCCAAGCGGTGCTGACGCGACTTTCGCGGCCGGATGGAGTCAGGTCAAGAGCCTTGCGGATCGTGGGTACCGAACCGGGAGCCGAGCGAGCGGACCGCAGGACCGGCCCCAAGGATGCAGAGCTGCTGCGCATCCCGGGCCGGCCCACCACCCTGACGCTCATCCCGATGAAGACTTCATCGGTTCGCCACGCTGCTGCCGCGAAACATCACATCGGGGCCGCAACTTCATGATTTCGCTAGGCCGATGCGCCAAACCATGAAGTCTTCATCCATGGGCGCGGCTGAGAGGCGGCCGGGCGCGGCAGAGGGTTGGCCGGGGCCGCCGCACCGGGGCCGCCGGGCACGTGCCCGGCCGGGCACGCGCCCGACCGGGGTCAGCTTCCGCCGAATACCGGGCGGCGCTTCTCCGCGAATGCGCGCAGGCCCTCCTGATAGTCGTCGCTGTCGTAGACGTCGCGGCGGAGCGACTGGATTCGCTCGTGCGCCTCGGGGGTCATCGGATGGGCATTGGCGAGGACCCGCAACTCCTCCTTCATCACCTGATGCACCAGCGGTGACCCCGACGCGATGTCGCTTGCAAGATCGGCCGTCGTCTGCTCCAGTTCCTCAGACGGCACAACGCTGTTCAGCACGCCGTACGCCGCCATGCGCCCCGCCGGGATTGGCCGGGCCGTGAAGAGCATCTCCTTGACGAAGTGCATCTCCGTGACCTTGAGCAGGTTCAACGTGCCCGAGAGGTTGTACGGGACGCCCAGGCGGGCCGGCGTGATGGCGAATGTCGCCTCCGATGCGGCGACGATGAGGTCGCAGCTCAGCACCAGCTCGCAGGCGCCTCCCCAGACCGAGCCCTCCACCATGGCGATCACCGGCGTCGGGTGCGCCTCGATCTGGCGGACGATCTTGCGGAGAGGATCGTTGTAGGTGAGGGGGTCGCGGCCGTTGCGCGGCAGCTCGTTCACGTCGTGACCGGCCGAGAACACGTGGGAGCCGGCTGGCGCCCGCAGGATCACCACGCGGATGGCGGGCGGATGGGCGTTGTTGAGCGCCTCTGACAACTCGTCGATAAGCGCGGCGGTCAGCGCGTTGACGGGCGGGCTGCTGATGGTCATCCACGCGATGCCCCTGCGGACTTCGACAAGGACGCTTGGCTTGGTGTCGGTCATGGCCAGGATCTCCGGGGCGGCGCCTCTGCGGTGGGCGGACAGCCGCTGTCACCAGTGTGAACCCGCCACTACGCCCGTGCCCGAGGCGGGGGCGCCCGAACACGCGACGGGCACGGCCCCTACATGCGGGCCGCCTGACCCCCACAGCACGGGCTGGTGCGCCCGGCCAATGGCGGGTTCGCGTGCCGGTTTGATCGGTGGGACCGATCGACTCTCTGCAGCCGAGGGGCGAGTGATCGGTGGCACCGATCATTTCGACGGGGAAACGGGGACCCATAACCCGGAAGCGGTCGATTCGATCGGTGGCACCGATCACATGGGGTGTCCGTGCGCGAAATCGATCGGTGGGACCGATCAGCAGGGTCGCCACAAGCGCAACGGGGCCCGGGCGGCCAGGCGGGCGGCCAGGCGGGCGGCCAGATAAGCGCCAGGTAAGCGCCAGCAAAGCGGCGACGGCCATGCTGGGGCAATGGAGTCCATCCCCCACCCCAGCGTCATGGAGCGCCTCGCAAAGCTCGCGCCGGACCAGCGCGCCGCCGCCACCGCCGATGACGGGCCCGTGCTGTGCGTGGCACCCGCGGGTTCGGGCAAGACCACAACGCTCGTTGCGCGTGTCGCCTGGCTGGTGGACCGCGGGGTGGACCCGGGGGCCATCACCGTGGTGGCGTTCAACAAGCGCGCGGCAGAGGAACTGGTGGATCGGCTGGACGCTGCCCTCGCGCCACTGGAGCAGCCGCCCGGCGCCGTCCGCATCCGCACGTTCCACGCGCTGGGGCGGGAGGTGCTCGCAGAGGCCGGCGTGGATGTGTCGGCGCTGGTGGATCGTGACGCTGTGGTGCGCGGGCTCTGGCCGGACATGCCGGCGGCGGACCGCGGGCGTCTTGACCTGGCGTTCAGCCGGCTCAAGCTGGACCTGCGGGTGGACGCGCGCGACGTTGCGGCCGATGCCGAGGCCGGACCGGTGGCACGCGCCTGGGTTGCCTACGAGCGGGCGCTGCGCGAGGACGGCGCACTGGACTTCGACGATCTCGTGCTTCTGGCGCTTCGACTGCTGGAGGGCGACCCGGCGGCACTGGAGCGATGGCGGGGCCGGTGCGAGCAGTTGCTGGTGGACGAAGCGCAGGACCTTGACCGGACCCAACTAGACCTCGCCCTGCTGCTTGCGGCCCCCGAAAACCGGGTGTTTCTGGTTGGCGATGACGACCAGACGGTCTACGGCTGGCGCCTTGCGGATGTGCGGCGCGTTCTGGGGCTTGCCGCGTCGCTGCCCGGCCTCCGGCGTATCGACCTTGAGGTGAACTACCGCTGCCCGCCGCCCGTGGTTGCCCGGGCGGTGCGCCTTGTGGAGCACAACGAGGAGCGGTTTGCCAAACGCATCGTGGCCGGGCCGCGCAACGCCGGGCGGCTGATCCTTGCCCCGGATGCCGCAGACGATGTGGTGCGCGTGGGCCGGGCGATGCGATCGTGGCCGGACGACGGGACCACGCGGGCCGTGCTGGCGCGCACCAACCGCGAGTTGCTTGTGCCCGTGACCGTGGCCGTGGAGAACGGCTGGCGGTTCCGGGCGCCCGAACTTGCCCTGCCAATTGAGGACCCTCGGCTTGATGGGCTGCTGAACCGAGCGGCCAGCGCCGGGAACGCCCACCCGCTCATTGCCCTCGGGCGCCTCAGGGCCGAATGCCGGGATGCCGAAGCCCAGACGCCCCCGGAGAACCCCGACGAGCCCACGCCCGGCGACCTTGCCACGGCGCTGCTTGGCTGGGCGGCTGCCTACCCGTCGCTGGACGCGCTTGCCAAAGCCATCGCCAGCTGGCGAGCACAGCTACAGGCCCTCCGCGCGGACGACGCGCCGCTCACGCTGGCCACCGCGCACGGCACCAAGGGCCTTGAGTGGGACCACGTGCTGGTCCTGACCGATGGCTTCCCTGGGCGCCGGTCTGTTGCAGACGCGGCGGAGCCTGAGCGGGCGCTTGAGGAGGAGCGCCGTCTGGCGTACGTCGCCTGGACGCGCGCCCGCCGGTCCCTGACGCTGCTCTACGACCCGGAGGCGCCATCGCGCTTCCTCGCCGAGGCCTTCAGCCCGGACGAGCTTGGGCTGGCGTGACCGCCGAGGAGGCCCGGTGCGGCGCTCGCGGGACTACCCCAGAACCACCCACGACAGGACGGTGCGGGCGCCGATCGCCTTGTTGAGATACACCGTCATTTTGCCCGCGGGGTAGTTGGGCCGGACTGCAGCCACGGAGACCCCGCTGCGGAAGACGGTGAGCGTGGCGAAGCAAAGCGAGGTAGCGGCCACGCCGCCCGGCACCGTGACCACCAGCGAGGACTTGCCCGACGCGATGGTGGCACGCCCGGACCGGTTGAAGACCACCTTGCCGGTGACGTCGAGCGCGGTGCCGCCGGCGGACTCTGCGTGGACGCCCGTGCCTGTGCCGGTGGCCTGGACTTCCAGCGCCCAGCCCTTGACTGTGGTGGCCACGACGCCGGATCCCTGGTCCGAGTGGCCGTGGACGCCCCGCACCCCGCCGACACCTTCGACGCCGGTGATGTCAGAGGTGCCGTAGACCCCGTAGGTCATGGCCTGGCCGTAGACCCCGTAGGTCATGGCCTGACCGATCACGCCCGTGCTGCCCGCGCTGGTGCCCTTGACGCCGGGGCCGAAGGCGCCGTCACCCGAGACGCCGGCGGCGTCCGCATCAGCGTTCGTGTTGACGCCCCGCACGCCGGGATGGCCGATGCTGCTGCTGACGCCCTCGACGCCGGTGCCCGTGTCGATGCCGTCCCCGTACACGCCGTAGCCTGATAGGCCGCTCAGGGCGCCCTTCACGCCGTATTCGCCGCCGGTGCCCTCGACACCGATGGACGAGATGCTGTGCCCTCGGACGCCCGTACCGCCGAAGGCTGTCCCGTGGACGCCGATCCCGCTGCTGGTGTCACCCTCGACGCCCACGCCGTTGGTGGCCTGGACCTGGAATGCGAGCGTGTAGCCAGAGGCCCCCATGACGTCGAGCAGCGTGCTCGAGGAGCCGGAGTTGGGTGAGCCGATGAGGAGCGCACCCCCATTGGCGGCCTTCACGCTCGTCGCCGAGGCGAGCGTGGCTGCTGCCGCACCAGCGACCGCAGCGGCGGCGGAGCCCAGCAGGGCGCGGCGCGACGTGGGGGCGGCCTCGCTCAACGGGCGCGCGGTTTCGGTGGCGGGTGACAACGGCAGGTTGGCCGTGGGATCGCTGGTCATGTGACGGTCTCCGGGTGATGTGGGTGGTTCAGTTCCGGAGAGGGTCGATCAGACAGCGGTGACCCCGGCCAGCGAGGCATCAGAGTAGCCAACCGGCGGCCTCGCCGCGCGTAGACTGCGGGAACGGCACGCTTCGATGGGTGCCGACGGGAGAACGGGAGGATCGCCGTGGGCGCACGAGCACAAGCACGACACGACGGCACGCAGCCGCAGATCCAGCACGGCGCGGTGTACCTCCGCGCGCCGGAGCGGTCCGACATCCCGCTCTGGCTCACGTGGTTCAACGACTGGCGCACCGTGCGGACGCTGGCGCGCAAGGCGCCGATGCCCGGCTGGGCCGAAGAGGGCTGGTTCAACTCCATGCCCGAGTGGTGGGGCAAGAGCGACTACGTCTTCGCCGCCTGCCTCTTCGACGGCGACCGCAATGTCGGCAACTGCGGCCTGCACGAGATTGACCTGCCCAACGGCAACGCAGCCCTGGGCATCGCCATTGGCAGCCCCGACGACCAGAACAAGGGTTTCGGCACCGATGTCGTCCGAGCGCTGCTCGAGTTCGGCTTTGGCCAGCTTCGGCTGGAGCGCATCTGGCTGGACGTCTATGACGGCAACCCCGGCGCTCAGCGCGTCTACGAGAAGGCCGGCTTCACGGTCGAGGGCGTCCTGCGACATGCCGCGTTCCGCGAGGGCGCGTATCTCGACATCGTCCGCATGGCGATCCTCGCGGACGAGTGGCTGGCGGCCGCGAAGTGACGCGGCTCCCAACGCTCGGCGCCCGCGGCGAAGGCTGGGTGGTCATCCAGGGCGTGTTGTTTGTCCTTGAGGCCGCTGCTGGCCTGCTGGGGATCGGCGGCCCGATCGCGGACGGCGGCGTGCGTGTCGCTCTGGCGGCGGTTGGCCTCATCGGCATCGTCGGCGGCGGCGCGCTGGCGGTGCTGGGGATCGTGACCCTGCGCGACTCCCTCACCGCGCTCCCCCACCCGCGCGACGGCGCAAGCCTCGTTGAGACCGGCGTCTATCGCCTTGTCCGCCACCCCATCTACGGCGGCGTCATCATCGGCGCGCTTGGCTGGGGCCTCGTGACGGCATCGGCCGCGGCCATCGTTGGCGCCGCGGTATTCCTAGTGTTCTTCCGCCTGAAGTCGGGTCTCGAGGAGATCTGGCTGGGCGAGCGCTACCCGGACTACGCCGCGTACCGGACGCGCACGCGCCGGATGCTGCCGTTCCTCTACTGAGTCGTTGCGCCGTCCGGGCGTCGACGAACCTCAGCCGCCCGACATCTCGCGCCGCGCAAGACCCTTGAGCAGCCGGTCGATGGCCTCCAGCAGCGGCTCGGTCACCACCGCAGGCAGCACGTCGCGGATCGAGTCCTTTGGGCCGTAGGCCGCTCTGGCGCGCATGCCAATCCGGCGCAGATCCACGATGGGCGCGTCGCGAAGCAGGTCCGGGAGCGGCTCAAAGTAGGCAAGCCAGCGCACGGCACCGCGCTCACGGGCAGAGGCAACCAGCTTGTCGGCAGCGCGCGCGGCCGTCAGGGCAAGCTCGTCCAGCTCAGGACGCTCATGGCGAGCGGGGCCAGATCCGGCCCCACCGGGGTGACCATGGGCGCTCACTGGATGGGCGGCCGCGGACCACTCTGGGGGCCGCTGGTGCCGCCGCTGGCCGTCCGCACCAGAACCAGCGACAGGCGCTTGGCCTCCTGGCCGTCCACGCTGATCCGGAACACGTAGTCGCCCGGCTGCGGAAACACCACGTTCCAGAGGTCGATGCTAAACGTGACGATCGCCTCGCGCCCGTCCTCGGAACCGTGCGCTGTCAGCTCGCCGTCCGCTCCGGCAACCTGGACGCCGTCGGGGTCCAGCACGCGCATGCCGAACTGGTGCGGCACGTGGATCTCATCGGCCGCCAGCGAGAGCCCAACCACCAGCGCAATGTGCGGGTGCTGGAGCGGATAGGCCGACCCGCCGATGCGCGTCACGCCACCGCCGATGACGGCGAACTTGTGGCCGGGGTTGGTCTCGGCCGCGTCGGCCAGGAAGGCGTACTCAATCTGGGGCATGGGTCAATCGTAGGACGGCAGCCGCAAGCCCGCGCGCCACTTGCCCCCTACCGCTCCCCCGCCGACTTTGCCGCGGCAACCCGCTTTGGTGACGGCGCGATCACCGGCAGCGGGAGCGCCGCGTTTGCCCCGCCCACGCCGGGCCGGCCGGCCTCGTCCGCAAAGGTCACGTGGCTCAGCGGGACCAGTGGCTCGCCCCGGAGCACGCGCGCCAGGTACTCACCGGTGGCTGAACCGGGCGTGGCAGCGACGGTCTCCGGTGTCCCCTCGGCGATCACCAGACCGCCACGCAGCCCGCCCTCCGGCCCCAGATCAACAATCCAGTCCGCGGTCTTGATGACGTCAAGGTTGTGCTCAATCACGAGCACGGTGTTCCCGGTGTCCACCAGCCGGTGCAGCACGTGGAGCAGCTTCTCCACGTCCGCGAAGTGGAGTCCGGTGGTGGGCTCGTCCAGCAGGTACAGCGTCTTGCCTGTGGCCCGCTTGGAGAGCTCAGTGGCCAGCTTGACGCGCTGCGCCTCGCCGCCCGACAGGGTGGTTGCGGGCTGGCCCAAGTGCACGTAGCCCAGCCCCACCTCAAAGAGCGTCTTGAGCTTGTTGTGCACGTTGGGGACGGCGGCGAAGAACTCCACGGCCTCCGCAACCGTCATCTCCAGCACGTCCGCGATGGAGCGGCCGCGATAGTGGATCTCCAGCGCCTCTCGGTTGTAGCGCTTGCCCTTGCAGATCTCGCACGGGACGTAGACGTCCGGCAGGAACTGCATCTCGATCTTGATGATCCCGTCGCCCTTGCAGGCCTCGCAGCGGCCGCCCTTGACATTGAAGCTGAACCGCCCCGGCTGGTAGCCGCGGACGCGCGCATCCGGCGTCCCGGCGAAGAGCTCGCGGATGGGGCCAAAGAGCCCCGTGTACGTGGCGGGGTTGGACCGCGGCGTGCGGCCGATGGGGCTCTGGTCAATCTCGATGATCTTGTCGATGTGCTCGACGCCCTCAACCGCGTCGTGCTTGCCCACGGGCTCGCGTGAACCGGTGAGGTCCCGCGCAAGGGCCCGGTAGAGCACCTCGTCGATGAGCGTGGACTTACCCGAGCCGGACACGCCGGTCACCGCGATAAACGTGCCCAGCGGGAACCGGACGTCCACGCCGCGCAGGTTGTGCTCACGAGCGCCGCGGACCACGAGGGCACGGCCATTCCCGGGCCGCCGTGTCTCCGGCACCGCCACAAAGCGCTCCCCGCGCAGGAACGCGCCGGTGATGCTCCGGGGCTCGGCCAGCAGGACCTCCAGCGGGCCGTTGGCGATGATCTCGCCGCCGTGCTCTCCGGCGCCGGGGCCGATGTCCACAACCCAGTCCGCGGTGCGGATGGTCTCCTCGTCGTGCTCCACAACCAGCACGGTGTTGCCCAGGTCACGCAGCCGCGTGAGCGTGGCGATCAGCTTGGCGTTGTCACGCTGGTGCAGCCCGATGGACGGCTCGTCCAGGATGTAGAGGACGCCCATGAGCGTTGTGCCAATCTGGGTGGCCAGCCGGATCCGCTGCGCCTCGCCGCCGCTGAGGCTGATGGACGCGCGGTCAAGCGTGAGGTAGTCCAGCCCCACGTCCACCAGAAACCCCAATCGGGCGGTGATCTCCTTGACCACCTGGCGCGCGATGGTCCCCTCGCGCTCCGTGATGCGCGCCTCCAGCCCCGCCGCCCAGTCCAGCGAGTCCGTCACGGACAACGCGGACGTCTCAGCGATGCTGCGCCCGTCCACCGTGACCGCAAGCACCTCTGGCTTCAGCCGCCGGCCGCCACACGTGGGGCACGGGTTCTGGACCATGTACTTCTCAAGCTCGGTCCGGACGAACTCAGACTCGGTCTCCTTGAACCGTCGCTCAAGGTTGGTGACCACGCCCTCAAACGTGGCGACGTAGGAGTTCTCGCCCCGCTCGTGGCGGTAGCTGACCACCACCTTCTCGTCCTTGGCGGCGTACAGGAGGTACTGCAGCGCCTCCGCCGGGAGGTCCTTCACGGGCGTGGTGATGCTCCAGCCGCGCGAGGCGAAGATGGCGTCGGTGATCTTCATCCGCCAGCCGATCTCCGTGGGCATCCTGTTCCACGGGACCAGGGCGCCGGCCTTGATGCTCTTGGTCTTGTCTGGGATGACCAACTCTGGGTCAATCACCAGCTGCGTCCCAAGCCCGGCACACGTGGGGCAGGCGCCGTGCGGCGAGTTGAACGAGAAGGAGCGCGGCTCCAGCTCGTCGATGGTGGTGCCGTCGTGCGGACAGCTATAGCGCTCGCTGTAGCGCCGCTCTTCAAACGCCGGCTCCTCGCCCTCGCGCGGCACGGGCGCCACAATCATCACGCCCTCGCCCAGGCGCAGCGCGGTCTCCGTGGAGTCCGCAAGCCGCGACGTGTCGGGGTCCGGCAGCACCTGTCCCGTGGCCGGGTCAATGGGCCGGCCGGCGACGTCACGCGCCCAGTCCTCGGGCGCCTCTGCCCGGCGCACGACGAAGCGGTCCACCACCACCTCGATGGTGTGGCGCTTGTACTTGTCCAGCGTGGGCGCCTCAGACAGGTCGTACTGCACGCCGTCTACGCGGACGCGGACAAAGCCCTGCTTGCGGGCCCCCTCAAAGACGCGGTCCCCTTCGGTCTTGCGGTCCTTGATGAGCGGGCCCAGCACCAGCAGACGCGTGCCGTCCGGCATCGCCATCACCTGGTCCACGATCTGCTGCACCGTCTGGCGCTCAATCTCGCGGCCGCACTTGGGGCAGTGCGGGTGGCCGATGCGCGCATATAGCAGGCGCAGATAGTCGTAGATCTCCGTCACCGTGCCCACGGTGGAGCGCGGGTTCTTGGAGGCGCCCTTCTGGTCAATGGAGATGGCCGGCGACAGCCCGTCGATCTGGTCGACGTCCGGCTTCTCCATCTGGCCCAGGAACTGGCGGGCGTACGCGCTCAGGCTCTCAACGTAGCGACGCTGGCCCTCCGCGTAGATGGTGTCAAACGCAAGGCTGGACTTGCCGCTCCCGGACAGACCCGTGATGACCACGAGCCGGTCGCGCGGAAACGCGACGTCAACGCCTTTGAGGTTGTGTTCGCGCGCGCCGCGCACGACGATCTGGTCTTGGGGCACGGGCGAATTCTAGCCGACTCGACAGAAACCGCACACGCGTTCTATTCGACCGTCTCGGTCCGGCCGTCGCGCCAGCGGAAGTAGCCCCACACCGCGCCGGTGGTGGCCATGAAGAAGCCAAGCATCGCAAACACCGCAACCACGCCCGTCTGGCGGAAGGCGTCAACGTATGCCTCGTCGCGGTTGAACAACAGCTGCCACCAGAGGAACACCACCACGACATACGCGGCAGCCCAGACGCGCCGACTCCAGCCCATCACCTTGGCGCCATCCACAAACCGGATGGGCAGGAGCCCAAAGAGCAGGCTTTCGAGCCCGCCGATGAACACGATGCCAAGGATGGTCTGCGCAAGGGCGGGCAGGAACGCATCCGTGTCGCCGGTTGCGGCGCGAAGCAGCCCCAGCAGCGCCCACGCAATCAGCGAGGCGGCCAATACCGCCGCTGCAGGCGCCAGAACGATCCGCGCCTCCTCGCGCTTTGTGAGCTCAAGCGGAGCGAGCACGACAGTGGTGGCGACGAACCCGTAGACGATTCCGGGGTGGAAGTTCAGCCAGCTCGATGCGACCACGCAGACCGCGCCAAGGACGATCGCCGTGCCATAGGCGCGGACGGTGGCCGGTGTGCGGTGAAGGCGCCCGATAAGCAGGGCCTTGCCCCCGTAATTGAGATAGAGGATGACCGCGAGGCCCGCCATCATCGAGAGGACAAGGACAAGGCCGCCCTTGTTGAACCCAAAGCCGTTCGACAGAAAGCCATAGACAACGCCAAGCAGCGCAAGCACGACCACGCCATGGGCGAACGCGCCGCCGCGGCCGCGCGCCGCAAGGCCATCCACCCATGCGTCCGCCCGCGCGAGCGGCCGCAAGAACCGAAAGCGGCGCTTCACCACGTCGTCCGTCCAGGCCTCGATGATCTTGCGGTGCTCGTCGAGGGTGCCGTTGAGGATCTCCGCCGTCAGCCCAAACAGGAGGACAAACACCATGGCAAGCACGGCGTTGGTTGCAAGGACCGCCGGGTCAAGGATGAGGTGGGCGGGATCCGGGACGGTGGCCGCAAAGGCCGGGAGCCACGGATCAGGCGATCCGGTTGCGCCCGCGACGCCGCCGAGGGGCGCCGGCGCCGGTGGAGGCGAGACGCTCGCCGCGGGCGAGGCGGACGGCACTGCCACGGCCGAAGGCGAGGGTGTGGGCGAGGGCGACGGGCTGGGCGAGGGCGACGGGCCGGCAACGCGGGCTTCAACCGTGTAGATGGCGGGCTTCAGGGGTGTGGTCCACGCCCGACAGACCAGCGTGGCGCCCGTACCGGGCTCACATGCCTCGGCGTTCACCTTGTGGAGGCCAGGCAGCGCCCCATCAATGGGCTGCGACGTCAGCGCTGCGCTGCACGTGCCCTGATCCATCGCGGTGGTCCAGCCCGACTGCAGCGCCCCGTCCCAACTGAAGCGCACAAACGTCCAGACGCAGTTCGTGGCCGCAACCGTGTACGTCGCGGTGAAGCTGGCCGTGACTTGGCCGCTTGGGGGCTGCACGCTGATGGTCGCGGGGGCCCGCAGCATGTACTTCGGCGGCTTGGAGGGCGTCGTCACCGGATCGCAGCCAACGCCGGCGATGCACGCCAGCCCCGTCACCACGTGCAGACCCGGAGGTGAGCCAGCGGGCGGAACGATGCCTGCCAGCGACGCCGAACAGGTCTTCGTGTTCACTGCCGCGGAGCCCAAGACGGCGCCAGACGCAGAGCCCCAGAAGAACTTGACCGTCGAATACGCCGCGCAATCGCCCTTTGGCAGCGTGTAGCTCGCCGTGAACGTGTCGGGGGCAAATCCAGACGTCGGGGAGACCTTCACCGTGGCGGTGTCCACTCGATAGGTGGTGCTCGTCTTGTTCGCCGTGGTGCAGGTGACCGGCACGAAGTTGGTGCACTGGACCACAACAAGGGTGTGCACGCCGGGTGCGCTGTGGCCTGCCAAGGGCAGCAGCCCGGAGAAGGTGTAGCCGCAACCCGTGGCGAACGACAGCGGCGGCCCGCTAAAGGCCAAGTGCAGGCCATCCCAGGTCAGATTTGCGCCCTTCCCGCAGCCGCCTGTCCCCGGGTCCACCGGAGACACGTACGCCGCGTCGAACGGCGCGCCCACAAGCCCATGTGTCGGCGTGGCCGTCAGCGTGGCCGAAGCGGCCCACGCAATTGGTACGCCACCAGTCAATGCGACAGCCAGCCCCAGGAGGAACGCGACAGCCGGCCCGGCCAACAGGACGGTTGTCAGTGCTGCCCGCGGTCCAGTGCTCCGCATATCCCCTGCCCTCGCACACGCAGCCGTCGGCCGCATGTGCGCGACAGCAATCGCGAGAGGCTACAGCGTTGCTGCAGCGCGCGTACGCCGACTCAGGACGGGGATGAGGTGGGGAGACCCGGCAGACCGGGAAGGCCTGGGAAGCCCGGCAAGCTCGACGGACTTGGAACGTCGGGGCAGACCTTCCAGACACCCTGCTCCCGAACCACCTTGATCTGCTGGTTGAGCGGCAGATCCTGACCGTAATCGGCCAGGCCGGAGAGCAAGGCGTCAATCTGCTCCTGCGACATCGCGGTGCCCCGCACGGCAAGCAGCTTCTCGAGGATGGGGCGCATGGCCTCCTTGTCGAACGTGACCTTGAGCGAACCGCCCACGGGCACAAGCGCCGTTTCGCCGGTGACCACGGCGGCACCCACTGTCAGACCGCTCACGTCAAGACGGACCGCCTCAACAAGCGTTGCGGTGTCGATGCCTGGCAGGAGCGCCCCGCCCAGTTGGCTTGGCAGACCAATCAGCGTCTTGAGCTGCTCCTCGCGTCCGGCGCACGCCAGGGTCTGAAGCCCGGCAAGGTCCTTGGCGCCGGCACGCTCCACGGCGGTCTTGACGACGGCCGCGGCTTCATCGGCCGGTGCGGGTCCGCCACAGGCGGCGGCAAACAGGGCGAGAAGGCCGATGACGAGGAGACGGGTCGGCCTGCGCATGCCCCGATCGTATGCGAGACGCCCGGCTCAGGCGGCGGGCGGTCCAATCTCGATGCGCGACTGGAGCTCCTCCACGGAACCGCGCAGCGGCGACAGGCTCTCCAGCCACCAGGTGGCGCCGGCCGCGCGGAAGTCCGCAACCACCTTGAGATCACCGGGCGCCGACATGCCAAACACACCGATCTCCAGTGGCTCATCGGCCCGGCCAAGCGCCACACGCTCGGCACGGACGTCCTGCACCATGCGCTCAAAGTCGTCCGGCGCCAGCGCCATCGACGACCCGTCCTCCGACGTGGCCACGGCGATCCAGCCATCCCAGCGCGCCGCGCGCCGGAGCGCACCGGGCCGCATGCCGCCCACCAGGATGGGTGGCCGGGGATGCTGCGCCGATGGCGGACCGACGGCGACATCGCCCTCGCCGCGCAGCCACATGTCGATGTCCTCGGCGTCGCGGTCCATCCGGGCGATGCGCTCGTGGCGGTCAAAGGACTCGCCAAAGGCGGTGAAGTCCGACGGGTCCCCGCCCGCGCCGATGCCCAGGATGAGGCGACCGCCGCTCCAGTTGTCCAGCGTGGCGGCGGCCTGCGCCACCAGTTGCGCCCGGCGCCGCGGCAGCACGATGACCGAGGCCATCAGCGCGATGCGCTCCGTCCGGGACGCGATGGCCGTCAGCGCCACCCATGGGTCTGCGGCCGGGGCGCCCATCGCTGTCCCCAGCACGTCCCACGTGGAGAGTGCGTCCCAGCCCGCGTGCTCCGCCGCCACGGCAAGACGGACCAGCACATGCGGATCGGCCAGCGGGCCAAGCGGGGCCAGATCGATCGCGTAGCGCATCGGTGACGACTCCTTTGTGGGCGTCAGTGCCGCTTGCGCGGCAGATACATGGCGTGCGGGTCCGGGATGAATCCCAGTTTGCGGTACCAGGTGTCAAGCCCAGACGCGGCGGTGAGCGAGAAGCGGACGGTGTCCCGGCCATCGGTGAGGAGATGCACCAGCCGCTCCCCCACCCCAAGACCCTGATAGGCCGGGTGGACCACCACCGTGGCGATCAGCGCGTTCTGGCCGCCGTCCGTGAGGGAGCGGGCCGTGCCGATCAGGCGGTCGCCGTCCCAGGCCGTGGCGAACTCGCCAGTGCGCGCGATCGCCGTTTCCAGCGAGGCGGGCTCCGACGCGCGCAGATCCCAGCCCACCGACCGCAGCAGCCCAACCATGGCCGCGGCGTCCGGTCGGC
>CAIYHO010000171.1 GCA_903925955.1 uncultured Chloroflexota bacterium
GGCACGCTGGTGCTCGTCGTCGCCCTGATGTTGGCGCCGGTGGTGATCCTTCTGGTCCTTGCTCGGCGGCACCTCAACGGGCGCACGAGCCGGCTTGACGGGCTGTTTGTCGGGATTGGCCGGGCGGCCGCGATGAACTCGCACCTGCGCGCCGGCACGCCGCACCCGGATGACGCCGCGGTGCCGGTGCCGCCACGCCCGGACGGGCAGCGCGGTCGTCCCCGCCGGTAGCTCCTTCGCCGCGCTGGGCCCGGGCCTCGCGCGCAGCACTGACCCTTCCTGACCCAGCCCAGACTCAGGGCGGACCTGCTGCTGCACGGTTCGTCCCCGGATCTCGCGCTTCAGGGTGCGGCCCCTGCACGCCGACACGTCCCCTGAGTCAGGCGTGGGTCACGGCGGCGGGAGCGTCGGCGGCGCGAGCGGGCGGCCAGGGACCCGAACCAGTCGCCGGTCCGCGCGCAGGGGCTCGCCGGGCACCGCGTGCAGGGGCTCGCTTGGGCGGGTGTACCGTCGGAGGTGGTCACGGACTACTGAGGCGCCGCCCCGACGCTCGCCGGCCCCGAGCCGATCCCTTCAGATCCCTTGTCCCCCGCCGTGCCGGGCCGCGCCGCGGCGATGTGGAGGGGGCCTGCGCTGCGCGGGTCCCGTCGTCTGGAGGTAGCCAGTTGTGCTGACCGGTCCGCACGCCCGCAAGTCTCGCGGGATCCTGCTTGCGCTCGGTGCCAGCGCCTTCCTCATGGTGCCTGTCGCGCCGTCGGCAAACCCGGGCATCGCTGCCGAGAGGGCTGAGGGCACGACCGCGACGACCGCGACGACCGTGGCGGCCCCGGCAACCGCGACGACCGCGACGGCTGCTGCGGCTGCTGCAAGGGTCTCGCGCGGGCCAACCTCATACGCCGCAACCATCGCCGACGCTCAGACCGGGGCCGCGGATCTCCTCGCCTCGAGCGGCGCGGCGTCGCTGTCTGTCTCGCTGGTAGCGGGCAACACTGTGGTCTGGCAAGAGGCTTTCGGGATCGCCGACCGCGCCACCGGCACAGTCCCAACCTCCACCACGATGTACGGCATCGGCTCGGTGAGCAAGATGTTTGCGGCCATCGCGGTCATGCAACTTGTGGATGCCGGCCTCGTGTCGCTTGACACGCCCGTCGTGACCTACCTGCCTGCGTTCCGCATGGCCGACCCCGGGTACGCGCAGATCACGGTCCGCATGCTCCTGAACCATTCGGCAGGGCTGCCCGGGTCCGACTACTTCAACACCCTGACCACGGCGCCTAACCCGGACTACGTGGCCCACCAGTTCCTCGCGACCCTCGCCACCGAGCGCCTCAAGACGACGCCCGGCGCCATGAGCGTCTACTGCAACGACTGCTTCACGCTTGCCGAACTTGTCGTGGCCGCCGTCAGCGGCAAGACGTACAACCAGTACGTAACGGACGAGATCTTCACCCCGCTCGGGATGACGCACAGCCGCTTCCCCACCGCAGCGTTCGCCAACAGCACCTACGGCCACGCGTACGCCGACGCCACCACGACCACCGCTGACCCGCAGGAGTTCGTCAACCTCTACGGCTCCGGCGCCATCTGGTCCACGCCCGCGGACATGGCTCACGCAGCAGCGATGCTCTTGAACGGCGGCGTCTATGCCGGGCACCAGATCCTCTCAGCCGCGTCGGTCGCCGAGATGGGGCGGGACCAGACGCTCACCACGTTGGGGTCCGGGGGCCTGAACCCGTTTGTCTACGGCCTTGGCTGGGACTCTGTGCGTCAGGGTGGCCTCAACGCCGTCGGCATCACCGGCTGGATGA
>CAIYHO010000172.1 GCA_903925955.1 uncultured Chloroflexota bacterium
CACTGGAAGTTTGCGCGGGCCTGGACGCTTGGCGAGGTGATCACCGCACTCGCCGGAGCAGATCTGCGGCTGCTGCGCGTGACGGAGCATCCGGTGGACTGGTGGCGCGGCCACCGCGATGTCGCCCCGGCCGAGCGCGGGCGCCTGCCGCTCTCCTTCTCGATCGAGGCGGTCCGCCGCTAGCCCGCCTCCGCCCCTAGCCCGCCTGGCCCTCGGTGTCGCGCGCGGCTGCGCTTGAGCGCAGGCGAAGCCGCTGCGGCGCCAGCACCCACGTCAGCGGCAACATCGCCACTGCAATCGCCACAAGCGCCCAGAGCCCCTCGCCAAAGGATCCCGTGGCATCGCGCACGGCGCCAAGGGCAAACGGCGCCCCGGCGGCCACGAGATACCCCGCAAGGAGCATGAGCGCTGCGGCCCCGCCTGTCTCATGGGCATCGCGGCCCACGTCGGACGGGAGCGTCTGCACAAGCGTGAACATCATGCCCAGGCCCGCGCCAAGGATCAGGGCCCACAGGTAGCCGGGCTCCGGAACCAAGACCACGCCCAGCAGCCCGGTGATGGATGCAAATGCAGACGCGGCAAGGAGCTCGCGGCGCCCAACCCCCCAGCGCGCCAACACCGGCACGGCCAGGATTGCCACAAACCCGATGATGTTGGAGAGCGAGATCAGCATGGCAGCGGAGCCCGCGTCCCACCCGCGCTCAACATAGGCGCTCGGCAGCCACGCAGCGGTCCCGTAGTACAGGCAGGACTGCAGGCCAAACAGGAGGCCAAGCCCCCAGACGGCAGGCCGCCGGATGGGCAGATCGCGGAGACCCGGGCGACGAGCGGGCTGCACGGCCGCAACCGCGGGCCCGGCGGCTGCCGCGTCACGGCGCGCGTCACGGCGAGCGTTGCGAAGCGCAAACACAAACACGGGAACACCGGCCACAGACAGTACGGACACCGCAACCAAGGCAGCCTGCCATCCGCCCAGCAACCCGGCCAACGGCACCGCGAGGGCAGCGGTCAGGGCTGCGCCCGCTGTTGTTCCGGCGGCGTAGGCGGACGTGCCGGCAACCACGTGGTTTGCCATGCGCGAGCGGACCAGCATGGCCTGCAGCGGCCCAGCAAGCGCCGTGGCGATGCCAATGATCACCGTCATCGCCAGGATCGGCACGGCAACCCCGGCAAGGCCGCGGAGCACGCCGGCAGCCGCGATCACCAGAGCCACCACCACAATTGCCCTACCCGCGCCCAGCC
Organism: uncultured Chloroflexota bacterium; assembly: GCA_903925955.1. Lineage (GTDB taxonomy): Bacteria > Chloroflexota > Limnocylindria > Limnocylindrales > CSP1-4 > CAIXZV01. The sequence continues at coordinate 1,243 of CAIYHO010000172.1, forward strand.
TGCCGCCAATCCCAGGGGCGAGAGGAGCAAAGAGCCCCATGCAGAGGACGGGGATGGCGGTGAGCAGACCCACAAAGGCATGGCTCACGCCGAGACCATCCCGGATGGGGACAGCCAGCGCGCCAATCACCGCCAGCTGCGGGCGGAGGGCGATTGCCGCCAGGAGCAGACCCCCAAGCAAGGGGGCGGACGGGGCGAGACCGCCGGCGGACCGGCTCTGGGAATTGGGCATCAGGCCCCAAGGATGCCAGATACCCCGTTGACGGCAGTCCGCGGGCGATGGAGGATCTCGCAATGGACGATCTGCCCCTGGATGACGACATGGATCCGCGCGAGGCGGAGCGCATCCGCCGACGCGATCACGACCTTGACGCTGAGCGTCGGGCTCTGCTTCGCCCCGGCATGGGCAAGGTCTTCAAGCAGATCGTTGACTCGTGGTCAGACGACGCCTCCTCCGATCAGAAGCGCGTGCGAAAGCCCGCTCCAAAGGGCCACAAGCGGCCGCAGTAGCCCCGTCGCTCGTACGGACGGCGGCGGTGCGATGGCAACGTCGGCGCGACGCGCTGCGGCTGCCAGTGGCGCACGAATGCCCAGCGCAGCCCGCGTCCGTCTGTGACACTCCACCGGAGAGTCTCACCGCGTCGCGGCCGACCTCGGTCCCTCGCGGAGCGTCTTCCATGGCTTGCCGAAAGACTACGCATCCCTCACTCCTGCCCGCAGCGGAAGCGGCGCCGCCAACAACCCAGCTGAGCCGCCGATCCATCCTGCGGACCGCGTTTGGCGCCACCGCCGGCGCAGCCGCGGCGACCCTTGCCGCCGCTGTCCCAGCTGCCGCCGCAACCGGTTCGCCGGTTCTGGCGGGACGCCAGACGCTGGCCGAAGGCGCGACCGAAGTCAAGTACGACGGCCTGGCCGGCTTCAACAGCGTCCTGCTGATGGCGAACGATTCCATGTGGTCACCGGCTGAGACCACGTTCTCGGCCGCGCTCGGCGGATGGGCAGGGTCCGGCGACGCCGGGACCAAGGTCGGCATCTACGGCTACACCGACGCAGGAGATGGCTACGGTGTCGTCGGCGTCGCGGCGGCAATGACCGGTGCTGCAGGCGGGGCCGGCGTCTGCGGGAGGGGCCACGACGCCGGGATGATCGGCGTCCTTGCCGATTCCCACCTTGGCGTCGCTCTCAAGGTGGTCGGTGCCGCCACGTTCAGCCGCTCCGGCCGGGCATCGGTTCCCAAGAAGCGTGCATACGTGGACGTCCTTGTCCCGGGCGGCATCGGCGCCGCCGCGAACGTGCTTGCCACGATCCAGATGTACCGGAGCGGTGTCTGGGTTGCCGGGGTGCGCCGCAACTACCCCGTTTCGGGCAAGGCCCGCATCTACCTCAACAAGGTGGGCTCGACCACCGCGACCACCCCGGTGGCCTGGTTCGTCGTCGGCTGAGTTCCCGCCTACCGGCACACTCTGAACTCACAAGCGTCCAACGCAGGATCTTCAAGCAGATCCTGGACAAGCAGGTCCGTGAGGCGGACGAGCCACCCGTCCGCAAGCCAAAGCGCCACCGGGGCTGACCTGCGCGCCGCTTCCGGGGCACCTCTGCTACGGTCGGGGCGATGCACCCAGTTCAACCGCGCCCGTCCTACCGCGCCCTCTTCGAGATCCCCTCGATGCGCCGCATCCTGCTGGGCATGGTCCTGAGCCGGACGGCCAACAGCATGCTGGGTGTCGCGCTCCTGCTGTTCACCCTGAACCGCTTCGCTTCGCCGTCCCTGGCTGGGATTGTCACCTTTGCCAGCGCAGCACCGGGGCTTCTGGTTGGCCCGCTTGCCGGCGCCCTACTCGACCGCCACGGCCGAGCACGGCTGATCATCCTTGACCAGCTGACCGCGGCCACGGCGTTGCTCGTGATCGCCGGGCTCACGGTTGCGGGCGCCCTTTCGCCGTGGGTCCTGGTGGTGGTCACCGCGATCGCCGGCGTGACAACGCCGCTCTCGGGCGTTGGCCTGCGCACGCTCTTTCCGCTCATCGTGCCCCGTCACCTGTGGGAGCGCGTCAACGCCGTGGACTCCAACGGCTATGTGCTTGCAACGCTGATTGGGCCGCCCGTGGCCGGCCTCCTGGTCCAGATCGTCGGCGGACCGGTGACACTGGTGGTGATTGCAGCTCTCTACTGCGTCTCCGCCGTTGTGATCGTGGGCGTGCCCGATCCCCGCCCAGCCGTGGCGCACACGGAGCACGTCCTTGTGGCCGCGTGGCAGGGCCTGCGCTACACGCTGGCAAACCCGGCACTGCGTGGCCTCGCGGTTGCGCTGAGCATCGTCAATGTGGGCGGCGGGATCGTCTCAATCCTGATCCCCGTGCTGCTCCTGACCAAGTTTGGTCTTGGCGAGGGCGCAGTTGGAGCCGTTTGGGCGGTCTCGGGGCTTGCCGGCGGCATCAGCGCGCTCATCGTCGGCCGCTGGCGGGTGGCCGGACGTGAGCGGCCGATGGTGGTGTGGTCCATTGCGGGCATGGCTGCTGCAGGACTTGCGGTCATCGCCTCCCCTACCCTGCCGGTGATCCTCGGCTTCATGGCTGTGCAGGGGATGCTCACTGGACCCATGGACGTCGCCATGTTCACGCTGCGCCAGCGCCGGACGGACCCGGCTTGGCTGGGTCGGGCGTTTGCCGTGTCGATGTCGCTCAACTTCAGCGGCTATCCCATCGGCGCAGCCATCGGTGGCGCGCTGGTGGGTGTTGGGGCAGACCTGACGATGGCCGTCGCCATCGCCTTCGGCTTCGCAGCCACGATTGGCGCAGCGATCATGCTGCCGCGCGAGACCGCCACCGACGTGCACCCAATCGCGGGAACGCGGTCGTAGCGTTTCCAGGTGGGACGTCCATGCCCCCGGGCTCGCCCATGCCGACGTATCACCGCTCGTGATATTTGCCAGCGCTTCAGCCGGTCGCGTTGCCCGCGGGCGGTGCTGCGGGGCGTGCGGACGCTCTAACCGCGCGGATTATCACCGCTGGTGATGCGGCGGGCCCTGCAGGGCACATCCGGGCTGGTTGCGCCGTCCGCGGGCCGGCCAGGACGCGGTGCGGGCGCAAACTAGCTGCCGAATATCACGAGTGGTGATGAAGCGACACAGAGCAGGCGGCGGACCACAAGGGCGCACCGAGTGGGAGCGCGAGCTAGCCCTGCTCCAGCGGGACCGGACCGGTAAAGACGCCTGCGTCATCACGGCCCATCCGCCGCACGCCCATCACGGACGCGGGATCAATTGGCCCGTAGATGTGTGGGTACGGGCTGCCGGGCTCGTCAAAGCGCCATGGGCTGCCGGTCCGCTCCAGATCCAGCGTCAGCAGCAGAAACGGCCGCGGGTCATCCCGGTAGAACCGGTTGGCAACGACGGTCATCTCCGCATCGCCGTCCGTGCAGTGGACAAACCCGTCGGCCTCGTACGCGGCGGGCAGATACGGCGCCGCAGGGTCCCGGCTCTGCCAGACGGCCTCCGGCACCAGGTGCAACGTCGGGCGCGTCACGCCCGCCTCACTCGGCGCCGTCAACTGCAGGATGGTCAACGTTGATCCAGCGCCGATCCACGGCAAGCTGGATCACCGTGGGCCCAGAGGCCGCCAGTGCCGTGCGAAGGGCGGGCTCAAAAGCCGCATCTGTCTCCACCCGCGCGCCACGAGCGCCGCAGGCCCGTGCCGCGGCAGCAAAGTCCAGCGCCCCCAGATCCGTGGCAGGGCTGGCGAGGCTTCCGCGCCGTGCCTGATGGTCGCGGATCATCCCGTAGCGCTCGTTGTCAAACACCAGGACCACCATGTGCGCGCCCTCTCGGACCGCTGTCTCCAGCTCCGCAAAGGTCATGCCCATGCCCCCATCTCCCACAAGCGCACCGACGCGCCGCTCGCGGTGCACAAGAGCGGCCGCAAGCGCAGCCGGCACGGCATAGCCCATGGCACCCGACGTGGGGCCCAGGAAGGTGCCGGGGCGGCGGAACCGGAACCCACGACCGGCCCAGCCGGCAAAGGCGCCGGCGTCGGTGGTGAGGATGGCGTCATCAGGCAGCAGCCTGCGCAGATCCGCAATGATCTTGCCGGGGTTGACGCCCGGGCCGCTCCACGGATGCTGGTCCACCACGGTTGCCCGCTCCCAGGCAAGCTTGTCGGACGCGTTGTAGCCGTCGCGGAAGGCGAGGGGCCCCGCGAGGAGCAGCCCGTCCTTTAGCCGGGAAATGGCCGCGCGCAGGAACGAGCGCGCATCGGCGCGGATGGAGAGATACGGCGCCGGCGTGTCGCCCTGGGCGTCCGTCCGCGGCGCAGCGTCAACGTGGATCCAGCGCTGGCCGGGAGCCGGGATCCGGTACCCCGACGTGGTGGGCTCCGAGAGGCGTGAACCCAAGACCACCACAAGGTCTGCAGTCTCAATCCGCTCCCGGACAACCGCAGGGCTGCCAAAGCCGGTCATCCCCAGATAGAGCGGATGATCGTTGGGAATGACGTCGCCGCGTCGCCAGCTCGCCACCACCGGCACATGGAGCAGCTCTGCAAAACGGACAAGGTCATTGGAGCAGCGGGCCCGCAGCACACCGGCGCCGGCGATGATCACCGGGCGTTCAGCGCTGGCGATGGCATTGATGACCGCGCGAACCTCGGCCGCATCGGCCGCCGCAGGATGGACCCGGATGACCGGCACCGTGGTGCCGGCCGGAAGCGCCTCGTCCTGGACATCCTCGGGCAGCACGAGCAGCGCTGGGCCTGGCCGCCCCTCAAGAACCGCGTGCGCGGCGGCCTCCAGCGTGGCAGCCGCAGTGGCCGCGCTATCGATGGAGCCGGCCCACTTGGCCAGACCGCCAATTGTCCGGACGAGGTCCGCCTCCTGGAACGCCTCGCGCCCCAGCAGCGGACGATCCACGCCACCCACGATGACAAACATCGGCGTGGAGTCTGCGGTGGCCGTGTGGATGCCGATGGCCAGGTTTGCGGCACCAACAGCACGTGTGCCGAGGCAGACCGCAGGGCGACCCGTCAGCTGGCCGTAGGCCTCGGCCGCCATGGCTGCAGCGCCCTCATGGCGCGTGGCAACCACGCGGATGCCCTGCGCGTGAAGCGCGTCAAGGACGGACAGGAAGCTCTCGCCAGGGACCGTGAAGGCAAGACGCACGCCCGCGGCGCGCAGGGTCGCGGCAAGGAGTTCCGCAACGGTCTTGGGTTCCGGCGCCGCTGCTGCGTGTTCGCGCTCCTCGGCGGCAGCGGTCTCGGTCTCGTGGTCTGCGGCATCAGCCGGCTCGCCGCCGCCGTCAGCAGCCAGGTCGGCAGCCGGGGCGTCATCGGTCATCTCAGCGGGCAGGTCCGCGGCTCCATCGGCCATGCGCTGCGGCGCCGTCGCCTCAGCGTAGGCCGCATCAGCCTCGAGAGTGTCAAGCAGCTCGTCGTCGGGATGCATCCACGTCCTCCGTCTCCGGCGAAGGCGGCGGTCCGCCCGTTGCCGGGTTCTGCGGGGTGTTGAGAAGAGGCCTGTCTAGTTGGGTGCGACTGTAACGCCGGGGGCCATCATGGCCACAAGCATCCCGGCAATGACGATGACAGCGACGGCCGCCATGACCCAGCGGGCCGATCGGGCACCGGGCATTCCAACCTCCTAGCGGTAATTGTCAAACTGGAGCGGGACGGCCTCGTCAAGCTCCCGAAGGAAGACGATCACCTTCTGGAGGTCGTCCTTGCTCTTGCTGGCCACACGGATGGCATCGCCCTGGATGCGGGGCTGGACCTTGGGGAACTCGTCGCGGATGAGCTTGACAAGCTTCCGGCCCAGATCCTCGGGCAGACCGCGGCGGAGCGTGATCTCCTGACGAACAAGGTTGCCGCCCGCGGGCTTCACATCGCCCCAGTCAAAGATCTTGAGCGATAGACCGCGCCGGATTGCCTTTGACTCAACCAGGTCTCGGATGGACCGCGCGCGCATGTCGCTGTCGGTCACCAGCACCAGCTGGTCCTTCTCCTGGGTCAGGTCCACGTGGGCGCCCTTGAAGTCAAACCGCTGCTGCACCTCACGGCGCACCTGGTCCAGCGCGTTGCGCAGTTCCATTTCATCAAAGTCCGACACGACGTCGAACGAAGCCTCGCCCGCCACCCGTGCTCCTTTCAGCCTGCTTGCCGGTATCTGTCCATATCTGTGGCCTCGTCAGCCGTGGCGTCCTGCGCCAGACACAGTCCATAACCGCATCCGCGCAATCCTTCCACCGCTGACCTCCACAGTAGCGAACCCTGCCTCGCGAACGGACGAGCCGTCGATGTCGGCCCATCCGGCATGCCACGCCGCGAGGACGGTATCTCCCGCGACCCAGTGGCGCTCGATGACGACCTCAAGGTTGCGCTCAGCCAAGGCCGCTGCCAGCAAGTATGCCCGCAGGGCGTTATGACCGGCGAGCGGCGCGTCCCACGGATCAATGGCAAGCAAGGCATCGCTGTTGAAGAGCTGGGTGAATGCGTCGCCATCGTGACCGCTGCGGGCCTGCGCCCATGTCTCAAGCAGCTCGCCAGCGGCGGCATATCCGATGGTCACAGGCGGTCCAGCGCCGCCAGATGCTCAAGCAGCAACTCGGCAATCCGATAGGAGTGGCCTGCGCCCATCACCAGCACTGCGTCTCCCTCGCGCACCTCGCGCGCAAGCCAGCGTGCAGTGGCCTCAACGGTGCCCGGCGCGGCAACTGGGATCAGCGGACGCCTCCTGGCCACGGCCGCCGCCAGCTCAACCGATGAGGTGATCGTCGTGTCTAGATCGCGTCCGGCCCAGATGTCGGCAACCGCAACCGCGTCTGCGGTGGCCAGAACAGCTGCAAAATCGTCAAGCAGGGCGGCCGTGCGGTGGAATGTCAGGGGCTCGTACACGGCCCAGACGCGCCGCCCAGGCTCACGCTGCCGAACGGCGGCAAGGGTCTCCCGGATGGCCGTTGGGTGGTGGCCGTAGTCGTCATACACCACAACCCCGCGGGCGTCCCCTTTGCGCTCAAGCCTGCGGCCCACGCCGCCAAAGCTGCCGAGGCCCTCGGCGATGGCCGCGGGGGCAATGCCCAGCGCAAGCGCGGCGCCAGCCACGCCCAGCGCATTGGCCGCGTTGTGGCGGCCGGCCGTGGCCAGGACAACCGCAACTGGTGCAGCAGCCAGACCGCCCACCTCAAGCACAGTGCGTTCCGGCTCAATCGCGACGATCCGTGCCTCCACCACGGTTGCGGGCCCGGCCTGGGTCGCAAAGTGGGCCCGCGGCCCATCCGGCCCATCCGGCCTATCCGGTCCCAACGAGTCAACCAGACCGGTTGCAATGAGGCGCCCCGGCCAGTCGTCAAGGCGTCGGCAGATCTCCGCAACGCCATCGTCGGCGACGTTTGCCACCAGCACCGGGACACGACCAGCCGCCATGACCACGAGCG
>CAIYHO010000173.1 GCA_903925955.1 uncultured Chloroflexota bacterium
CAAGGGCGCAAAGCGTGGCCGCTGACCCGCTGGTCATCACCAGCGCCAAGAACCCGCGGATCAAGGCCGTTGCCGATCTGCGTGACCGGCGAGCTCGCGAAGCCTCCGGCGTCACGTTGATTGATGGCGCACGCGAGCTGGCCCGGGCGCTGGCCGGCGGAGCGGCCGTCCTTGAGGCCTTTGTGGACTGGGACCACCTTGACCTTGAGGGCCGTGCAGCAGTCGCCGACGCACACCATCGCGGCGCGCACATCACCGAGGTGTCGGGGCCGGTGCTGGATCGCATCGCCTACGGCGATCGGTCCGAAGGCGTTGTGGCCACCGTGCGGATCCCGGACCTCTCCCTGGCGCGATGGTCGGTGCCCGCAGACCCCCTCCTGGTTGTGCTCGAGGCTGTTGAGAAGCCCGGCAATCTGGGCGCGGTCCTGCGGTCTGCCGATGGCGCCGGTGCTGACGGGGTGATTGCGGCAGATCCAACAACGGACCTGTTCAATCCAAATGCCGTGCGCGCGTCACTCGGGACCATCTTTGGGGTGCCCGTTGCATCTGGAACCTCCGCGGACGTCATCGCCTGGCTGCGCGGCCGCGGCATCCGGATTGTCACCACGCGAGTAGGTGCGCCGGTCAGCTACGCGGACACGGATCTCCGCGGGCCGGTCGCCATCGTCATGGGCAGCGAGGCAGACGGCCTGACGCCAGTCTGGGACGGGCCCGACGTGACGGCGGTCAGTCTCCCGATGCTGGGGATCGCCGACAGCCTCAACGTCTCAACAACAGCGGCGATCCTGCTTTACGAGGCGCGTCGCCAGCGCGGTCTCCCCCACCCAGCCTGACCGTCAGCTCCCGGCGGCGGCCTCGCCGTCCACGAGCACCAAGCGCGGACGCGCGTTCCAGAGTGCGCCACCGGGCTCCACCGGCTCCGCCAGCGCTGCGGCAGGCAGCACCACGATGTCCGCCCGTTGGCCAGCAACAAGCCGGCCGCGATCCTGCTCGCCTGCGGTGACCGCAGGGGCGACGCACCACGCTCGCAGCGACTCCCAGAGCGTCAGCGCTCCTGAGACGCCAAAGCGCTCCGAACCCGGTGCCCACGATGGCGCAGCGCGTGTGACCGCGCATGCGACGCCGGGCCATGGGTCCACAGGCTCAACTGGCGCATCGGTCCCCGCAGCGACAACGGCGCCGGCACGGAGGAGGCGCCCCAGAGCGTACCCGCGCGCCTCTGCGCGCTCGCCCCAGAGCCGACGCGCTGCCGCGGCATCGCTCCGCAGATGCACGGGCTGCATGGAGGCGGCGATGCCGAGGGCCGCGAAGCGCGGGATGTCGGCTTCGGACACCAGTTGTACGTGCTCTACGCGCGGCATCAGGGCTGTGGCGCCAACGGTGGGCGCCAACGCGTCCAGGGCGGCTCGCACGGCCGCATCGCCAATGCCGTGGATCTGGTTGGCGATACCCGCCTGAGCCGCGCTGCGCGCCAGTTCGCCGAGTTCCCCCGGATCCGTCACCCAGACGCCATACCCGTTGTTGGGCGGCGCGGCCTCATCGGCGATGGACGCCAGCGGCTCAAGGAGCGCAGCGGTCCGAGATCCAAGGCTGCCATCGGCAAACGTCTTGAGCCAGCCCAGATGGAGACGCC
>CAIYHO010000174.1 GCA_903925955.1 uncultured Chloroflexota bacterium
ATCGAATGCCCCCGCTCCCACATGATCAGCGGGACAGGGGAGCGGCGGCACCCTAACTCCGGCCCAGATAAGCGCCAGGTAAGGCGCCGGCGCCATCCTTTTCTCATGCGAGGAAGAGGTCGGCGGTGGATTTCCTGGAGTTCGAATGGGATCCGGCGAAGGCGTTGTCCAACCTGCGCAAGCACGCCGTGGGCTTTCCCGAGGCCACGACTGTCTTTCGCGATCGGCTGGCACGCCTGCAACCAGAGCGGGTGGTCCATGACGAGCAGCGCGAGGTGATGGTGGGCTTGTCGTCAGCGGGTAGACTTCTTGTGGTCGTCTTCGTCGATCGAGGGCGGATCCGAATCATCAGTGCGCGGCGAGCAACGCCGTTTGAGCGAAATGCCTACGAAGAAGCCAGCGCCTGACCGGGACATCGAGCCCGAGTACGACTTTCGGGTTTCTCGTCCCAACCCGTACGCCGAGCGAGCGGCCGTGACACCGCCGGATCCCTCCGAGCCACCGGACGAGAGGCTTCGTCGGCTGGCCCCGAAGCGCCTGCGCGCAGGGACGGGCTCCACGCACCCGCGCTGATGTCGAACCGGCTGGCGATGAGCGTCAAGACGGCCAGCGGCACTGTGCTGTCGGACGCCGACCTCGACGCCCGCGCCGACGGCCCGTCGCTGCCGGGGAGGGCCGACCGCCGCGGGTAGCGCCCGGGCGGTGTGTCCCCCCAGGGGTGTGTCCCCCCAGGGGTGTGTCCCCCCAGAAGGGCGTTGTGCGGGTACTTCGGGCCAAGCCGAAGCATCTGTGGAGGACGTCCCGGTTGTCCACAAGTAGTTCGGCTTGCACCGAACTACCCGGCAGGTGCCCTGAATCGAATGCCCCCGCTCCCGCATGATCGGCGGGACAGCGGCGCGGCATCGGCGCGGCATCGGCGCGGCATCGGCGGGGCATCGGCGCGGCATCGGCGCGGCGTCAGCGCACTCGAGACCCCAGCGCCGCCAGCCTCGCGCGGACGCTCCCGGCAATCTGGGTTGCCGCCTCAAGCGCCACCTCGTGCTCCCAGATGCGGACAGTCATCCAGCCGGCGTCGGCCAGCAGTCGATCGGTTTCGCGGTCCCGGGCTGCGTTGCCTTCGATCTTCGCCGTCCAGTACGCGGTGTTGGTTGACGGCAGCTTGAAGTGGTCCGGGCAGCCGTGCCAGAAGCAGCCGTCCACAAAGACCGCCACGTGCGCACGCGTGAAGACGAGATCCGCCGAGCGGCGCACCGCCTTGAGCGGCCGAGTTGCTACGCGGTAGCGCAACCCCATCGCGTGGACGGCGCGGCGGACCCGCAGCTCAGGGCCAGTATCGCGATGCCGATTGGCCAGCATGGTCTTGCGATTTGGGGCAGACGAGGCCCAGGAGCCTTCGGGCGGCTGGTAGTCCGCGGGGTGGTAGACGTCTCGACGGGGAGCCACGCGCTACAGGGTAGCCGCATACTCCGTGGATGACGGATCTCCTGCAGACGCATCTCGAGACCATGCTGGGCGCGGGCGCCGTGTTTCGCGATGGCCAGCGAGAGGCCATCGAAGCGGTGGTGCAGGACGGCTCGCGCACGCTGATTGTGCAGCGGACCGGGTGGGGCAAAAGCCTTGTCTACTGGATTGCCACGCGGGTGCGGCGTGACGCCGGGCATGGCCCCACCATCATCGTGAGCCCGCTGCTGGCGCTGATGCGCAACCAGATCCAGATGGCGGCGCGGCTGGGGCTGCGCGCGGTGACGCTCAACTCGGCCAATCGCGATGACTGGGCGGCAATCGAGGCGGACCTCGCCGCGGATCGCGTGGACGTCCTGTTTGTCTCCGCGCAGCGGTTTGCCAACGAGGACTTCACCAGCCGTCTGCTGCCCACCATCGCGGGCTCCATCGGCATGTTTGTGGTGGATGAGGCGCACTGCATCTCGGACTGGGGCCACGAGTTTGTGCCGGACTACCGGCGCATCGGCCGTCTGTTGCCAGCGCTTGGCCCGGTGGTGCCGGTGGTGGGGACCACGGCCACGGCCAATGACCGCGTGGTGGCAGACGTCGCCGCGCAGCTTGGCCGGGATGTGCGGGTGGTTCGCGGACCGCTTGCGCGGGCGTCGCTGCATCTGGACGCCATCCCGCTGGCAGATCAGGCGGAGCGGCTGGCCTGGCTGGCAGAGCACATCCCTTCGATGCCCGGCAGCGGGATTGTCTACTGCCTCACCGTTGCGGACACGGAGCGCGTGGCGGCATGGCTGCAGGCCAACGAGATCAACGCTGTGGCCTACAACGCGGACGTGGACGCGGGCGTGCGCGAAGGGCTGGAGCAGGATCTGCTCGCCAATCGGCTAAAGGTGCTGGTGGCCACCATCGCCCTGGGCATGGGGTTTGACAAGCCGGATCTGGGGTTTGTCATCCACTTCCAGCGGCCGGGTTCGCCCATTGGCTACTACCAGCAGGTGGGTCGCGCGGGTCGCGGGGTGGCGGACGCGTACGGCGTGCTGCTCACCGGGCGCGAGGACGACGAGATTGCGGAGTACTTCATCGCCACCGCGTTCCCGCCCACGGCGCGGATGCAGGAGGTCCTGGGCGCGCTGGACGGTGTGGCAACCGCCACCATCCGCGACATCCTTGAGCACGTGAACCTGCCGCGCGGGCAGGTGGAGAAGGCGCTGAAACTGCTGGAGGTGGACGGCGCGGTTGGCCATGAGCGGGGCCACTTCTTTCGGACGCCGATGCACTGGGCGCCGGACGAAGCGTGGATTGCGGGCGTGCTGGACGCGCGACGGCAGGAGCTCGCCTCCATGCGTCAGTACGTGGACACCTCAGACTGTCGCATGGCGTTCCTTGCGCGGCTCCTCGATGACCCCGCTGCGCAGGAGTGCGGGCACTGCGCCAATGACGGCGGCAAGGTGTGGCCCCGCGACGTGGACCACGACCTGGTCTTGGCCGCCATCCGGTTCCTGCGTGGCGACATCCGGCTGATCCTGTCGCGCAAGCAGCACGCGGACGGGAAGCGTCTGGGCTTTATCAATGGGGAGGGGCATGCGCTCAGCGTGTACAACGATGCTGGCTGGGGCAGGCGTGTGCACGAGGGCAAGTACCGCACCGGGCGGTTTGACGACGAGGTGGTGGCCGCGGCGGTTGCGCTGATCACCGGCCGCTGGCAGCCAAGCCCGGCGCCAACCTGGGTCACGGCCATCCTGTCCACGGCGCACGGCTCGCTTGTGGGGGATGCGGCGCAGCGGATTGCCGCGCAGCTGGGTCTGCCGTACGTGGAGTGCCTCACCGCCTCGCTGGGCCACGCCTCGCAGAAGGACATGGCAAACAGCTGGCAGCAGGAGGCCAACGCGCGCCGCAAGCTGGGGATTGCCGGGGACCTGGTGCTGCCCGGGCCGGTGCTGCTGGTTGACGACATCGTGGACTCCAAGTGGACGCTCACGGTGGCCGGGGAGCTGCTGCGCGCCCATGGGTCTGGCCCCGTGCATCCGTTTGCGTTCGCCGTTGCATCAGCACGCGGGGCATGATGGACGCGATGGACGCGATGGACGCGATTGGCCCGATGTCTGACGACGCCCGCGCCATCCTGCTGCTCTGCACCAGCGTTGCGGCGGGGCGGGGCGACGACGCGCGTCCGCTGGGACCCGCGGGCTGGGCCAAGGTGGCGGCGCAGGTTGCGCGTGCTGGTCTGGCGCCGGGGTCCCTCCTGGGGCTGGACGAGGCTGCTCTGGCGCAGCTCCTTGGTGACGCCGTGCCCTCCGCGGAGGCCGCGGTTCGCCAGCTGGCGCGGACTGGCCAGTTGGCCATTGAGCTTGACCGGCTTGCGATGCGCGGCATCAGCGCCGTGACGCTTGCGGATGACGCGTATCCCTGGCGCCTCCGCGACCGGCTGGGGCCCAAGGCGCCGCCCGTGCTGTTTACGGCGGGGGAGCGGTCCCTGTTGAACGCCGGGGGCGTGGCGATTGTGGGCTCGCGTGACATTGACGCGGCAGGCGAGTCCTTTGCGGCAGACGTTGCGTCGAGTGCGGCGCGTGCGGGCCGTGCCGTGGTCTCCGGCGGCGCCCGAGGCGTGGATCAGACGGCGATGCGTGCGGCGTTGGCGGCCGGCGGGACCGTGCTGGGGCTCTTGCCCGAGGGCATCGAGCGCCGCATCCGCGAGCCGGAGACCCGTGAGGCGCTGACCGACGGGCTGGCGCTCCTTGCGTCGCCGTACAACCCGGGCGCAGGCTTTACCGCGGGTGCCGCGATGGGGCGCAACAAGCTCATCTACGCGCTTGCCGATGTGGCGGTCATCGTTGCCAGCGCAGCCCGTACGGGCGGCACATGGTCCGGTGCCGAGGAGGCCCTCAAGGCGGCCTGGGTGCCGGTCTTCGTCCGCCAAGCCGACGACGCCCCCGAGGGCAACCGCCTGCTCCTGCGTATGGGCGCCCACCCGCTGAACGCCCCGGAGGCGCCTGACCCGGCCACGGTCACGCCGTCCCGCCAGGCCGCCGAGCCCGCCGCCCCGTTTGTCCAGGCCACACTGGGTCTGGACGACAACGCCTAGCGTCCGCTAGGAGGCGTCGTTGTCGTCAAAGGCGCCGCTCTCCATCTCCGCATCAAAGTTGATGGCCGCGTCACACTCCTCACAGATGGGCGGGTCCCACTCGCCCACCTCCGGCAGATCCGAGCGCCCGCATGTGGAACACACAAAGACGCCCGGACCCGCGTCCGCATTGCCCACATCGCGCGCTGCGGGCTTGCCGCCAAAGAGCCAAGACCAACACATGGCGTGATCCTCCACGGCCGCCGCGCCACCTTGTCTGTCACCAGTTCGTGGTGGTGACCTTCTGCGTCACGGTGCGGAAGCTGTCGGTCAGTGCCTGGACGGTCTTGACGGCACTCCAGCGCGGATCCACGGCCATATCGCCCAGGGGCTCGTCGTACACCGCAAACCACGGCCATCCGTGGGCGACGTACTGCTCGTGGGTTGCCGGGGTCTTGGGGCGCGGCTCACCGGTAAGCGCCGTCCAGAACGGTGCCGGCACAAGGTGGATCCAGATCCGCGCGGCCCGCGTTGCGTCCCAGGTGTCTGCGCCGTGCGGGTCCGGGTACAGCTTCTGCGTCATGCGCCCGCCGGCCCCCAGCCCCATCGCCGGTGCAGCGGACGGCATCCGCAGGAACGCCGGCATTTCGAGCGACATGGATGCACGCATCGCGTGGACCTCACGGTGCGGCGGCTCCTCGGGGAAGCGCCCGGGCTTGGGCCCCGCCACCATGAGCTGCAGCCCGCCGATGGTCTCGGCCCCCGTCAGTTGGCCCTCCACCGTGGTGCCGGAGCCAAGCGGCATCGCCACAAACTGGCTGATGGTGCCCTCGCCGGTCTTGAACCCGTCCAGCCACGGTTGCGGCGGCGTGACAAGGTAGTCCTCGCGCCCGCGGCGGAGTTGCCCGTCAAGCGGGTCTGCGTTGACGGCGTTGACCATGCCCGCGCCAACCTTGATGGCCATGGGCCGCCAGTCAGGCGCGTTGAAGCTGAGCCACAGCGCCTCGGCCTGGTAGATGGGCACGACGATGCCGCCGCGCTGGCGCATCCCGGCCGGGGCCTTGTCGCCCAGGCTCTCCACCGTGCGCAGCGGGAAGTTGCCAAGGCCTGGCGGCAGCGGCCATTCGCGCCCGTCATCCGGGATCCGCAGCGTTCGCTGGAGGGTGATGGTGGTGGCCGGAACCTTGGGCAGCAGCGGGTCCGAGATCTTGACGGTGTCGCCATCGATGGTGACGCTGAGCGGAAGGGCGTTGTTGGGCATCGTTGCTCCAGTGCGGGTGGTGACGGGCGTGGTAACGGGGTACGGGATGGGCAAGTGCTTGGGGTCCATGGACCGCTCCTTCGCTGCGGGGAAGGTGATGGGGAAGGTGGTCAGGTGATGTCGGCGAGGTCGCGGATGAGCAGCTCGCGGGCATATGCCACAAGCCTGTCCACGCGCTTGGCGGCCAGCCGCGTGAGCGGGCGCTGGACGGTGAGCTCGATGCCGGGCTCCAGCACAATCCGCTCCCACTGGCTTCGCTGGGGTGCGGCGACCGGGCTTGGACGCGGGCTGGCGATGACGTCTGGCGCGTCCTGGTCCGTCCAGCCCAGCGCGAGGTCCATGCCGAGACCCGGGCCCGAGTCAGACGCTGATCCCAGAGGCGCCACGACACGCGTTGCCGGCCGAGTGGCCCCGAGAGCAAGCACAACGTCCGCATCCGACATTGCGGTGAGCCGGTCCCGGATCTCCGCGAGGGGAGTGTTGGCCGCCCGAAGCCTGCGGAGCAGGGTGAGCCGATGCAGGGTGCTTGCGGGATACCTCGTGTGTTGGCCTTGGCGGACCGGGGACGGCAGGAGACCCTGCGCCAGGTAGAACCGCAGCGTCCGAACAGGCATCTCTGACGCAGCAGCAATTGCCTGCAGCGTGAACTCGGCGTCTGGGGCGGGCTGGTCTTCTGACATAGTGACAGTGTACATGAACACTGCAATATGTCCAGTGTGGTCGTCAGGCCCTGATGCCGCCAATCGCAATTGGTGGGTGCGCCATACACTGGAGGGCATGCGCTACATCGAGGCAAATGGGCTCCGCGTTTCGCGGATTGGCCTTGGCACGTGGCAGTTTGGCTCCCGCGAGTGGGGGTATGGCGAGGCATACGCCAGCGAGGTGGCGCCTGCCCTGATCCGCCGCGCGCTGGAGCTGGGCATCACGATGCTTGACACAGCCGAGGTGTATGGCCCCGCCAAAAGCGAGCGGATCATCGGCGAGACCCTGACTGACCCAACCCTCGCCCTGCCGCCCCACGAGCGCGCCGCCATCACGGTGGCCACCAAGTTCATGCCCGTCGCCCCGGCCGAGCACATGGTTGCCTGGCAGTGCGAGGGGAGCCGACGCCGCCTCCAGGCTGACGCGCTTGACCTCTACTACGCGCACTGGCCCAACCCGTTTGTGTCGGCGCGTCGCGTCATGCAGTCGGTTCGGCCGCTGCTTGCCGCAGGCCTCGTGAAGCGCGTGGGCGTGAGCAACTACTCGCTTGAAGACTGGCAGCGGGCGGAACGGGCCCTTCGCGCCCCGATTGTGGCAAACCAGGTGCGCTTCTCGCTGATGGCGCCGGCCCCGGCAACGGAGCTTGTGCCGTGGGCGGCGGCCCATGATCGGCTGGTGGTGGCCTACTCGCCGCTTGGACAGGGTCTGCTCTCTGAGGGTCATGACCCGGCAAGCGCCGCAGCGTCCGCGGGCATGCGCCGGTATCTGCGCCAGGACGACGCCCAGGCGCATCGGCTTGCGGCCGTCCGATCCGTGTTGGGTGAAGTGGCCCGCGCCAACAGCGCATCGTGGACGCAGGTTGCTCTTGCCTGGGTCCTGGGCCATCCAAACACCGTGGCAATCCCGGGCGCCAGGACGATTGCGCAGCTGGAGGCAAACGCTGCGGCCGCCGATCTGGTGCTCTCAGACGACGAGATGGCCAGTTTGACCGCGGCAGCAGCAGCAGATTGACCCAAATGGACGCATTTGGGCCGCTCGGAGGTGTCCTAGGTAAGTGGCGCCTGCTAGCCTCGTAGTGATGTCGTCTCTTGAGCCCTCGGATCCTCGGGAAGACCTGCTTTCGGATCTTGATCCTGAGCAGCGTGCTGCCGTACTCGCCGTCCATGGCCCGGTGGTCATTCTTGCCGGAGCAGGCTCTGGCAAGACCCGCGTGATCTCGCGCCGGACGGCCTACGCCATCGCCACGGGCGTTGTGGCGCCGGACCAGGCGCTTGTGGTGACCTTCACGGACAAGGCCGCGGGCGAGATGGGGGAGCGGCTACGGGTTCTGGGCTTGCCGGGCGTCACTGCGCGGACCTTCCACGCCCACGCCCTGAGCCAGATCCGCCACTTCTGGGCGTCGCGCCACGATGGTGCGGACATGCCGGCGCTGCTGGACTCAAAGCTTTCGATGGTGGGGCCGCTGGCACGCCACCTCCCAGGCAACTACAGGTTCCGGCCCGCCAAAGAC
The DNA here is from genome assembly GCA_903925955.1 of uncultured Chloroflexota bacterium. Taxonomy (GTDB): domain Bacteria; phylum Chloroflexota; class Limnocylindria; order Limnocylindrales; family CSP1-4; genus CAIXZV01. The sequence continues at coordinate 7,987 of CAIYHO010000174.1, forward strand.
ATCGCGGACGAGATTGAATGGGCGAAGGTCCGCCGAGTTGCCCCGCGCGACTACGAGCGCGAGGCCGCCGCTGCGCATCGGGAGCCGCCAATCCCTGGCGACCTGCTTGCCAAGGTGTATGACCAATACGAGCGCCTCAAGGTCAAGGCGCACCGGATGGACTTTGAGGACCTCCTGCTTGAGACGGTCCGCCTGCTTGAGGATGACCCGGACGCGGCCGAGACGGTGCGTGCTCGCAAGTCCTGGATCAGCGTGGACGAGTATCAGGACACCAACCCGCTCCAGGAGCGGCTTCTGGAGCTCTGGATGGGCGATCGCCGCGACCTGTGTGTCGTAGGCGACGAGGACCAGGCCATCTACACGTTCACCGGTGCATCGTCGGGGTACCTGCGCTCGTTTGCAACGCGGTGGGAGGGAGCGCTGGAGCTCTCGCTCATGAACAACTACAGGTCGTCACCCCAGGTCCTTGCGCTTGCCAACCGGCTGATCAGCGCAGACGGCCGCACAAAGCAGCTTGTGGCAACACGGCCGGACGGGCCGGATCCGGTGATTGCAAAGCACACCACCGATGTGGTGGAGCTTGCCGCGCTCTGCGCCTGGATCACGCTGCGTCTGCGCGAGGGGACAAAGCCCGCCGAAGTGGCGGTGCTGGTCCGGATAAACGCCCAGCTGCCGCCCATCGAGGAAGCGCTGACCCGCGCGGGGATTGCCTACCAGGTGCGCGGCCTGCGGTTCTACGCCAGACCCGAGGTGCGGACCGCGGTCATCACGCTGCGCAAGCTGGCCACCTCAGACGCGCCCGACGCATCGCTGCTTGGGCCCGCACTTGCCGGTCGTGTCCGCGCCCTGTGGCGCGAGGCGCTGGGGTTTGACGAGACTGCTGAGGAAGACGAAGCCGGGTCCGGTCAGGAGGCACGCGAGCGGCGGGCGTCGCTTGAGACGCTGCTGGCCATCGTGGAGAGCCTGGCGGCAGGCGATGGGACCCTCACCGCCACAGCGCTGCTGGCCGCGCTGGATGCCCGGGCCGCGCACGAGCGCGAGGGCGCCGCTGACGGCGTGAACCTCCTGACGCTGCACCGCGCCAAGGGTCTGGAGTGGGACGCTGTTGCGCTGCCGTCCCTGGAGGAGGGCAACCTGCCCATCCGCCAGGCCGCGTCTGCCGCTGGCGATGACGAGGCGATTGCCGAGGAGCGGCGCCTGCTGTATGTGGGGATGACCCGGGCGCGCGAGCACCTGCTGCTGTCATGGGCTCTGCAGCGCGATGTCCGCGGACGCATGGCGCGGCGTGAAGCCAGCCGGTTCCTTGACGATCTGCGGCCCCCGCCGTCCAACCGCGTCACGGTGTTGCCGGGTTCACCCATGCACCCCACGGCCGATCGCGCCCCACGGCCGGGCGCCACGGGCGATCCGCTGTTTGAGACCCTGCGCGCATGGCGCACGGAGCAGGCCCGTCTTGAAGCGGTGCCGCCGTACGTCATCGCGCACGACAACACGCTTACGCTGATTGCCCAGTCGCGGCCGCGGACGCGCCCGGCCCTGCGCCGGATCCCGGGCATCGGCCCAGACAAGCTTGAACGCTACGGCGACGAGATCCTCGCCATCGTGGAGCGCTCTCTCATCGGCTGACGCAGCGGCTGCTGCGCGTCGCGCCTCATCTGACCCGACGGCTGCTGCGCGTCGCGCCTCGGGTCCCTGCCTCTGCGCTTCCGGTTCTGCCCCCGCACATGTTCTGTCCCCGTAAATGCGACAGCGCCGCCGGCAGGGCAGCGGCGCCGTCGCTTGGGGAGGCGCTGGAGATGGCGCTGACGCGGTGCGTCAGCGCCGGTTGGCTAGCGGAGCGTGACGAAGACGTCCAGGTTGGCTCGGTGACCCACTTCATCGTTGACGATCTTGATGGTGTGGGTGCCGTTGGTGGCCCAGCTCTTCGTGAAGACGATCTTGCCGGTTGCGGTGACTGCGCTGTACAGGTTCACGCGGGCGACAGACTTGCCGTCCACATAGACCCTGACCCAGCCTGACAGCTTGTTGGTGGGGGCAACCCACGCGACGCTGCGACCCGTGAACTTCATCGACACAGAGCCGCCCTTGTAGGGCGTGTAGCGATAGCCGCTGCCGGAGCCGCTTGCGGTGGCCACATAGCGCCACGTCCCGGTGTAGGTGAGCTTGGTGGAGGCGGTCTGGAAGTCAGCGGCGGTGACGAGCGCCGATGTCACCCACTCGGATGCGTTGTTCTCGTTGTCGGTGGCGCGGACTCGCCACTGGAAGGTGGTCCCGAAGACGTAGGTTGTGGTGAACGTGCTGGCCGGGCCGCTGTAGAGCGGGGCCCAGTCTGCCGCGCCAATCTTGACCTCTGCCTCATTGATCTTGACGCCGGTCCAGGTGTCGGTGGAGGTCCAGGACACGGCAAGCGGCACGTTTGCGCCAACCTTGCCCGCTCCCCAGGTGATGGTTGGGGCGGTCACGATTGGGGCAACGGTGTCACGGGTGACGGTGACCGTCAGCGTGGTCTGTGCGGTGCGCACGCCGTCACTGGCGGTGTAGGTGATGATGGCATCGCCGTACCACAGCGTGGACGGCGTGAACTGAACCTCGTTGTCCACAATGGCGACGGTGCCGCTGTAGGACCAGAACAGGTTCAGGTCGGTGATGGTGAGCGCTTCGTTGACGTCCGGATCGCGGTCGTTGGCCAGGACGTCAAACAGCTGAGCGGGGTTGTTCTCGTCGATGGTCGCGGTGTCCGCGACCAGAACGGGCGTGGAGTTGGCGCACGTGATGTTCACAACGACATGCGCGGTGGCGGAGCCGCCAAACCCGTCGCTGACCGTGTAGTCAAATCCGCCGGCGGCAAGGCCGCAGGTATCGGCCGTGGGCGTGAAGGTGGCAACACCGGTCGCGTACACCACTTCGCCGCGCAGCGCGTTGCTGACGCCGCTCACCGTGAGCGTGTTGCCGTCCGGATCGTTGGATCCAACCCGCAGGGTGGCGCTGCTCATGCCAAGCGCCACATTCTCGGGGGTGGTGGCAAGGTGTCGCACAACGGTGGGCGGGGCGTTGACGGTGACGGTGACCACGCCGATGTCCGTAATGGATCCGTCGCTGATGGTGTAGTTGAGGTTCAGGTGCCCATACCACACGGCGGGCGGCGTAAAGGTGTAGTCACCCGTGGCCAGGCTGACAACAAAGGTGCCAGCACCGGGCGTCAGCGAGTCGATGGCGGTGATTGTCAGGCCGGCCCCAAGGTCATTGGTCAGGAGGTTGCCGGTGACCGCCACACCACCAACCTGGGCAGTGACGGCGTCGTTGACCGCGGTTGCCGAAACGGCCGTGGCTGGCCCCGCGAACGTGGCCAACATGGCTGCGGCCGTGAGGCCGGCGCCGAGGCGGGATAGGTGCTTGTGTCGCTGCTGGTGCATGCCTTTGGGCCCTCGCTACGTCGCCCGACGCAGGATCCGGGTACGGTCCTGGGAGTCTGGCGAGAACTTCCTGGTTGAGTCTGCTCTTGGCCTTGCGCCCGGGCCTGCTCCCGGCGATGTGGCCGCTCCCGGCGCCCGAGGATGCGCCCCGTGGAGCAACGGGGCGAGCACCTGGCCCAACGCATCCTGCGCCCCCCGAGTCCTGCGAATGGTGGGGGCAGCGTCAAACCCGGTGCCTCCGGGCAGTATTTGCATGGTCTGCTCTCTGCGGGCACGCCCGCCAGTGTCAAACGGCATTGCCCGCTAGAGGGGGGTGGCCCGCATTCACGGGCCCCCGCGCCGCGGGCCGGCTGTGCCACGGCCGCCTACGCCACGCGCTGGCCAGTGCCCTCCGCGTTGATGGCCTCATCAAACTGCGAGGCGTAGAGCTCGTGGTAGAACCCACGCTTCGCCAGCAGCTCGGCGTGTGTGCCCTGCTCCACGATGGCACCATCCTGCATTACGAGGATGACATCGGCGTCGCGGATGGTGGAGAGCCGGTGGGCGATCACAAAGGACGTGCGCCCCTGCATCAGGCGCTTCATCGCGCGCTGGATGAGGACCTCGGTCCGCGTGTCCACCGACGAGGTGGCCTCGTCGAGGATCAGGATGGGCGGGTCTGCCAAGAACGCGCGGGCAATCGTGAGCAGCTGCTTCTCGCCGGCCGACGTGTTGGTGGCGTCGTCGTCGAGCACCGTGTCGTAGCCCTCGGGGAGGGTCTTCACAAAGTGGTCCACGTGGGCGGCCTCAACCGCCTCGTGGAACTGCGCGTCCGGCACGGTGCCATCGGCGCCGTACAGCACGTTCTCGCGGATGGTGCCCTTGAACAGCCAGGCGTCCTGGAGGACCATCCCGAAGGTTCGGCGCAGGTTGTCGCGCGTGATGGTGCGTGTGTCCAGACCGTCCACGGTGATCCGGCCCGCGCTCACGTCGTAGAACCGCATGAGCAGGTTGACAAGCGTGGTCTTGCCCGCGCCCGTTGGGCCAACGATGGCCACCACTTGCCCCGGCTCCACGGTGAGCGAAAGGTCATCGATGAGCGGCTTGTCCGCCGCGTAGCGGAACGAGATGTTCTCAAAGGTGACGCGCCCGGCGGCGGGCTCCGCAAGGACCGCGGGGCTAACCGGATCGGGGATCTCTTCGGCTTCGTCCAGCAGCTCGAAGACCCGCTCGGCCGATGCCACCGCGCTCTGGAGCACGTTGGCGATGGACGCTGCCTGAATGATGGGCATGGTGAACTGGCGCGAGTACTGGATGAATGCCTGCACATCGCCCAGGCTCATTTGGCCTGACGCCACGCGGACGCCGCCGATGACGCAGATGGCCACGTACGAGAGGTTGGAGATAAAGGTCATGGCCGGCTGGATCAGCCCGGAGATGAACTGGGCCTTGTAGCTGGCCTGGTAGAGCTCTTCGTTCTGGCGGTCGAATTCCTCAATCGCCTCCTCCTGCCGGCCAAAGAGCTTCACGATGGCGTGGCCGGTGTGCATCTCCTCGATGTGCCCGTTGAGCGTGCCGGTTCGCTCCCACTGCGTCTTGAACTGCTTCTGCGAGCGCTTGGCGATAAAGATGGTGACCACGAGGGACGCGGGCACCACCATGATCGAGACGGCCGCGAGGATGGGGCTGATGGTCAGCATCATCACCATGACGCCGATGACCGTGAGCAGCGACGTGATCAGCTGCGTCAGGCTCTGCTGGAGCGTCTGGCTGATGTTGTCGATGTCGTTGGTGACGCGCGAGAGGATGTCGCCGCGGGACTCGCGGTCAAAGTAGGACAGCGGCAGGCGGCCAAGCTTCTGGTCAACGCGGCCGCGCAGCGCATAGACCGTGCGCTGCGTGACGCCGGCCATGATGTAGCTCTGGGCCCACGCGAAGACGGCGCTCAGCAGGTAGATCCCGGCTACCACCGCCAGGATCACGCCTAGCGCGCTGAAGTCCACGCCAACGCCCGGCGTGACGTTCATCCCGGAGAGCATGTCGGCAAAGTTGCCCTGGCCCTGCGCACGCAGGCCGGCGATGATCGCCTCCTTGGTCATGCCCGCGGGGAGCTGCTTGCCAACGACACCCTCAAACAGGATGTTGGTGGCGTTGCCCAGGATCTTGGGCCCCACGATGGCCATGCCCACGCTGATGACGCCCAGGACCAGGACCCCGATGATCCTGGGGCGCTCGGGGAGGAGTTCGCCCAAGAGCCGGCGGAAGGTGCCCTTGAAGTCCTTGGACTTCACCACCGGCATCATCATTCCCATGTGGGGCGGACCGCCGCCGGGACCACCGGGACCACCGGGGGGACGACCGCTAGGACCGCCGGGCCTGCCGCCGCCCATTCCGCCGCCCATTCCGCCGCCCATTGGGGCGCCCGGTCCCCCGCGGGGCTGCATCGAGCCGCTCATGCGACCTCCTCCTCGGTGACCTGGGACAGCACGATCTCGCGATACGTCTCGCAGGTCTTCATGAGTTCATCGTGTGTGCCAATACCGGCCACCCTCCCGTCTTCGAGGACCACAATCTGGTCCGCATGGAGGATGGTGCCCACGCGCTGGGCGACGATGATGACCGTTGCCCCGCCCAGTTCCCGCGCCAGCGCCGCGCGGAGGCGGGCGTCGGTGCGGAAGTCCAGCGCTGAGAAGCTGTCGTCAAAGACGTAGACCTCGGGCTGCTTCACAAGGGCTCGGGCGATGGCCAGGCGCTGCCGCTGGCCACCCGAGACGTTGGTGCCGCCCTGCGAGATGGGAGCCGCAAGCTGCTCCGCCATCTCGGTGACAAACTCCTTGCCCTGCGCAATGTCCAGGGCAGACCACAGCGCAGGCTCATCCGCCTGCTCGTTGCCGTAGCGCAGGTTGCTGGCCACGGTGCCGCTGAAGAGGAACGCCTTCTGGGGGATCATGCCAATCCTGCGCCAGAGGTCCTGGCGATCCATCGTCCGCACGTCCACGCCATCCACAAGCACCGTGCCGCCGGTTGCGTCGTAGAAGCGCGGCAGCAGGTTGATCAGCGTGGTCTTGCCGGAGCCCGTGGAGCCCACGATGGCCGTGGTTTCGCCCGGGTTGGCATAGAAGCTGATCCCTCGCAGGACAGGCTCCTCGGCGCCCGGGTAGCGGAACTCCACGTCGCGGAACTCCACGCGCCCGGTGCGCTTGGGGGAGACGGGGGCGTCGGGGTCCTTGATGGACGGGTCTGTGTCAAGGACTTCGCGGATGCGCACGCCTGAGACCGCGGCCCGCGGGACCATGACAAACATGATCGTGGCCATCATGATCGCGAAGAGGATCTGGATGATGTACTGCAGGAACGCGGTGAGGTTGCCGATGGGCATGCCGCCCGAGTCCACGCGGTAGGCGCCCAGCCACAGGACCGCCACGGTGCTCACGTTCATGATGGCCATGAGCGCCGGCATGGTGATGGCGAAGAGGCGGTTGACCTTGAGCGCGGTCTGCATGAGGTCTGCGGACGCCTCGTCGAAGCGCTCCTCCTCATGACGCGTGCGCACAAACGCGCGGATGACCCGGACGCCTGAGAGCGTCTCGCGCATGACCAGGTTGATGCGGTCAATCTTCTTCTGCATCGCCTGGAACAGCGGGATGGCGCGGCTCATGACGCTGCCGATGAGGACGCCCATGATCGGGACAATCACCAGCAGGATCCCCGAGAGCGGCACGTCCTGGCGGAGGGCCATGATGAGGCCGCCAATGACCATCATCGGGGCCGAGATCATCATGTTCAGCCCAAGCAGGACCACCTGCTGGACCTGCGTCACGTCGTTGGTGTTGCGCGTGATCAGGCTGGCGGCGCCGAAGTGGTTGACCTCCACCTGGCTAAACGTCTCCACTTTGCGGAAGAGCCCGCTGCGCACATCGCGCCCAAAGCCCATCGCAATCTTGGCGGAGAGGAACACCGACACCATCGCGGCGATCATCAGCGCGAAGGTCACAACCAGCATGAAGCCGCCGGTCCGGCCGATGTAGTCCGTGTCGCCCTTGGACACGCCGTTGTTGATGATGTCGGCGTTGAGCTCCGGCAGGTACAGGTTGGCGATGGCCTGCACCAAGAGCAGCACCATCACGATGGCCATTGGCACCTTGTAGGGCGCGAGGTACCTGCGCAAGACGGCGGTCATTCGGGGGTCTCCGGTGTGGGGGTGGGTACAGGGTGCCCGGGGTGGCCGGGGTGGAAGTCTTCGCGGATGCGGCGGAGGGCGCGCATGCCTGCCAGCAGCCCGGCAAGCTCGGCGTCGGTGAGGCGGTCAACAATCAGGATCATGTGGTCGCGGCGTTCCGCGGCAAGCCCGGCAATCAGCGCCTGGCCCTGCTCGGTGATGCTCACACGCACGACGCGGCGGTCCTGATCGTCACGCTCGCGGACCACGAGGCCGCGCTGCTCCATGCGGTCCACGATGCCCGTGGCGCTTGCCTGCGAGACATCAAGCGCCTCGGCGAGCCCGCGCATGGGCATGGGGCCTTCATCGTCAAGCAGCATGAGCACGTTGAGGTGCACAAGGCTGAGCCGGCCCGACGGCCAGTGGCGCATGGCGTGCATCTTGCGCATGGGGTTGCGGAACGAGAGCTCCTCGGCAAGGTCGCGCCGCATCGCCTGCCGGTCGGGGAGCGTCACCGGCTGCCCCTGGCGCTCGCGGCGTTCCGGACGCGCAGGGTGCCCCGGGCGCCGAGGGCGCTTCGTCGTCGGGCGCTTCGTCGCGTATAGATGTTCAATGTCATGTGAAGGATATTAGCGCGCCGGTTCTGGGGCTGTCCAGCGGGGCGCCTTGCCGGTTGGCTTGGTCCAGCGGGTGGCGCAAACGCGTTGGCGCCGCGCCCCTGATCCCCAAGACGGCTCGAGCGCGCAGGGCGGTCAACCCCCGAAGGCTGACGCGTACAGGAGGCAGTTCTCGCCGTCCAGCACACCGGCGACGGTGAGTTCAGACATCCGCCCGTCCGGCGAGCCAAGGGTCACGCGGTACACCTCAGAGGCTTCCTCCATGAGCACCGAGATGTACGTACCGCCGCCCGGGGCAAGCGCGTGGAATGCCGCGATTGAGGACGGGGAGTAGGTGACCCAGAGATCGGTGGCCTTGTCCGGCCCGTTCTGGAACCAGATTGAGTAGTTGCTGAAGCCGCTCCAACCGCAGCCGGCCTGGACCTCGCCAAACCCCGCGATCTCAAGGATGGGCGTGAGGATTGTGACTGGCACCATGGTGGTTCTCGACGACACGAGGGAACCCGTGCCCTTCACAAACGCCGAAGCATCAAGCCCGTCAAGCAGGTCGGCATTGAGGTGGGTCACGCGTGTGGACGATGTGACCGTCATGGGAGCCTGACCGACACGCGTTGACAGCGACAACGCAGAGCCCGTCCCCTTGTTGGCGAGCGCGAGGATCCGCCCGGAGGTGGTCCCGGTGAGCGTTGTTGTCCGGTTGACGGTGTTGGAGCGGCCCAGGTTGAACAACGCTCCGATGCCGGTGCCGGCCGCGGCCGGACTGACCATAGCGACGCCGGCAATCAAGCCGGTGATGGCCACGAGAAGGCGTGTGCGACGGCGGAGCATGGCAAACCTCAACTGGGGCCCCGAACGTACGCTCGGGGTGTCGGGTCACGCGAGGGCCATGTGGCAACCTCCATTCGAGGGGGTGCGCAGGTGGGTGCGGGTTCCCGCACGGCGGACGTGCGCCAAAACCGGATGGGCAGTTTCGTCGTAGTGGGTCCTATCGGCTCCCGTCTCCGGGGCCGCGGCTCAAGGAGTTGCCCTCATGGCGAACAACACCCGGATGCGCGCCGGTCTGGCGCTGCTTGCGACGCTGGCGATTGCGACGCTGGCGATTGCCGCATGCGGGAGTTCTGCGCTTGCGACGCCCGCCGGGACAGCGCCGGCGACGGCCGCACCGGCCGCAAGCAGTGCGCCCGTGGCCTCCACCAGCGCGAAGGGCAACGGCGGATACGACTACGGCGTGGGCAACGTTGACGCGGCCGCAAGCGTCGCGCCAGCCGCCACGCAGGCCGCGCCAGCCGCCACGCAGGCCGTCGCCGCCGGCGGCGCCACAACCCTGGCGATCGCCAATTTCGCGTTTGACCCCGGATCGGTCAAGGTCAAGGTGGGCACCGCCGTCACCTGGACCAACAGCGACGGCGCGCCGCACACGGTGACTGCCGCCGACGGCTCGTTTGCCAGCGGCCGGCTGGGCTCGGGGGCAGCCTTCAGCTTCACGTTCGCCACGGCTGGGACGTACGTCTACCACTGCGCAATCCACAGTTCGATGACCGGCACAATCACGGTTTCCTCGTAGCGTGCGAGGATGCGCGGGTGACCGGTGAACGCCTTCCAGCCGACGATGCCGCCCTTGCCGCTCGCGTGGCGGGTGGCGACGAGGCCGCGTTTGGCGCCGTCTACGACCGCCACGCGGATGTCCTCTTTGGGGCCGTGGCCCGGTTCCTGCGTGATCGGCAGGCGGCCGAGGAGATTGTCCAGGACGCCTTTGTGGCGTTCTGGCGGCAGGCGCACACCTATGAGCCCGCGGCTGGGACCCTTGTGGGGTGGCTGCTGCGGATTGCGCGCAACAAGGCAATCGACCGGGCGCGTGCGGCCGCGCGCCGCCCAAGGCTGGTGGACCCCACAGGCGGCGACGACGATGTCACCGGTGCTCTGGAGCGGGCCCTCGCCGGAGGCCGGCTTGTGGGCGGGGGCACCAACCGCGACTCGGCGCCCGACCAGGTGGTGACCCGCGAGTGGACGCGCGCCGTCGTGCGCACGGCCCTCTCGGCCATGCCCGACGTGGAGCGGCGCCCGCTTGAGCTTGCCTATGACGAAGGGCTCACGCAGGCCGAGGTGGCCGAGCGTCTGGGCTGGCCGCTTGGCACGGTGAAGACGCGGACTCGGCGCGGGCTGGCCGCGCTCCGCGGAGCGCTCGAAGGCGTGCCGGATCTGGCCGATGTGATCCCAGCCGCAGCGGCACGTGGAGGCGGCGATGGACCACGCTGAGGCCCACGAGCTCCTCGCAGACTTGGCGTTTGAACCTGCGCGCCTCCGGGCCCTAGAGAGCGACGCATCTCCGGAAGCGGCGCCGCTGCGCGCCCACGTGGACCTGTGCGAAACGTGTGCCCAGGAAGTGGCAGCGTGGCGGCGGACGTGGGTCTCCTTCGCCGATGCGCGGGCGTCGGCACGTCCGTCCGACTTCGACATGCTCAAGGCCCCCGCAGGGATGCGTGCTCGGGTCATGGAGGCGGTGGTGACGGCTCCGCCAGTTGTCCCCGTTGGCGCCTCCCGCCGATGGGCGGCATCCCGCCGTCTGCCGTGGCTCGCCGTGGCTGCGGCGCTGGTGGTGGCGCTGGGCGCGGGGAGCATCGCCTGGATCCAGACCGGCGAAGTGGACCGTGCCCGAGCCGAGGCGGCCGAGCTTTCGGCCGTTGCCTCAACGATGGACCGTGTGCTGGCGGATCCCGTGCACTGGATCACGCCGCTACAGACCGCCGATGGCGCCCCGGGCGGCACGCTCGTCTGGAGCAACACCGAGATCGCGGTGGTGACGAGCGCGCTGCCGACACCCGAGCCCGGGCAGACCTATCGATGCTGGGTGGAGCATGACGGCAAGCGCACGCCGATTGGGGCGATGGACTTCACCGGCGGTACCGGCTACTGGGTTGGATCGATGTCCGGCTGGGGCGGCCTGCTGGAGCCAGGCGCACGGTTTGGCGTCAGCCTGGTGCCCGCGTCGGGTGGCGGCGGGGCTCCGGTCCTGATCGGGTCCATCTGAGGCATCGACTCGAGTGCGGGCTCGGCCCCGGACCGGCGCCGGCCCGGCCCGGCCGTGGTGCGTCCCCGGCCAGCGGGCTCGGCCCCGGACCGGCGCGTCCCCGGACCGGCGCTGTTCAAACCTAATGAACAGGACGGGCGCGCTGGCGGGGCATGGAGCCCAGGTGGCCCCGATCTGGAGGCGCGGAAGCGATTACAGGGGCCGCTGAGCGGTGCGAGAACGGCAACTTTCCATTCCTTGTGAACACGACCGGCGCAGCGCCCGGATGTTGTTCATTCCTAGTGAAAAGTGGGGGCCGCCCCCCGGTGACCGCGAGGCCTAGCCGGTAATCGCCTTGCGGAACCGCCAGGACGCCAGCGCCATGACGCCCACCGCCCAGACCGCAAGCACGGCCAGGTTGGGCGCCACCGAGGCGATCCCGCCGCCATCGCGGATGAGCGACTGGATCCCCAGCAGCGTCCACGACTGGGGCAGCAGGCGCGCGACGTTCTGCATGAGCGGCGGCATGATCTGGAACGGGATCATCGACCCGCCCAGTGCGCCCATCGCGAGGCCCACAAACACGCCCATCGACGACGCCTGATCGGGGGTGCGGGCCAGCGCGCCCACCAGCAGCGCCACGCCCGCCGCAACCACGCCGAAGAGCGTGATGAGCGCCCCGGCCGCGAGGGGATCGCCCCACGAAACACCAAAGACCAGCGACGACACGGCGATGATGTAGCCGGCCTGCAGCATGGCGACGGCAAAGCGCCCCAGCGCCTCGCCGGCAACGATGGTCGCCACGGAGGTTGGCGTGGAGACCATCCGCCGGGACACGCCGATCTTGCGCGTCCAGACCAGCCGCCCGGCAGCCGTCATTGACGTCAGGAACATGAACAGCACCAGCTGGGTGGACGCGCCAAACGTGAACCCGGAGAATCCCGCAAACATGCCGGCTTCCCCAACGGTCCTGGCCTCGATGGTGATGCCCGGGACGGTGTCGTACAGGGACTCGGCCACGGGTCGTGCGGCCGCGATGCTGCCGCTGGATCCCGCCGCCACGCGTGCCGCGGTGGTGATGGCCGCGAGCTTGGCGATGGCGGCATCGATGGGCGCGCGAACGCCGCTCGTGACTGCCCCGGTGGTGGCGAGGTAGGTCACTGACACGTCGCCCGTGCCGGAGAGTGCGGCGCCAAACCCGTCGGGGATCACCACGCCAGCCTCGAGACGCCCGCGCTCCACAAGGTTGCGGAGCTCATCGACGGTCGCCACGGTGCGCAGATCCAGCGTCTTGCCGTCGCCGCGGATCTGCTCCACGAGGGCTGTCGCGGCGGCATCGCCCGCGGGCGCAACAACGCCCACGCGGACAAGCTGGGCGCCGCCAAACTGGAGCCCCAGCGCCACGATGATGATTGTGGGCAGGACGAAGACAAAGAAGAGGTCGCTGCGGTCGCGGACCTGGCGGAGCAGGTTGACGCGGCCAATCTCGATGACCTTGCGGATGTCAATCATCGGGCGGTCACCAGCGTGCGGGCGCGGACAAGGCCAAGCGCCAGGGTGACGACGCCCATCGCAAGCAGGACACCGGCCGCGGGGAGCGCATCGGCAGCGGTTGCGCCCGTGCCGTGGAGTTCACCCAACCCGCGCAGGAACCAGCCATGCGGTGTGAACAGGGCGAGTGTTGCCATGGAGTCCGGCGACTGGCTGCTGAGCGTGAACGAGCCGCCCAGCACACCAAGCGTGATCGCCACGGCGGAGCCCGCCGCCCCGGCTGATTCGCCGGTCTTGGCAAACGAGGCCACAAGCGTGGAGATGCCAATCGCGGCGATGATCGCCATGACGGCAATCAGGGCCACACCAAGCGGCGGACCCCAGTCGGCGCCCAGCGCAACCGTTGTGGCGCCCACGAGGACCGTGATGGACACCAGACCCATCGCAAACCCGGCCAGCAGCTTGCCCAACAGCACGGACCACGGGCGGATGGGCCCGGCGAGGATTCGCGCCAGGGTGCCGGCGCGGCGCTCGTCGAAGAGGCTGACGATGCCGATCTGGGCCGAGAAGAACAGGAACAGGATGGCCATGGACGCTGAGAAGTACGTGGCCATGGAGAGCTGCCTGAGTCTGGCGACGTCGTCCGTGAGGAAGACCGCAGGCGTGGCAGATGAGGCGGCCGAGACGATGGCGCCGGTGGCCGCCTGATCAAGCGGGGCGCCGTTGAGTTTGGACGCCGTTGCAACGGCAAGTTGGACGGTGACAACGTTGTCGCCAAACCGTTGCGCGACCGCTCGGGCAACCTCGGTCTCGAGGGCCGCGTTGCGGGCGCCGGCAAGCTCAAGCGTGGCGCCCTGCCCGGCGTTGATTGCGGCGGTGAACCCGGCGGGGATCACAAACGCGGTATCGGCCTTGCCGTCGGTGACAAGAGCAATCGCCTCGTCGCGCGTCTTGGCGTCGGTCACATCCGCTATGCCTTGCGAGGCGAGGCTGCCGATGACGCCGCTGCGCAGGATGCCGGCCAACTGGCCGCCGTCAAGGTCCGCCACGACGTAGCGCGCGTGGAACGTGGTGGCGTTGCCCAGCAGGCCGCTGAAGATGATCGCGAGGCCCAGGGGAGCCACGATCGACACGAGGATGGCCGAGCGGTCCCGGAGCCGCTGGCGGAGGTCTTTGGCCGCGATGAGGACCGCGACGCGGAGATCGGTGAGCATCGTGCGGTGGTCCGGCTAGCTCGCGTCGCGCAGGGCGCGGCCGGTGAGGTGGAGGAACACGGCCTCAAGGTCGGGCTGCACCACGTCCACGCCGCGGACCGTGGCGCCTGCCCTGTCTACGGCGTCCAGCAGGCGGGGGAGCATGCCGCGCGCGTCGTCCACCACAAGCTCAATCACGCCGTCGCGGACCACGGCGCCGCCCACGCCGTCGATGGCGCCCACGGCTTTTGCCGCAGCGCCAAGGTCCCCGGTTGCGGTGAGGCGCACCTCGTCGCGCTGCCCAACCAGCGCCACAAGCTCGCGGCGCGTGCCCTCGGCGCGGATCTCGCCCGCGTCGATGATCCCCACACGGTCGCAGAGGCGCTCGGCCTCCTCCATGTAGTGCGTGGTGTAGAGGACCGCCATGCCCTCGCGCCCAAGCGCTGCGATGGACTCAAGGATGGCGTTGCGGCTCTGCGGGTCAACGCCCACCGTGGGCTCGTCGAGGAGCAGAAGCCGTGGCTCGTGGAGCATGCCGATGGCGATGTTGAGCCGGCGCTGCATGCCGCCGCTGAAGTGGTCGGTGCGCTCGTTGGCGCGATCCGCCAGGCCAACCAGTTCCAGACACGTGTCCACCCGGCGCTTCAGGCGTGCGCCGCCAAGACCGTACAGGCGGCCAAAGAACGTTAGGTTCTCGCGGGCGCTCAGATCGGGGTAGATGGCCAGGTCCTGGGGGACCACGCCGATGCCCGCTTTCGCCGCAACGGCGCCGGTGTCGATGGCCTTGCCGTCAACGGTGACGTCGCCCGCGTCGCGGCGCAGCAGACCGCAGACGATGGAGATGGTGGTGGACTTGCCCGCGCCGTTTGGCCCCAGCAGACCGTAGGTCTCGCCCTCGCGGATGTCGAAGCTGACGTCCTTGACGGCTTCGAGGTCGCCGTAGCGCTTGCGAAGTCCGCGCACGGACAGGACAACGGGCGCGGATGACTCGCCGGTCATGCTGGATGACTCCTTGGGTACTGAGGAGGGTGTCGCGGCTGCGGGATGGATAGTGCCACTATCCGTGTCTATTGGCAAGCGCCCGGTTTGCCGTCGCCTGTTTGCCGCCGCCTGACCCACGCCAGACTCAGGCGCGGGGTCTGTGGGCAGCGCCCGAACCACGGCGGCGCGCTATGCCGGG
>CAIYHO010000175.1 GCA_903925955.1 uncultured Chloroflexota bacterium
CCGGACGTGTTTCGCCTCACCGTGGACCGCTCGCCGCGTCTGCCGGTGTTGGACGCGGGGGAGTAGCGCGCTTCTGGCGTGCGAGGCAGCCCTGTGGGGCGTATGCCTCCCCGTATGCACCCCATTACTGGCCGCAGGGGATCGCGGCTACCACCGTGACAGCGGACGGCGCGCCGGGGCCCGTCCGGCCCGTGTCAGCCCCGGTGGCACCCCGTTCGGCCGTGGCGCATGCATGTCATGCATTTCAAGGGGAGCAAGGCCCGCGGCCGGCGCCAGATCGGCGCTCGCCAGAACGCGTATCGCAACGCATGCGCTGGGGCCAGCCATGGAGTGCGTACGGCCGCCGCGAACGCCCGAGTCCGGCCGCCGCAGGCTGCCGCGAACGCCGAGGCGGCGCCTGCGACTCAGGCGAGCGCTCGGAGCGCCTCCATCACAGCGCCAAACCGCTCCAGCGAACGCGGGGTCAGCGCCGAGTAGAGATGCGCATCCTCCGGGTCCCCGATGAACGCCGTGAGGTGTGACAGGCCTGCCGCGTGGAGCGCTGCCAGCGCCTCGGCGATCTGGGCTGGCGTGCCCGAGATGGTGTCGGCGCGATCCGCGTCCAGGCGGCCGTCGGGCGACGGCGCAATGCGCACGATGCCCGTGACCTCGAGCGTGGCAGGGTCGCGGCCCACTTCCTCGCACGCGGCACGCACGCCGGCGAGGAGCGGCGCCGCCGAGGCAGGTGTCGTGACCACCTCGGACAGGCTGACCGCGTCGGCAAAGCGCGCGGCCACCGCCATCGTGCGAGGCTTGCCGGCGGCCACCCAGATGGGGATGGAGCGTCCCTGCGGCCCCTCGGGTCCGAGATCCGGATGGTCGATGGAGACGAACCGGCCCGCGTGCGCGAAGGTGTCATCACGCAAGAGGCGCGTCGTCAGTTCCACGGCTTCGGCAAACCGCCCGAGCGGTGCGTCAGCCTCCCAGCCAAACGCGGGCAGACGCGCGTCGCCGCCGCCACCCCCCAGACCCAGACCAAGCGCCAGCCGGCCGCCGCTCACCTCGTCGAGCGCCCGCGCCATCGAGGCGACGAGTGCTGGGTTGCGGTACCGCGTGCACATGACCAGGGGTCCAACTTGGGCGCGCGAGGTCACGGCGGCGAGGGCGCTCGCAAACGTCCAGCCCTCCCAGAACCCCAACTCGTCGGCCACCCAGAGGCTGTCCACGCCCAGGTCCTCGGCGGCCACGGCCAGTGCCCGCATGTCGGCCCAGCGTGGCGGCACCCGACTTGCACCGGGGCGATCGGCACCGGGCCATGTGGGGATGTAGAGGCCAAGCCGAAGCGTCATGGGCGGAGGGTACCCGCGCGCGCCGGCTATGTCAGCGGCGGCGGAGCCAGATCCCGCCCGTCGGGAACCGTCCGGCAAGCGTCAGCGGCAGGCGCTCAGCCAGAAGGTTGGCGTGGAACCGGGCGAGGAACGGTCCAAACAGCACAACCTCAAACGAGCCGCCCTGGAGCAACGCCCGCATCGCATACGCCTCGTTGACGGAGCAGCCGGTGGCCAGCCATGAGGCCGGGTATTCGAAGGGCCAGAAGATGTCGTGGACGTGGACCAGCACGCCCGGCGCCAGACGCGGGTACACCTCGTCCACCAGGTGCTGGACGTCGGAGCCCGCCTTGAGCACATGGCTGCTGTCCACAAACAGGATGTCGCCGGGGCCAAGCGCTGCAAACACGTCGAGCGGCACGTCCTGTACGGGCCCAGCGATGAGGCGGCCCTTCAGCTCGGGCGCGGGCACCAGGGAACGCAGCCGTTCCGGCGCGGGGTCGATAAAGGTGAACGTGGTCCGGCCGCCCAGGAACCGCTCATCGACATCGAGCGCCAGCGCGGAACTCCAGCCGCTCCCCACTTCCACCACGCGCGCAGGTTGCAGATGGCGAAGCAGCAGCGCGTACCAGATGGCATCGGCGTAGGTGAACCAGGGGTTGGCGTAGCGGAAGCGCGTGTCGGCCGCCGTCTCCCAGTCCGGCAGTGTGGCGTAGAGCGGTGCCAGCTCGTTGAGCAGGGCAAGTTGCGCGGCTTCGTGGAGGTGGATCCCCGGCAGCCCGCGCTCTGGACGCGCCGCCCTCGCCACGGCCCGCGCCACATCGCCCGCTGACGGGATAGGCGAGTAGTGATGTCCCGGCGGCACGTGGAGGGTCCGCCGGTCGCGGACGATGCGCGCAGCGAGGCCAAGCCGTGTGCGCAGGCTCCGCATCGGCTCGTCGGTCACCGGTGTGCTCCGCCGCGACGCAGCGCCGCCAGCAGTTCGCGCGCCGGGGCGTCGCCCGCCAGCACGGCCGGCAGCACGTGGCGCAGGGAGCCGCTCCCCGTGTTGATGCGTGCGGCTAGCGACGGCGGCAGGGCGTACCACAGGACCGCGACCACCTCGGTTGCCTGTCGGGTGCGGTGGGTGGGCCCGTGCCGTGTGTCAGGCGATGACGACGGCGCCGACACGGACGCGTTCAGCCCGTGCCGGGCCGCCTCGGACGTGATGCGGTGCGCGTGGTACGGCGAGGACACCGCCACGACGCGGCGCAGCCCGGCGGTGCTTGCGGCCTGCAGTGTGGCCCGCGTGTTGTACCCGGGACGGAGCCCGCGGACGGCGCCCTCCGGCAGGCCGCGGGCGTTGAGATACGCCGTCATGACGTCCACCTCGTCCATCCCGTTGGCCACGCCGCCTGACACCAGGACCACGGGCGCTACGCCCAGCTGCCAGAGCGCCACGGCGTGGTCGAGGCGTGCAGCCAGTTCCCGACACGGCCCGTTCTCGCTGACGCCTGCGCCAAACACCACCAGCGCCTCGACGGCGCCGTCGTCGTGCACCGCACGCACCGCCATCCGTTCCGCGCGCACCACTCGACCGGCCACCAGGGCCACCGCGGCTGCGGCGGCCAGCGGCACCGCAATGCCAATCGCCAGCAGGGCCCGCACAAGCAGCGTCCTCATGCGAGGCTCCGGGTCCCGCGCGCGCCCAGACCCCACGCGTCAAGCAGTTCACGCGTGCAGATCCCCATCTCATAGCCGGTGACCAGCGTGTCGTGCTGTGCCTCGGCGAGGAAGGCAATCCAGACCGTGCCGCCCGCGCAGTTGATGACGGCAACGTCGTTGGCCACGCCCGCGAGCGAGCCCGTCTTGTGGGCAATCTCAACATCGAGATCCGTGGCACCCAGCGGGATCCGCGAGTCGCGGATGTTGTTGCGCAGCGCGTGGTCCGTCAGCGGATAGCGCACGGCGTCCGCGGCGGCGCCAAGGAGCGCAAGCGCATCCCGCGCCGTGGTTTCTCCCACCAGTGGGCCCGCGGGATCTGCGGGCGCGCACGCCATGGTTGTCGTCTCGCAGCCGGCATCGGCCGCGGCGAGCTCCACCGCCGGCAGCCCAACCCGGCCCAGCAGCCACGTGGCACAGGCGCGGTCGCTCAGCGAGAGGCACAGGCCCAACACCTCGGCCGCGCTCAGCGCGTGATCCGGCGCCAGCACCTGGAGCGGGCTGCGGCCGTCGTAGGCGGCAAGCAGCGCCCGCACCGGAACGGCTTCTGCCGGTGACAGCGATCCTGCCCCAAACGCGGTCTCGGCCGCCATCGCCAGCGGCACTTTGAGCAGGCTTGCCGCCGGCCGCGGCACATCCTCGCCAGCCCCGCCCTCCCAAGTGCCGCCCGGCGTCATCACTCGCGCCAACACGGATCGGCCCGGCTCACGCGCGAACCGGCTCACGATGGCAACCGATGCGGCCGCGGCATCAGCCTCGTTGGTGGTCACGGCTAGACCTCTTGCCGCTTGGCCAAGCGCGCGAAGTGGCCATCACGCGCAAGCAGTTCGGCAGGCGTCCCTTCTTCGGCAATTCTCCCACCGGCCACCACCACGACGCGGTCTGCGTTCCGGACAGTCGTCATCCGGTGCGCCACCACCAGCCGCGTGGCGGCGGACGAGAGGATCGTC
>CAIYHO010000176.1 GCA_903925955.1 uncultured Chloroflexota bacterium
ACGCGCCCGGCCCCGGCATGGCGCACCGCGTTCTCCATCGCCTCCTGGGTGATGCGGTAGACGGCCAGCTCCACGTCGGCAGGCGCCCGCTCTGCCCGCGTATAGCAGTTCTGGTTGGCGATGCGGACCACGATCTCAGGCGCATCCGGTCCGGCGCCCTGCGTCAGGAGACGCGCGCCGGCGTCGATGGCCGGGCCCACTCCTAGATCGTCCAGCACGGGCGGGTGAAGTTCCGTGGCCACGCTTCGGAGCAGGTCAGCCACATCGCGCAGGGAGTCTCGGGCGCCGGCCACATCGGCATCGGGCTGCTCAAGCCGCCGGATGACGCCGGCCAATGCCTGCAGCGGGTCATCGTGGATCTCGCGGGACATCCGCGCCCGCTCGTCCTCGGTGGCGCGGATACTCTCGCGCTCTCGCATGTCCGCCATCAGCGTGCGCTCCACGAGGCTGGCGATCCCGGCCCGGGCCTTCGCGTATGCCAGCAGCGGCAGCAGCACCACCAGCGCGATAAGCGGCAGGGGCACGCCGGCGATCGCAAGCCCCACCACCGCCAGGACCGCCCCCGCCACTACGGCAAGGTCCATCGCCCGCGTCGTGGCGATGACGCGGAGCACCCGCCCCGGGGTCAGCCCGGTCCCGATCGCCAGCATCAGCACGGCGGCCACCACAAGCGCGATGCCGCCTGCCTGGCCAACGGGGATCGCGGCCTCCACCCGGGAAGCGCGGATTGCAGCCCAGGCGATGGCAAGGCCGATGGCGCCGATGGCGCCGATGCGCACCGGCCAGGTTCGGCCTGGGCCCCAGCGCACCAGCCAGACGACGGGCGCGATGCCGCCCGCGGCCAGGATGACCGACCCCACAGGGACGTTCTGGTACACGACGTACGGGATAGATGCCAGCGCAAGAGCTGTCGAGGCAAGCAACTCCGATCGCCGCCGGCGCGTCCCTGCCGCCACCAGCGCAAGCACTGCGAGCAGGGCGCCGAGGACCACCGGGACTGCGGTGGCCCGGAGCTCGCCAACGTAGATCGCCTCTCGGAAGACAGTGGGTACCCTCTCCCCGTTCATGAACTCGAGCACCGCGCCGCCTGATTCGGCCCCAGGCGTTGCGTGCACGATCCGGTCGCCCGTACGTATTCGCAGATCCCAGCCCGGTCCGGTCGGGTCAACCCAGGTCACAACAAGCGTCGGGCCGTCAACCTCCACCCCCGGCGACGGCACCGTTGTCAGCGCGAACAAGAGCGCCACGAGCGAGGCCACAAAGGCACCGAGCGCAAGCGCTGTCGTCCCCGACCTCGTCATCGTGCGCCCGCCGCACGGGGCTTGAGTATGGGGAAAACCCGCAACTCACCTGAGGGTTTCACCCCCTGCTCGCCGTGGAGCTGCGGCCATAGCGTTGCTGTCAGACGCTCAGGCCGTACGAGGGTTCCCATGCACCGCATTGTCACAGCAGCCGCCGCCTTGGTGCTGGCCGTGTCCGGGCTAGTTGCGCCAGCGGCAATGGCGAGTGACGCGGCGACCGACGCCGTCTCACCTGCAGTGGTTGCGGACCTTGATGGCACACCCCTTGCCGTTGCCGACATCCCCAACCACAACTGCCACGACCTCGACTTCCCCCGGATCCACTGCTTCGCTGCCGCCGCCGATCTGGAAGCCGCCGTTGCCGCCGCACAGGGCGACTCCGCGACTAGCCTGAACGACTACGCCGTCGTCTACGCGGGTACGTACTTCTCAGGCTCGTCGCTGTACATCAGCCAGAACTACGACGCGCTTGCGATCGTCGGCTGGAATGACCGGATCCGCTCCTACCAGGGCCTCAACAACGAGCGCGGCTCCTACTACACAGACTGGTACGCGGGGGGTAGCCGACTCGACTTCTGCTGCAACGCCAACATCTCGACCTTGACCGCGACGTTTGACCACGCCATCTCGTCGGTCTACCGCCGATGAGAGACCGACCCCCGGGACACACCGGGGTCACAGCAACGGGACGGGCGCCCTGCCTGAGTCGGGGCCCGTTCCATGGGGAGAAGCCGGCGCTGAGGCGCCGGCTCTTCTGCTCGCCACCACCGACTTTGCGATAGCGCCTCACATCACGCCCGAACGGAGACTCCGGTGCCTGTCCGCTCGTCCCGCCTGATCCGCCAGATGCTCGCCGCCGGAGCGGTCGTCGTGCTCGCGGCAAGCAGCGTCTCGACGATCCCTGTCGTCGCCGGCGCCTCGCCCGCGCAGGTGACCGATGGCGGCGGGACGCCGGCCGTCCCCGGGAACGCGGCGTACGTGATCCCCGCCACCGCGGCGCCGATCCTGACGCACGATTCCGGCACCGGCGGCGGCACCAGCACGCTGGCCACGGCACGCAGTCCTTCAGCTACGACGCCCTGTCGCGCCTCACGGGGAGCTCCGGCCTCCTGGCCGGGAGCGTCGCGTACACGTACGGCCTCGACTCCGGCCGGGCGTCCCGCACCGCCGGGGCCCACGCGTACGCGGCGGTGTACGACCGGACCGGCGAGCTCGCCTCGGTGTCGCTCGACGGGGGCTTCCCCGTCTCCGCCGCCTACGACGCGTACGGCGGCCTCACCTCCGACCCCCAGGCCGGGGCGGCCGGGTCCGCCGTAGCCTACGGGCACGACCTCGCCGGGCGGACCGTGTCCGTCACGCCGGCCGGCGCGTCCGCCACCTCCATCGCCCTCGACGCCCTGGGGCGCCCGAGGACGCGCACCACGGGGTCCTCCGCGGACGCGTACTCGTACCTCGGGGACACGGGCTCCGTGGTCCGCGTGGCCAACACCGGCGGCTCGGGCCTGGCGACCGACAGCGTCCTCGACCCCGCGGGCGGGCGCCTGGGGGCGAAGACCGGGACGGCGGTGGCCTGGCTCGCGCCGGACCTCCACGGCTCCGTGGCCG
>CAIYHO010000177.1 GCA_903925955.1 uncultured Chloroflexota bacterium
GCGCTGACCCCGCGTTCGCTGGAGCGGTTTGGCGCTGTGATGGAGGCGCTCCGAGCGCTCGGCTGAGGGTTGCCGCCTCGGCGTTCGCGGCAGCCTGCGGCGGCCGGACTCGGGCGTTCGCGGCAGGCGTATGCACTCCATGGCTGGCCCCAGCGCATGCCTTGCGATACGCGTTCTGGCGAGCGCCGATGAGGCGCCGGCCGCGGGCCTTGCTCCCCTTGCTATGCATGACATGCATGCGCCACGGCCGAACGGGGTGCCACCGGGGCTGACACGGGCTGGACGGGCCCCGGCGCGCCGTCCACTGTCACGGTGTTGGCGACGATCCTCAGCGGCCAGCCATGGGGTGCATACGGGGAGGCATACGCCCCACAGGGCTGCCTCGCACGCCAGAAGCGCGCTACTCCCCCGCGTCCAACACCGGCAGACGCGGCGAGCGGTCCACGGTGAGGCGAAACACGTCCGGCCGCCCGTAGTGCCCGGCCACGTCCAGCGTCCGGCGGGCCGCAGCGCTCAGGGTCGGGTCAATGTCCGCCACCAGCACGCCGTACTCGCGGCGCAGCGGCCCCGCCACAATCGCCCCGCCCGGCGCCACGATGACGGAGTCGCCCGGGTTGAGCCAGGCGTCCGGGTCCGGCCAAATCTCGGCGCGATGCGGAAAGTCGGCCGGGATCTCGCGCACGTTGTGGGCGTACCCCGCGCCAAGCACCCAGCAGCGGCCCTCGGCAGCTATGTGGCGCATCGTCGAAACCCACGTGTCGCCGTCATCCCAGTTGGGCGCCACCCAGATGTCCACGCCCTGCGCGTAGAGGGAGAACCGCGCCAGCGGCATGTAGTTCTCCCAGCAGATCAGCCCGCCCAACCGACCAAACGGCGTCTCCACCACGTCGAGGCCCACGCCGTCGCCCTGGCCCCAGACCATGCGCTCGGGGTTGGTGGGCACAAGCTTGCGATGCCGATTGAGGATGGCGCCATCGGGCCCAATCGTCACCATCGTGCAGTAGAGGGTGGAGCGGCTGTAGCGCCCGTCGCGCTCGTCAACGCCAACCACCACCGTCATGCCGGCCGCGGCCGCCGCCTCGCGCAGCGGGTCAAGGTCGTGCCCGTCAAGGTCTATCGCCTCGGCCAGGAGTCGGGCATGCAGCTCGTCGGCGATGCGCCGTTCCGGGCCCTCCGGCCGCAGACGCCAGACCCAGTCCGGGTAGCCCGGCAGGTATGCCTCGGGCAGCACCACCAGGCGCACGCCATCGGCAGCCAGCGTCCGCACGTGGCCCACGGCGGCGGCCATCGTGGCGGCACGGTTGAGCAGGACAGGCGGCTGCTGGACAATCGCAACACGGACGAGGGCGGGGTCAGACATGGCGCGAGTGTAGAGGCCCGTAGGACGAGGCCGAGCCTAGAACTCGGGCAGGGGCTGCAGTTCCGGCGCGTCGCCGCCACCGGCGACCACGTCGTCCTCGCGACGCCGCGGGTCAACCGGCCGAAGCAGGAGCGCGCCCAGCAGAAAGAACACCGCCCCTGCGGCCATCGCCGCGCGCGGGCCTGCCGCCCCGGGCAGGATCGTGAGCAGCGGCCCGCCCACGATGAGCGCCACCGGCCCTGCCGACGCCGTGGCCACATTGCTCATGCCCATGAACCGGCCTGAGGCGGCTTTCGGGATGATGTCCGTCATGAGCGCCCAGTCCACCGACAGGAAGGACCCGGCGCCCACGGCAACCATCAGGATCCCAATCATGGACAGCGCCATGACCGGCGACATCACCAGGATGGTCATGCCCACAATGCCGCTCACGCAGGCGCCGTAGATCACGGCCTTACGGCCAAACCGGTCCGCCAGCCGCGCCGACGGTATCGACACCACCATGATCGACACGCCGATGAGCACGCTCGCAAGCGTCCCCCAGAGCGTCTTATCCGAATCGTTCAGACCCAGCGAGCGCTCCATGTACAGGACGTTGAGGTTGTAGATCACGCCAACGCCCGCAAGGATGAACAGCCGTGACGCCACAAGCCAGACGTAGCTGCGCTCGCGCAGGATGTCGGTCCCCCAGGCCTCGAGGGCAATCGATTTCCACGATTTGCCCTCGCGCGGCTTTGGCTTGCGGCCCTCGCGCACCCAGAAGATCGTCCCCATGGCGGTGGCGAACTCGATGATGCCCACGCCGATTGTGGGCAGCGTGAAGTCGCGGCCCATGAGAAAGCCCGTGTACGCGATCGCCTGACCGCCGATGACGCCCAGCACGGTCATGACGCCTACCAGCGCGCTCGCCGTGCCCACCTGCTTGGCCGGAACAAGATCGGGCACATAGCCCTGGAACGGGCCTTGCGCAAAGTTGGAGCTGAACTGCAGCAGGATCAGGAATGCCACGATGGCGACAAAGCTGTTGGACATGGCGATGCCAACAAGGAAGAACACGTCCAGCGTGGCGCCGATGGCGATATACGGCTTGCGCCGGCCCCAGCGGCTCATGGTGTAGTCGCTGATGGAGCCGATGGTGGGCTGGACGATGATGGCGATCAGGACCGCCAAGATCTTCGCCACCGCCAGCGCGATGCCCGTGCCCTCTTCGCCCACGATGCCGGGCATACGGGCCTGCAGGACCACGCCGTCGAGGGCGCCCCAGATGCCGTTGATGCCCAGCCAGTAGACCGACAGCTGCAGGAGCTGCGACCACGGCAGCGCGGTGGTGGGGCGACTGCCGTCTGGGGCCGCGTCTGTTGTTGGCGCGGTCGTTGCGCTCTCCATCACAGGTCCCCACTGCTCCCCACGCCCGATGGCGCTGGCCTCCACGCTACGGCGCGCGTCAAGAGCCGGGGCGGGGCCGCAGACGCACGTCCCGATGAAGACTGCATCGGCGACGGCACATGGTGCCCAAGATCATGGAGATGGGGCCGCAACTGCATGGTTCTGCGACGCAGGTGCGCAGGATCGTGAAGTCTTCATCCACCGGCGACGCAGATGCCGAGTGACGTCAAACGACCGGCGGGCTTGCGGGCGCCGCCGGTCGTCGTGTGCTTCTTGGTTGACCGCCCGGTGGGGCGGCGATGGTCAGCGGGGGAGCAGCCTCCGGCCGTCCACCCAGCCCGTCCAGCCGTTGACGGCCACGACGCGCACCCAGCCACCAGCCTGCTCCGCAACCAGAAGGTCGAGGCGCGGGGCCAGCATCACGGCGGGCTGCTGCGACGGGTCGGGGTAGGCCCAGGCGGGCATCCCCTCATCGGGGACGCGAGCGTTGGGCGTCCAGACGGGCGCCGCCGAGACAATCGGGGGCGCAACGGGCTGTGCCACTGGAACTGGATCCGGGGTGGGGGCCGGCTCGGGGGCCGGCTGCGGGGCAGGCTGCGGCTCGGCCACCGGCTCGGGAGCCGGCTGCGGGGCCGCCTCGACAACGGGCGTTGCCGGAACCACCGGCTCGGGCGCCGGCGCGGGCTGGGCAGCGGGCGCGGGCGGCGTGACCGCTGGCTGGCCCCAACCGGGGATTGCCGCCGATGCCGCCGGGGCAGCCGCAGGTGTTGGAGCCGGGGCGGGTTGCGCCGCTGGAGCCGGCTGGCCCCACCCGGGCATGGCCGTGGGAGCCGCAGCCGCAGGCACGGGAGCCGCAGCGACAGGAGCCGCGCCCCACCCGGGAGCAGCCGCAGGCACAGGAGCCGCAGCGACAGGCGCCGCACCCCAGCCGGGGGCCGCAGCCGCGCCGGGCACACCCGCCACAAACCCGCCAACCGCGGGCATCGCGTCGAACTGCGCCTTCAACTGCCGCACGTGATCGGCACGCTGGACCACCTCGGGCGCCTCCTCGGAGCCAAGGCGGCTCATCGCCATGGCCAGCTGGATCTGCTCCCGCTGGATCTGGCCCTTGAGCTTGCCGGCCATCGGCCCCTTAGCCCGCTTTGCAGCACCACGCGCGCGCCGACGGGCACGGAGCCCGCCAAGTTCGGCAAGATCGGCGGTCGTAATCGATCCGTCGTCGTTGAAGGTCTGGGTCAGCGACCCAAACCAGTTCTGCTCGCGGCGGCGAGCGAGACGCACGAGGATCACCAGGCCCGCCAGCATGGGCAGACCCTTGAGGGTGACCATCACGTAGAAGCCGACGATCCCGTCGCCGGCGATCCCCGACAGGATTGGCGAGTTCCAGAAGAAGTGGGCGCCCACACCGGCGGCAGCCAAGCCACAGCCCACCAGGAGCCGCCGCATCCACGGCTGGTCCGTGCGGGTTGTGTAGTAGGCGATGCCCATGCCGGCCAGACCGGTGTAGAGGAAGTGGCTGTAGGGGCCGGCGCCCAGAATGCGGATGAGGAACATCTGGAAGAGGCTGCCGTAGGAGCCGGACTCGCCAAAGGCGCGGACGAAATAGAAGACGTCCTCAACAAGCAGGAAGCCGATGCCCACCATGGCGCCCCAGACAAAGCCGTCAAGCATGTCGTCCATCTCGGATCGCGCAAGCGACACAAGCAGGATCACGCCCAGCGCCTTGAACCCCTCCTCCACGAAGGGCGCAGTCAGCGCCGCGCTCCAGCTCTGGGTGAAGTTTGAGTCACCGCTGAACTTGTAGATGAGCTCGGAAAGCGGGGTGTTGGTGTACATCGACAGCGTCGTGGCAGCTATCCCGCCCCAGGCGACGGCCGCGATGAGGATGGTGACGGGCTCGCGCTCGTAGGTGTCGATGAGGTAGATCACCGCAATCACGGGGATTGCGTAGGGCGTGAGCATGAGGATGGTTGTCAGCCACGCGTTGGGCACGGCCGAGAGCATCTGGAACTGCTGGGACAGGAAGTCGAGGCCCGTGAGGACCATCGTGACCACAAACAGCCAGAACGCCGGCTGGTGACGCTGGATGAAGGACGTCTGGTAGCCCCAGCGCGATGAGGGCCCCGCGTCAAACAGGTTCGGAAGCGTGCTCATGGATCAGCCCCCGATCTGGACGGAGTTGATGAAGTCGTTGAGGTCGCCGCTGACATCCTTGAGCGACCCCGTGGGGCCGAACATGTTCAGCAAGGCGGCCTTGCCGCCCTTGACCAGCGCGACGATGCCGCCGTCAACCTGCTTGCCCTGCAGGGTGCCGGTGTAGTTGAGGACGGACCCGTCGTAGCCGTTGATGGCGCCGGTCTGCGGGTCCTCACCTGTGAACTGACCCTGCTTGAACCAGGCGTCGCGGTACTGCTGGGCCAGCGCGACTGCCTTGTCACTCCAGGCGATGCCGCCGGCGATGACAACCACGTTGCCCTTGCCAAAGCCGGTCATACCGGAGTCCTGACCCACGATGGACCAGCCGGTGGGCGGCCGAACCGACACGCCGTTGCCGATGTCCACGGCATCACCCGCGGCGATGGGCCCGGGGTTAGCCGGGTTTGCGGGCGTGCCGGGCTGGGCCGGGTTCTGCGGCGCGGCCGGGCCGGTGTTCACGGTGGCCGGGTTGCCCGGGAGCGGGACCGCGGCGTTGATGACGTTTGCGCCCAGGAGAACGCCCACCATGATCGCGGCGGCGGCGATCGAGGTGCGGAGCCCGTGGGTGCCCGAAGCGGCCTCCGCGGCGGCGCCGAACGCCATGATCTTTGCCTTGGCAGGGGCCCAGGGAATGGGCGGCGGGCTGGCCGGGGCAGCGCCGGGTGCGCCAGGCGCGGCCTGGGCTCCCCAGAGCGGGGCGGGTGGCGCGGCGGGGGCCGCTGCCGCTGGCTGGGTCGGGGCGGGCGGCGCGCC
>CAIYHO010000178.1 GCA_903925955.1 uncultured Chloroflexota bacterium
ATGGGCGCACTCGTCCGCCTGCACATCTGCGGGAACACCCTCCGGATCGTCGAGCCGATGGCGTCGCTTGGGGCAGACATTGTGGATCTGGACCACCCCGTTGATCTTGCCGCAGCCCGAGTTGCCGCCGGGGCTGCGCAGATGATCCTGGGCAACATCGATCCTGTGGCCGTGGTGATGCAGGCGGGTCCCGAGACGGTGACCAAGGCGCTGGCCGCCTGCCGCCGGGATGCCGGCCCGCGCTGGATGGTTGGCGCCGGCTGCGAGATCCCGCCTGCCACCCCCTTGGCCAATGTGGATGCCATGGTTGCGTACGCACGCTCAACGGCCCCGTGATGTCGTTGGACGTGAGGTTGCGCCCTGCCCTCGAGTGCGATGTCCAGCCGGGCGGCTGGATCCTTGCCGCGATGGCTGCCGATCTGCAAACCGGGTTCACGGGGCACCTGGACCGGCTGGCGCCGGATCTCCTTGTCGATGACGACATCTTTGGCCGAGATCGCCTGACGGCGGGCGTCCGGGCAAAGGACCTTGGCGCGCTGTCGGACGATGCCGAATGGACCGCGCAGTTCCTCTGGTGGAACGCAGAGACGCAGGGCAACTGGCGCGACGGCTGGCTGCACCACGCGCTCTGGGCGGGTTCCCCGACGGACCGCGCTTCGGCGGACGCGTGGGTGGCGTCCATCCTGGCCACGCAGGACGAGGACGGGTACCTGGGCGTCTACGCGCCGGACCTGCGGTTCCCGGAGCGGGGCGAGAACGGCGAGCTGTGGGCGCAGGCCTGTCTCCTGCGGGCGCTGCTGGGCTACGAGCGCCACACCGGCGATGCCGCGGTGCTGGATGCTGTGCAGCGGGCCGTTGACGCCACGATGGCCGGGTATCCCCAGGACGCCTCGAACCCGTTTGGCACCGAGGCGTCGTTTGGCGGCGTCTCCCACGGCCTGGTGTTCACCGATGTAGGCCGCGAGCTTGCCGTGCTCACCGGCAAGGAGCGCTACCTCGCCTACGCCCGCTGGCTGTACGAGGCGTTCTGTGCCTCGCCCGCAACGGATCGGGACGTGGCCGCCGCCGAGCTGCTGGATCCGGCGCGCGGCTTTTGCGGCCACGGCGTCCACACGTACGAGCACTGGCGTGCGCTGCAGACGGCATCGATGTCGGCCCCGCGTGGCCATCTGCTCAACGCCTACGCCGTCAAGCTTGCTGCGGCCCTGACCCCGTCGGGCGCGCCCAACGGCGATGAGTTGTGTCACGCGCAGGGCTCCGCCAACGCCACCGGCTACGAGCTCTGCTCGGTCGTGGAACTGCTGGCCGGGTACGGGCTGGCCGCGGCGCTCACCGGTGAGGCAGTCTGGGGCGACCGCATGGAGGAACTGCTGTTCAACGCGGGGTTTGGGATGCGGGACCCGCTCGACGGCGGGGTGGCGTACCTCAAGACCGACAACTCGCGGTCAATGACCGGCGAGGAGGGGTTTCGGCCGGCTGTCGAGGGCGCCGTGGCGCAGACGCGCTACCGCTACTCGCCGGTCCACCGCGAGGCGGCGGTCTGCTGCGTGCCAAACGCTGGGCGCCTGCTGCCAACGTACGCCCGCTACCAGTGGCTGACGTCGCTCGAGGGCGAGGCGGGCGATGTGCCCGTCCTGGCCGCGCTGCTGCTTGCGCCTTCGAGCGTGCGCGTTGGCATTGCACGTGGCGGCAGCGTGACCGTCGCCCAGACTGCGGACTATCCGGCGACGCATCGGCTGGTCTTCACGGTGGATGTGGCGGCCGATGCCCCAGCCGACTTTGTGCTGGCGATCCGGCGCCCGAACTGGGCAATCGGCGCGGCAGTGGACGGCATCGACGTTGGGCGAGTGGGGGAGCAGGACGGCTTCGTCCGCATCGTCGGCCCCTGGCCCATCGGCCGTACAGCGCTCACCGTTGATC
>CAIYHO010000179.1 GCA_903925955.1 uncultured Chloroflexota bacterium
CCTTGCCATCACCTCGCTCGTCGAAGGCGATGCCGTCCTCTCGATGAGCCTCTGGGCACAGGCAGCCCTCACGCCGGCGCAGCTGGCCGAAGCCGCAGGCGCAACGGATCCCGCATCGGCAGCCGCGCTCGCGGCCGCGCCCGCGATCCTGCGCGAGCCACTGCTGTTCGCCTACAACCAGGGCATGCGGATGGCCGTGGCCGCGTATCAGAACGCCGGCGGCTACAGCGGCGTGGACGCGATGTTCGCCACGCCGCCCACCACCACCGAGCAGGTGATACACCCCGACAAGCTCGCCGCGCACGAGCCCGGACAGCCGGTGGTGCTCCCCCTGCTCCGGCTGGGCGTCGACTGGAAGGTCACGCTCGAGGACACCCTCGGCGAGCTGCAGCTCGACATCCTGCTCCGCGACGCGGGCGGCGTGGACCCCGTGGTCTCCAAGACCGCAACCGCAGGCTGGGGCGGGGACCGCCTCGCCCTCATCGAGGGACCCGACGGCGCCACGGGCGTCGTTCTTGACACGGCGTGGGACTCGGCGCAGGACGCCGACGAGTTTGCCGCCGCGCTCGAGACACTGGCGGCCAAGTTGCGCGCGGCCGGACGCGGCGCCGCGGTTGAGCAGCGCGGGGGCCTCGTCATGCTGCTGACCGGCGATTCAGAGGAAACGGTGAATGCGTTCCAGGGCGCGCTGTTCGGCGCAGGCGGCTGAGGGCGGGGTCGCCGCCGCGTCCGCAGGCGCGGTTACATCGACTCGGGCGCGGAGATCCCCAACAGGCCCAGCGCGTTGCGCAGCGTCGTCTGCGCGGCCAGCGCCAGCGCCAGACGCTTTGCCGAGCGATCGGGCTCGGCCGTGTCCACCACATGGGCATCGCGGTAGAACGCGTGGAACTGCGTCGCAAGGTCCGTGGCGTAGGACGTGATGCCCTGCGTCTCCTCAGCGCGGACCGCGTCCTCCACCACTTCGGGCAGCTGCGCGATGACGCGCGCCAGGGCCAGCTCCGCTTCGCCTGCCAGCAGGCCGGCGATGGACGATGCCGGGGCAATGCCGGCTTCGGCCGCCTTGCGCACGATGGACGCAATGCGCGCATGCGCGTACTGCACGTAGTAGACGGGGTTCTCCGCGGACTGCTTCTTGGCAAGCTCGATGTCGAAGTCGATCTCTACGTGGGTCGCGCGCGATGCAAAGAACCAGCGCGCGGCGTCGGTGCCCACGGCGTCCAGCAGGTCGTCAAGCGTCACGAAGGTGCCGGCGCGCTTCGACATGGACACCTCCACCCCGTCCATCACAAACCGGACCCAGCCGATGAGCAGCACCTGGTAGTGCTCGGGGTCATAGCCCATCGCCTGCGCCGCGTTCTTGTTGCGCGCGACGGTGCCGTGGTGGTCCACGCCCCAGATGTAGATCAGGTGGTCAAACCCGCGGCTGAACTTCTCGGTGACGTAGCCGATGTCCGCGGCGAAATACGTGGGGCGCCCGTCCGACCTGTAGATCACGCGGTCCTTGTCGTCGCCAAACGCCGTGGAGCGGAACCAGAGCGCGCTGTCCTGCTCGTAGACCTGCCCTGCGTCACGGAGACGGTCAACCGCGCGGCTCACCCAGCCCTCGTCGTGGAGGGAGGCCTCGCTCTTCCAGACGTCAAAGCGCACGCCCAAGCGCGCGAGACTCGCCTCGATCATGCCGCGGACGCGCCGCGATGCCCACTCGCCCACGATGTCGGCAGCATTGGCGCCATCGGCGGTTGCCTGCGTCCAGACATCGTCTGGGACATCGCGCGCGAGATCCTGCACGTAGGCGCCCTTGTACCCGTCCTCGGGGACCGGCAGCCCTAGGCGCACAGCCGCAACAGAGGCACCGAGATGCCCCACCTGGGCGCCCGAGTCATTGAAGTAGTACTCGCGGGTGACGGTCTGGCCACCGGCCTCAAGCACGCGACACAGCAGGTCGCCCACAAACGCCCCGCGTGCGTTGCCCACTGTCAGCGGACCCGTGGGGTTGGCGGACACAAACTCCACGTTGACCTTGCGCGGGTTGACTATCGGGATCTGGCCCCACGTCTGGGGTACAGCCAGAACGCCGGCCACAACCGTCTCCCAGGCGCCCTCCGCGATGCGCAGGTTCAGGAACCCGGGCCGAGCAACGTCCACAGCGGCAAACAGGTCGCGGTCCGCCCCATCGCGCAGCGCGCGCGCCAGCGTCTCAGCAATGTCGAGCGGCGCCTTGCGCAGCGGGCGGGCCAGCTTCATCGCGAGGTTGGTGGCGAAGTCGCCAAAGGCCAGATTGGCCGGACGCTCCACCTCAACCGCCGGGACAGCGGCTGAATCCTCAATTGCAGGCAGTGACCCGGCGGCGACGGCGGCCAGCCAGGCACGTTCGACGGCGGTCCGGACAAGGGTGCGGACGGCGGTGTGGAGGGTGGCTCCGGCGGGGCTGTTCAACGGTTTCTCCTGCGGTGCTGGCGCCCAAGATCGTACCTGTGGAGAACCTGCGTCGGTGTGGGGTGCCATAGGTCACAAAAGGCATGGGCCACGTGGATCTGACGAGATTCACGGGGGGTGGTGGCACAACGCACCAGATTTGGCCGCGAATCGGGGGCTTTTGTGGGGTTGAGTAGGGTAAAAAGCTGGCGGAAGTACTAGACGAACCCTCTCTCGTACCCCATCATGTGCAAACCGCCAGCGGATGACGGCAACGGAGCAAACCTCCGAGAGATGAAAGTGCGGCGAGGCTGCACTGCCGGGGAGCGAGAAA
>CAIYHO010000180.1 GCA_903925955.1 uncultured Chloroflexota bacterium
CCCGTGTACCTTGAGCGTTCGGCCGCCGCCTGTGTTGACTGCAACCTGTGCACCAAGGCCTGCCCGATGGGCATCGAGGTAGCTACCGCAACCAAGATCACATCGGCCGACTGCATTGGCTGCCTCGAGTGCGTGGAAGCGTGCCCGCGTGCCGGCGCCCTCGAGCTGCGCGTTGGCCTGCCGTTTGGTGGTCAGGCATGAGCAAGGAGACACAGACCGTGACAGGCGAAACATCTGCACCGGCCACCCCGGCCGCCACCCCATCGGCTACCCCAGCCACCACCCGCCGCCGCATCCCGCCGGTTGCCTACGGCCTCCTCGTGGTCGCCGTGTTCGCAGGCGTCATCGGCGCCGGCATGGCCAGCGGCAGCTTCCTCACCACGGGGAAGACAACCGCGAGCGGCGGCCAGGTTGCGCCACAGGGCGAATCAGTCGCCGAGATCAAGGGCTGGATGACCCTGGGCGCCATCGCGACCGCATGGGAGGTCCCTCTCGAGGAGATCATCGCGGCGTTCGCGCTGCCGGCAGATACGGCTCCGACAACGGCCGTCAAGGATCTCGAGAGCGATGTGTTCTCGGTCACTGCCCTGAAGGACTGGCTGGCGGCGCGCACGGGGCAGACGCCGTGACCTGCCCGTACCGCGTCACAGAAACCACAGTCCATCGTTACTGCTTGTCGAAGGCGGACGCCACCGAGTTGGACACGAGTCCACAGTCGTCCGCGGAGAAAGTGACATGACCGGCCTGATCCCCCTCGCTCTGGCGGCCAAGCTGCCAGCCCTCATCGGCGGCGCAGTGGTCGCCAGCTCGGTTGTCGTGGGCGCCGCGGTTGTCGCGCCGGCATCGTTTGCCGACATCACGCGTGACCACGACAAGACCCAGATCCAGACCCAGCAGCGCGACCTGGACGCCATTCACGTGAGTAGCGTTGTGATCAGCGCCCCGCTGGCCTCTCCTGCGCCGTCAATGCTGCAGACGCGCGACCGTGACCAGCTCCGGATTGACGTGCCGGTCAACGCGTCGGCAAGTCCGGTCCTGCAGACGCAGACGCAGGCCAAGGTGCAGACCCAGACCAAGACCCAGGCCAAGGATCAGACCCAGGCACACGCCCAGACACAGACCGCCATCCCGAGTCCGACGGGCTCAGCTGCTCAAGAGCAGGTCCGCGCGGGCGATGGGTCAGGCAACCAGCAGCGAGGCGCCGGATCCGCCTCCCCAAGCCCGTGCCCGCAGTCCTGAGCAGGCGGCCCTCGCGGCCTGCGTCACCAACGCTTGGTGCGTGCGAATGGGCACGGTTTGGGCACCGCTCCGTGAGAGCGCATGCCTGACCCGTCCGGCGATGCGGCGGTCATCGAGAGCCTGGTCCGCAGCGCGGGCCAAGGTGATGCCGCCGCGTTTGCCGGCCTGTACGAAGCGTTCGCCCCGCGCCTTCGACGCTTCTTGCGTTATCAAGTTTCTGATGTGGACACAGCCGAGGACCTGCTTCAGCAGGTATTTGTCAAGATGATTGAGGCGCTGCCCCGGTACCGAGCACATGGTGTGCCGTTCGCTGCGTGGGTCTTTCGCATCGCCCGCAACCTCGTGATCGACACGCGGCGCACGGCGCATCCGGCGGCCCCCATCGAACTTGCCGAAGACCATCCGGCGCAGGACGAAGGCCCGGAACGTACGGCCGAGCGCGCCGATGACCGGGCCCGCCTCATGGTGGCACTCGACGGTCTGCCCGCCGACCAGCGCGACGTGCTGATCTGGCGCTTCTTCGGCGAGCTGAGCCCCATGGAGACCGCCAGCGCGATGGGCCGGAGCACGGAGGCCGTTCGCTCGTTGCAGCACAGGGCGGTGCTTGCGCTAAGGACCAGTCTCGCCGCCCAGGGCCCGTTCAGCCTTGGAGGCCCTCAATGACGCGCCTGCGGCTCCTGCAGGGCTCCGCTCCGGAGTCCGCCGGTTGGGATGACGGCGACGACGCAGCGTTTGCGCTGCAGATTGGCGAGCTGGTGCGGAGCGCCGATGCGCTCCCCGGCGAGCCGTCTGCGATCGCCAGCCGGGAGGCCGCACTGATGGCCTTCGCTCGCGCGTCGTCCTCGTCTCGGCTGCGGCCCGAGCCCGGTCGATCGCTGCTGGGC
Organism: uncultured Chloroflexota bacterium; assembly: GCA_903925955.1. Taxonomy (GTDB): domain Bacteria; phylum Chloroflexota; class Limnocylindria; order Limnocylindrales; family CSP1-4; genus CAIXZV01. The sequence goes on from CAIYHO010000180.1 coordinate 2,124, forward strand.
CGCTCGCTGGTAGCCCGTCGTCCGCTCCTGTGGTCAGCTGCTGCGGCAGCAGCCATCACCATTGCGGTCGCCGGCGGCTGGTCTGCCTCCTCGGCCGGGGGCCCGCTGTATGACGCCCGCGTCGCCGCCGAGGCCTTCGCGCTGCCTCCCGCTCCCGTTGCGAGAGAGCGTGCCCAGACCGACCGCCTGGCTGCGCGCATCAGCGACGCCGGTGCTGCAGCGTCAGCCGGTGACCTGGTAGCAGTTCGGGCGAGTCTTGAGGCGTTCTTGCGGATCGCCCAGGAAGCATCACCGACGGTTGTCCCCGACGCGGACGCGGCAGAGCGCCTTGCCGCGCAGCTGATGGTCCTCGCTGACATCCCAATCGCCAATCCGGATCTCGTTGCGCTTCGAGATCAGGCCCATTTGGCCGGCCAGGCGCTCGTCCGAGCCATGCTCTCGAACGGCCCAGGCGGCGGCGGTGGCGGTGTAGACCCAAGTGGGCAGCCCATCCCGTTTGCCACAACAACGCCGGATGCCACCAAGGCCGCCGGCTCTGGCGCACCTGCGCCGTCCACC
>CAIYHO010000181.1 GCA_903925955.1 uncultured Chloroflexota bacterium
CCTCAAGGGCGAGAACATCGTGGCGCTGCCACTGGACGTGGTGCGGATTGCCGTGCCGCTGCTGATCTACTTTGTGGTGATGTTCCTGGTCACGTACGTGATGAGCGTGCGCGCTGGGGCAACGCAGGGCCAGACCACAGCGCTCTCGTTCACGGCGGCGTCCAACAACTTTGAGCTGGCGATTGCGGTGGCCGTGGCCACGTTTGGCATCGGCAGCGGGGCGGCCTTCGCCGCGGTCATCGGCCCGCTCGTGGAGGTGCCGGTGATGATTGCGCTTGTGGGCGTCGCCCTACGGCTGAGTCGGCGCTTCTATGGATCCGCTGCGGCACCGGCAGGAGTCCCCACCGGCGCCTGATCAGCCAGGCGAACGAGAGCCCCCGCGAACTGGGCTCCGGCGAGTTAGGCCCCCGGGGAGACCTCGGCCGCCTTGGTCTCAATCCGGGCCAGGAGCGAGTTCCACGAGATCACAAAGGCATCCGCGCCCTTGACCTGGAGCTCGTTCCCAAGCGCCTCGAGATCAATGCCGGCCGCCGCAAAGCGCGCCAGCAGCGCGGCAGTCGCGGCGGGATCCGCCTCAAGCGCTCCGCTCAGCGCGCCGTGGTTGGCAAACGCGAGCAGCGTGTCCTCGGGCATCGTGTTGACCGTGTTGGGCGCAGCCAGCCCCGAGATGTACAGCGTGTCTGATGCCGCCGGATCCTTGGTTCCGGTGCTTGCGAAGAGCAGGCGCTGGGGCCGGGCGCCCACGTTGGCCAGCCGCTGCCAGCGGTCCGAGGCAAAGAACCGGCGGTACTCCACGTACGCCTGACGTCCTGCGGCAAGACCCAGCTGGTTCTTGAGGTCGTCGGGCACCTTGCCCGCCACAGCGCCATCCCAGCGGCTGATAAACACCGATGCCACGGACCCCACGTAGGCCGACAGGCCTGCCGCCACCCGGCGCTCGATGCCGCGGGTGTAGGCCTCCATGCAGCCGATGTACTGGTCCGGCGAGAAGAGCAGGGTCACATTGACCGGGACGCCGGCGAAGATCGTGTCCTCAATGGCCTGCAGACCCTCGGGCGTGCCGGGGATCTTGATGAACAGATTTGGCCGACCGCCCAGCGCATGGAGGCGCAGGGCCTCAGCGTGCGTGCCAGCCGCATCGCGCGCCAGCAGCGGCGAGACCTCAAGCGAGACAAACCCGTCAACGCCGCCGGTGCGCTCGTGGATGGGGGCAAACAGGTCGGCCGCGCGGCGAAGGTCCGCCAGCGCAAGGTCAAAGAAGATGGCATCAGGCGCCAGGCCCGCAGATGCGCCGTCGCGGACAGCGGCGTCGTACGCAGCCGTGCCGCCGATGGCCTTGTCGTAGATGGTGGGGTTGGAGGTCAGGCCCGTGACGGACAGTTCGGCGATATAGCGGGCGAGCGTCCCGCTGTCGAGCAGGTCGCGCGTGATGTTGTCGAGCCACAGGCTCTGGCCGAGCTCGTTGAGCTGTGCCGGTGCGTTCACTTGTTCGTTCTCCGTTAGAGCGCCGCGTCCGTCAGAAGTTGATTGAGCGACCGGTGACCGCCATGGCCGCCTCACCCAGGATCTCCGACAGGGTGGGGTGCGGATGCGTGGTGGCGCCAATCGCGTCCACGCTTGCGCTGAGGGTCGCGGCAAGTGATGCCTCGGCGATCAGCTCCGTTGCGTGGGGTCCGATGATATGCACTCCAAGGACCGCGCCGGTCTCCGCGTGGGCAATCACCTTTGCAAAGCCTTCCCGAGACCCGTGGATGAGGGCCTTGGCAACTGCCTGGAACGGCACCTTGCCAACCTTCACGGCCAGGCCGCGATCGGCGCACTGCTGCTCGGTGAGGCCCACGGACGCAATCTCGGGCCGGGTGTAGGTGGCGCGCGGCTGCTGCACGTAGTCCATGGCATGGACGCCGGCGTCGCCGATCATCGTGTGGACCGCGGTCAGCCCCTCGTGCGCGGCGGTGTGCGCAAGCAGCAGCCCGCCCACGATGTCCCCGATGGCCCAGACGTGCGGCTCGTCGGTGCGCATGTGGCCGTCAACGGCAACGTACCCGCGGTCAACGCGGACGCGCGTTGTCTCAAGCCCCAGGTCTTCCACGTTGGTTGCGCGGCCAGCGGCCACCAGGATGCAGTCCGCGCTGATCTCCGTGCGGTTGCCCCCGTCCGGACCCACCGTGAGCCGCACGCCGTTCTCGTCTGCAAGCAGCGATGCGGCGTCAAAGCGGGCGCTGGTCATCACGGTGATGCCGCGCCGCTCAAAGCTCCGCTGGAGCTCCTTTGAGACCTCTGCGTCCTCAAGCGGGACGATGGCGGGGAGGTACTCCAGCAGGGTGACCCGCACGCCCAAGTCGTGGAGGCCGGAGGCAAATTCGGAGCCAACCGCCCCCGCGCCCACGACGACGATGCTTGACGGCAGCGAGGTCCAGCGCAGGACGTCGTCCGAGGTCACCACGCGCACGCCGTCAGGGACGATGCCCGGGAGGGACTTCACGCGCGACCCGGTTGCAAGGATGACGTCGTTGGCGGTGAGCCGCCGCGTGGTGCCGTCTTGGGCGGTGACGGCGACGGTGCTGGGTCCATCAAGGCGGCCGCGGCCGGAGACCCACTCCACGCCGTTCTTGCCCACGAGGCTCTTGAGCCCAGTCCACATGCGCTTGACGATGGCGTCCTTGTTGGCCGCAGTTGCCGCGTAGTTGATGGAGACGCCCGTGGCAACGACGCCAAGGCCGGCGCCGTCCTCCCCGATCCGATGGGCGAGGTCCGCGGACTCAAGGATTGCCTTGGTGGGGATGCAGCCGCGATGGAGACAGGTCCCGCCAATCTTGTCGGCGTCCACCAGGGCAACCTTCATGCCCAGCTGTGCGGCGCGGAACGCGGCCGTGTAGCCGCCCGTGCCGGCTCCAAGGACCACCAGGTCAAACCAGTTGGGGTCTTCGGCAAACCGCGGCCGGGCAGGCGCTGCCACACCAAGCCTGAATGCGTCCGCGTCCTCAAGCCTGCCGCGCAGCGCCTTGAGGAACTGCGCGCCCATTGCGCCATCCACAATCCGGTGATCCGCCGACAGCGTCAGCTTCATGACCGAGCGGACTTCGACAGCGCCATTGACAGCGACTGGCGTGGGAATGGCGGCCGACACGGCAAGGATGGCCGCCTCGCCCGGGTTGATGATCGCGCTGAACTCCTCAACACCCAGCATGCCCAGGTTTGAGACGGTGAACGTGCTGCCCGTGAGGTCGTCGATGGACGCTGTGCCCTCTCGGGCCTTCTGCGCAAGCGTCGCGGCGCGGTTGTGGACCTCGCTCACGGTGAGCGTCTCAGCGTTGCGGATGACGGGCACCACCAGCCCGCCCGGGACCGCAACCGCCATCCCCAAGTGGACGTGGCTGCGGGGCCAGACCGACACGCCGTCGGTGCGGGAGTTGACGTCGGGGAAATCGGCCAGGGTGTCTGCGGTGGCTGCCAGAACAAAGTCAGTGACGGTCAGGCTTGTGCCCGCCGTCTTGAGTTCGGCGCGCAGCGCCATGAGCCGCGTCATGTCCACAGCCACAGTGACCGTGAAGTGCGGCGTGGTGGTCCAGCTTGCGGTGAGGCGCTCGGCGATCACGCGGCGCATCCGCGACATCTGGCGTGGCTGCCCGTCAGCGCTGGCCGCGGCTGGAGCGGCCGCGATCCGCGCCTGCACGTCACGCTCCACAATCCGGCCATCGGGGCCGGTGCCTGTGAGCGTGCGTGGGTCGATGCCGTGCCCGGCGGCCAGCTTGGCTGCGCGCGGGCTGATGGCGAGGTGCCCGGCTTGCACGGCGACGGGAGCCTGAACGGCGGCAGCCTGGGCGGTCGCCGGAGCGATGGGCGCAACCGCCGTGACGGCCGGTGCAGTGGGCGCGGTGGCCGGAGCCGCCGGTGCCGCAACCGCCGTGACGGCCGGAGCCTGGGCAACCGGCGCCGGCGCGTCGGGCACAGCCTCGCCAGCCTCGCCAACATACGCGCAGACCGCGTTGACCGCCACGGACTGGCCGGCCTGCACCACGATCTTGAGCAGGACGCCCTCGTCAAACGCCTCCACGTCCATGATGGACTTGTCGGTCTCAATCTCAAAGAGGATGTCGCCCCGGTGGACCGGGTCACCCTCCTTCTTGTGCCATTCGACGATCGAGCACTCCTCGGTCATCTGCCCAGGCTTCGGCATGAGGATCGCGTGAGCCATGCGACGGGTCCTTCCCGGTGGTGTGCGACAGGGGTTGGGGGGACGAGGCGCCCGGGGTCAGATCTGCGCCTTGACCGCCCGATAGATGTCGTCTGCGTTGGGGAGGAACGCCTTCTCAAGGCCCTCGGCCTGCGGGGAGATGCCGGGCTTGGCGCCAATCCGGGTGACCGGGGCGTCGAGGTAGTCAAACGCCTCGGCCTGGACGCGGGCCACAATCTCGTTGACAAAGGACCCGGACACGATGGCCTGGCTTGCCACGACGCAGCGGCCGGTCTTGCGGACCGACGTCAGCACGGTCTCCATGTCCAGCGGCACCAGGCTGCGCACATCGATCACCTCGGCGGTAAGACCGTCGTCGGCTGCCAGCTTGTCCGCTGCGGCCAGCGCGTCAAGCATGGCCGGCCCCCACGACACGATGGTCACATCGGTGCCTTCGCGGACCACCTTGGCCACGCCAATCTGCTCGACGTGGTCGGGGCCGTTGACGACGCCCTTGGTTGCGTAGAGGCTCTGGCTCTCCACAAAGAGGACCGGGTTGTTGGACCGGATGGCCGCCTTGAGCAGGGCCTTGGCATCGGCAGCCGTGGACGGGTAGACCACCCAGATCCCCGGCAGGTGGGCAAACAGGCTCTCAAGGCTCTGGCTGTGCTGGCCGCCGTAGCCCTTGCCCGCGCCAACCGACGCGCGGACAACAAGCGGGACCTCAACCTGGGCGCCGCTCATGAAGTGCCACTTGGCGGCCTGGTTGGCAATCTGGTCCGAGGCCATCAGCGCAAAGTCCATGTACATCAGCTCCACCACCGGGCGGAGGCCCACGATGGCCGCGCCAACGGCGGTGCCGCAGATGGCGGCCTCCGAGATGGGCGTGTTGAACACGCGCTCCCGGCCAAACGTCTCAAGCAGACCCTTGGACAGCTTGAACGCGCCGCCGTAGTCAGCAACGTCCTCGCCGTAGAACAGCACGCGGCTGTCGCGGGTCATCTCTTCGACAAGGGCCTCGCGGAGCGCGTCCTTGTAGAGGATCTCGCCTGACGGTCCGGCCTTGGACACAGGCGCCGGCGCGTAGATCACCGGATGGCTTGCGGCCGCAGGCACCAGGTCGCTGGTGCCATCGGTGTACAGGTAGTCAAGGGCGCTCTCGGGCGACGGATCGGTGGCCTGCGACGCGCGCACGGCGGCCCGGGCGTTGCGATCCCTAACGCGCTGCTCCACCGCGGCAATGCCTGCCGTATCGGCGACGCCTGCCGCTGCAAGCTGGCCCCGGAGGTTCTCGATGGCGTCAACGGCCTTCCAGGCCGCCTCCTCCTCGCGGGTCCGGTACTCGTTGCGCGGGTCGGACAGCGAGTGCCCGTAGTAGCGGTAGGTGGAGGCCTCAATCAGCACCGGGCCGTCGCCCGCGCGGCAGATGTCCACGGCGCGGCGGACGGCGTCACGCACAGCCAGCACGTCCATGCCGTTGATGGTCTCGGCGTGCATGTTGTTGGACGCAAACCCCGCGGCTCGGCGGGCGAGGTGGGGCATGCCCATCACCTCGTCGTCTGAGTGGTGGGTCATCCCGTAGTGGTTGTTCTGGATGTAGAAGATCACCGGGAGGCCGTGGGCGCGGTCTGCGGCAAGGTGGTTGGTCCACTGCGCCTGCGCCGCCCAGTTGAGCGACTCAAGCACCACGCCGTTGGCGTACGCGCCGTCGCCCGCGAAGCAGCACACAACCTTGTCGTTCTGCTCGTAGCGGTGCGCCATCGCGGCGCCGGTGGCAATGGGCACGCTGCCGCCCACGATGGCGTTGGCGCCGAGGTTGCCGGTGGAGAAGTCGCCGATGTGCATGCCGCCGCCCCGCCCGCGGCAGTAGCCCTCTTCCTTGCCAAACAGCTCCGCAATCACGCGGTAGACGTGCTCCTCAAGGGCGGCTTCCAGCAGTTCGGCCCGGCTGGTTGCGGTGGAGCCCGCCACGCGTCCACGCAGCTGCTCGTCGGTCATCGTGCGGATGGCGGCGAAGCCCTTGGCGATTGCGTCACCGTGGCCGCGATGAGAGCTGGTGACGTTGTCGTCTGCGCGCAGGATGGTGCACGCGCCAACCGGCGATGCCTCCTGGCCAATGGAGACGTGGGTGGGGCCGCGATAGTCATAGCCCGGGAGCGGGTCGTAGCCGCCGGAGCGCAGGCGGACGATCATCTCCTCCATCTCGCGGATGGACAGCATGTCGTCAAGCAGGTCGAGCGCCTCGGGGCCGGTGATTGCGCCAGCCGCCATCTCGGTGGCCAGGGTCCCCTGGAAGGTGAAGCCCCGGATGGAGCCCAGCTGCTCCTCAAACGGGGCCATGTCCGGGCGCAGGTCGCTGCGGTAGGCGGCTGCCGAGGTGACCGTTGCTTCCGTTGTCATGACGCGCTCCGATGGTGTGCCGGCTGCCCGCCGCTGGGGTGACGCGCCGGCGTCATGCCTTGATCACGGTGATGCCCCGACGCTCGAGGCTGCGCACGATGCCCTCGTCAATCCCTGTGTCCGTGACCAGCACGTCCACGGACTCGAGTTGGCCTGCGTGGACAAACGAGTGCTCGCCCATCTTTCGGCTGTCGGCCAGCAGCACCACCTGCGACGCCCGCTCGAGGGCCAGCTTCTTGGTGAAGGCCTCCGCGGGATCCGTAGTGGTGAGGCCGTCGTCAAGCGAAACGGCGTAGGAGCCGATGAATGCCGTGGCCACGTGGATGTTCTGGAGCAGGTGCTGCGACAGCGGACCCACAAGGGCCTGGCTGGTGGCCCGGAACTCGCCGCCGATGACGATCAGCCTGGGTCCGCGGCCTGCAAGCTCCACCACCACCGGCAGGCTGTTGGTCACCACCGTCAGCTGGTCCCATCCGCGGAGCAGGCGCGCCGCCGCAAGGACCGTGCTGCCGCTGTCGAGGTAGACGCTGTCCGCGGGTGCAAGCATCGCAACGGCTCGTGCAGCAATCCGCTCCTTCTCCTCGGCGGCCTTGGCGGCCTTGACCTCGAAGTGGGGTTCACCGGTTCGCTCGTCCACGGCCACCACACCGCCGTGCACGCGCCGGACATGGCCCTCGGCGCCCAGCTCGTCAAGATCGCGGCGAACGGTGGCCTGCGACACGCCGAGCGTGACGCTCAGCTCGTCAAGACGGGCCGCGCCGCGCGACTCCACGATCGACAGGATGCGTGCCCGGCGCTGGGGGGCCAGATCTCGTGCGGCCAGAGCGTCATCGCGCCCGGGTTCGTCGGCAAGCGTCATGCCGTATTCTTGCAATATCGTGCGTGATCCGTCAAGACCTTGCATAACCGAGCGTCATGATGGGCATGGCCTACACTCACCGGGCGTTTGCGGCTGTGAGTCAGGCCACCAATGGAGGCGAGACATGAACCCTGCGGCCTTCCCGTCCCGTGTGGGATCGTGGTGTCGGGCCGTGCCGTCCGCGACGACGGGGATCCGCTGACGACGTGCGTGAGGATCGAGTTGCGTACGGCCAGCCCCCCAGGCTTGATCTCGCCGGGTCAGTGCTGGCACAGGACGTCCGGATTGCGGGTCTCGTCTGGACCAAGGGCAGGCGCCTGACCGCGCAGGACCTTGTCGCCATCGCCGCGCAGCGCGACGCGGGCTCTGTGAGTGTCCTGGTCCCGGGCCCCGGCGACATCCACGAGGACGAGGCCGCGGTGCGCCTCGCGCTTGCTGTCACGGGCGCGCTGGGCCCAGCCGAGGCGGGTCTTGCGGTGCGCGGGCCGGTGCAGTCGCGCGTGGATCTTATTGCGACTGTTGCGGGCGTCGTTTCCGTGCGCACGGCTGCCCTCGCGCGGCTCAACCGCATCGACCCGCTTGAGGTCTTTACTGTTGAGGACGGCCGCGTGGTTGGCCTAGGCGATCTGGTGGCAAGCGCCAAGGTGGGTCCATTCCTTGTGGCGGCCGCGGCCATTGCAGCTGGCGAAGCGGCGGCTGGGCATGCAGGGCCAGTGGTGAGGGTTCGCGCGTTCCAGCCGGTCCGCATCGCCGCGCTGGTCAAGGAGAAGATCGCAGGGGCTCCTCGAGCACGGTTTCAGGCCTCGGTGATGTCGCGCGTTGCGGGGCTGGGTGCCGTGTGGGCGGGGATCCAGTACGTTCCCGACGATGCCGCCGCGGTCATCAATGCTCTGCGGTTGGCCACGAAGGGTCCTGGTGCGGCTGCCATCGTCCTCACCGCAGGAGGCCGAAGCGGCGACCCGGCGGACCCGTTCTTCGTGGCCGTGGAGGCGCTCGGCGGCCACGTTGTGCGCCACGGCGTTCCGGCGCACCCCGGGTCCATGCTGTGGCTTGCGCGCATTGGGAGGGTCACGGTCCTTGGCCTGCCCAGCTGTGGCGCATACTCAAAGGCAACTGCTGCGGACCTGCTGCTGCCAAGGCTTGTGGCGGGCTACCCGCCCACAGCTGCCACTGTTGCTGCGCTTGGGCATGGCGGGATTCTTGACCAGACGCAGCGGTATCGGTTCCCGGCGTACGCCCGCACCCTGGATGGGTTGGATGACTGAGGCCACATGGCCGGGCCACGCCAGGTCAGCCGTTGATCCAGGTCAGCTGGCCTGACCACGCGAGGACGTGATGCGCGAACTGCTCGACACACTGGACGCCTGGACCGCCGAGGGCGTCTGGTTTGGCCGCGCCGTTGTGGTGCGCACCTTTGGGAGTGCGCCGCGGCCTGAGGGTGCCGTCCTGCTGGCCACGGCCGATGGCCGGATTGCAGGCTCTGTCTCGGGCGGCTGTGTGGAGGGGGCGGCCGCCGAGGAGATCCTCGCCGCTCGCACACTTGGCCGTGAACGCGTGATCCGCTACGGCATCAGCGATGCGGCGGCCTGGGAGGTGGGGCTTGCCTGCGGCGGGACCATCGACGTGCTGATCTCGCCCGGCGTGCCGTCCGCTGCGGTCTTGGCTGCGCGTGCCGTTGCCCAGGGCTCCGGTGTGGGATGGGCGGTGGCCACGGTGCTGCCCCCGGACGCTCCTCCGCCTTCGCCCGTGGCCCACAAGCCAGGAGCCGGCGCCGCCCCACAGGACCCGGTGATTGTCCGCGAGGGTGCCGGTCTGGACGGCACGATAGGGGACCCCGCCGCAGATGCCGCCCTGGTCGCGCTGGCCCTGGACCTGATTGCCCACGGCACGTCGCGGATCGTGGAGGTGGCGGGCCGCCAAGTGTTTGTCGAGGTCTATCCCGCCCGGCCAAGGCTGGTGATCGTTGGCGCGGTGGAGGTTGCGCGCACGCTTGTTCGCCTGGCGAAAGACTTGGGCTATGAGACGGTGGTCATCGACGGGCGTGCAGCGTTTGCCACCAGCGCACGGTTCCCCGAGGTTGACCGGCTTGTCGTTGGCTGGCCCGATGAGGTGGCTGACGAGATTGGGCTGGGCCCGGCGGACGCCGTGGCCATCCTCACCCACGACGTCAAGTTTGATGAGCCGGCCATCAAGGCTGCCCTTGCCCGGGGCTGCCGATATGTGGGCGCCGTTGGGTCGCGCCGGACGCAGGCTGACCGCCGGGCCAGACTCCTGACGGCGGGTGTCACAGCCGCCGAGATGGACCGTCTCCGCGGGCCGGTGGGGCTTGATCTGGGCGGGCGCCTCCCGCCTGAGACGGCGCTTGCGATTCTGGCGGAGGTTGTTGCTGAGCGGCGCGGCGGCAGCGGGCGGCCGCTGCGGGACATTGCCCGGGAACGCAAGGCGTGAAGGTGGTGGCGCTGGTGCTGGCGGCCGGCGCAAGCACCCGGTTTGGCTCCTCCAAGCTGTTGGCGCCGCTCAACGGCCAGCCGGTGCTCCAGCACACCCTGGACGCAGTTGCCGACGCGGCGCTGTCCGCCACGGTTGTGGTGCTTGGCGACACGGCGCCCGCGGTTGAGGCGGCCATCGCATGGCGGGGTGAGCGTCGCGTGGTGAACCCGCGCCCGCAGGATGGCCTTGCGAGTTCGCTGCGGCTGGGGCTTGATGCCGCAGCCGAGGATCCCACAGTTGACGCTGTGCTGGTGGTTCTTGGCGACCAGCCCACGCTTCGGGCCGCCGTCATCCGTGCGCTGGTGGCAGCAGCCGATGGGCCAGGTCCGGCGCAGTTGGCGCTGCTTGTCCGTCCGCAGTACGCGGATGACCCGGCTCCAAACCCGCTCCTTGTCCGTCGCGCGGCCTGGGCTGTTGCGGCGGGTCTCAGCGGCGACCGGGGTCTTGGCCCGCTCCTGGCCAAG
>CAIYHO010000182.1 GCA_903925955.1 uncultured Chloroflexota bacterium
AGGCGTGTCCCCCCGAGTGGTGTGATTTGAGCGAGGCTCCTGGCGCCGGCTGAGCCGGACAGTCAGGGGCCACCGGTGTGATCCTCAGCGTGTTCCGACCAAGGTTCACGACGAGGAGATCAATCCGATGGCCCTCTCACAGTCTGCCCTGTCCGAGCTGCTCGACGCCATGCGCGCGGGCGGCTCGATCGACGTCATGCGCGAGGCGATGACGCTCGTGCTCCAGGAGCTCATCGAGGCCGAGGCAACTGCCGTGATCGGCGCCGGCCGGTACGAGCGGACCGACGAGCGCACGACCCACCGCAACGGGAGCCGGACCCGGCTGCTCTCGACCAAGGCGGGCGACGTGGAGCTGCACATCCCCAAGCTCCGCGAGGGCTCGTTCCTGCCCTGCCTGCTCGAGCCGCGACGGCGGATCGACCGCGCCCTGTGGGCGGTCGTGATGGAGTCGTACGTCCACGGCGTGTCGACCCGCAAGGTCGACGACCTCGTCCGCGCCCTGGGGATCGACGCCGGGATCAGCAAGAGCGAGGTGAGCCGGATCTGCGGCGACCTCGACGCCGTCGTCGGCGCCTTCCGCGAACGGCGCCTGGACCATGTCGCCTTCCCGTACGTGTTCCTCGACGCCACGTACGTCAAGGCCCACGAGGGGGCGTCGGTGGTCAGCAAGGCGATCGTGATCGCGACCGGGGTCACCGCCACGGGCGACCGCGAGGTCCTGGGGCTCGCGGTCGGGGACAGCGAGGACGGCGCCTTCTGGACGGCCTTCGCGCGGAGCCTCCGGGCGCGGGGCCTCGGCGGGGTGCGCCTGGTCATCAGCGACGCCCATCAGGGCCTCAAGGCGGCCATCGCCGCGGTGTTCATCGGTGCTGCCTGGCAGCGGTGCCGGGTCCACTTCCTGCGCAACGTGCTCAGCAGGATCCAGAAGGGGCGGGCCGAGATGGTGTTGGCCCTCATCCGCACGATCTGGGCACAGCCCGACCCTGCGGCGGTCCGCGAGCAGCTCGACGCGGTCGCCGACAAGCTCGGCGCCGGGTTCCCGGTCGTCGCCGCCATGCTCCGGGAGGCGAGGGAGGACGTCACGGCGTTCGCCGCCTTCCCGTTCGCACACTGGAAGAAGATCTGGAGCACGAACCCGCTCGAGCGGGTCAACAAGGAGATCAAGCGCCGGAGCGACGTGGTCGGCATCTTCCCCAACGAGGCGGCCGTCCTGCGCCTCGCGGGCGCCGTGCTGCTAGAGGTCCACGACGAGTGGGCGATCGCCGAGCGGCGCTACCTCGCCGAGGGCTCCATGGCCCTGCTTGACCGGGCACCCGATGATGGGCTGGCCAAGGAGGTGGACGGAGGCAGGAGCCTGCTGCTGGCGTCCTGACGGACGCCGCCGATACTGTCGCTGACGATCACGACGGATCGCCCAAAGTCCACCACTCCACGGGACACGACCGGCGTCTCGGGCCCCCGGGCGTCTCGCGCGGCGCACTGACCGCGGGTGTCCCGGGCCCCTGACCCAGCACAGACTCACCGGGGCAGGCCCCACGCTGCGTTCGGCGCCCCAATGCGCGGCTCAGGCGTGCGAGTCACGCAGCAGACCCCCCGTCCTGACCCAGGGCTGGGTCAAGGCCCGCGGGGTGGCCTCGCGGGGCGCGGCGGGCTGGGTCAAGGCCCCCGGCCCTCAGCTCCGCGGGTGTCCCGGGCCGCCTGACCCAGCACAGACTCACCGGGGCATGCCCCACGCTGCATTTGGTGCCCCAAGGTGCGGTTCAGGCGTGCGAGTCACGCAGGAGCACCCCCGTCCTGACCCAGGGCTGGGTCAAGGCCCCCGGACGACCACCGAAGGAGGTGGAAGCCCCGCCGGCGTCACTCCGGGATCTTCCGGCCGCGCTAGCATCGTGGCCTGACCAACCCCGAGGACCAACCCATGCCCGAATTTGACGTTGCCGCCCTGCGCAGCCGCTTCCCCGCGCTGGCCATTGAGCAGGATGGGCGGCCCGTCGCGCTGTTTGACGGCCCGGGCGGCACGCAGGTCCCGGACTCGGTCATTGAGGCCGTCAGCCGGTACTACCGCGAGTCCAACGCCAATCACGGCGGGACGTTCCTCACCTCAGAGCGCAGCGACGCGGTGGTTGATGACGCCCACGTTGCCCTCGCCGACCTCCTCAACGCCGCAAGCTCGTCCGAGATCAAGCTCGGCGCCAACATGACAACCCTCACCATGCACGCTGCCCGGTCGCTGGCCGCCACGTGGTCCCAGGGCGATGAGATTGTGGTGAGCGGGCTGGATCATGAGGCCAACGTGGGGCCCTGGCGCAGCGCCGCAGCGGATCGGGGCGTGACCGTCCACACCGTGGCAATTCGCCCGGACGACGTGACACTGGATCTCGAGGCGTATGACGCCCTGCTGCACGGTCGGCCAAAGCTGGTTGCCTTTGGCTACGCCTCAAACGCGGTTGGCACCATCAACCCGGTGCCCGAGCTGATCCGGCGCGCTCACGAGGCGGGGGCGCTCACGTATGTGGACGCCGTCCACGCGGCGCCGCACCTGCCCATCGATGTCCAGGCGCTTGGCACGGACTTCCTCGCCTGCTCGGTCTACAAGTTCTTCGGCCCCCACGTGGGCGTCCTCTACGGCCGGGCAGAGGTGCTGGAGTCGCTGCCCACGTACAAGCTGCGCCCGGCTTTCGACCGCTTTGAGACCGGCACGCTCAACTTTGAGGGGATTGCCGGGGCGCGCGCCGCCGTGGAGTACATCGCCCACGTTGGCCGGACACAGGGAGCCGCGCTCAGGGGTGCGTTTGCGGGCATGAGCGGACGCCGGCTGGACGCTCATGCGGGCATGGCCGCGATCCGCGCGTACGAGCTGCCGCTGTTTGCGCGGCTGCTGGACGGGCTTGAGGAGATCCCCGGTGTGAGGATCTGGGGCATCACCGACCGGTCACGGCTCACGGAGCGCACGCCAACCGCGGCGCTGACCTTTGCCGGCACGACGCCTGAGGCAGTGGCGACGGAGCTGGGAGCACGCGGCATCGCCACCTGGTGGGGCGACTTCTACGCCACGGGGCTCATCGAGCGCCTTGGGCTGGCGCCCGAGGGCGTGCTGCGGATTGGCCTGACCCACTACAACACAGCGGGCGAAGTGGACCGGCTACTCGAGGAGCTCCGGTCCATCCTCGGTTGACGTGGGGCTCAGGCGGACGCAATCCGGTAGACGGTCCCGCGCAGGTCGCAGACGTACAGCTCGCCCGCCTGATCCTCGCCAAACCCGCTGACGAGACGCCCGGACCCCGCCCCAAACAGGGTCACCGGCGCTGGCCGCGATGCGGAGCCTGCCGCCACGGTCAGGACTTCACCGCTGCAGTAGTCGCCAAAGATGTACCAGCCCTTGAGCGACGCAACTGCTGATCCGCGATAGACGTAGCCACCCGTCACCGAACAGCGGCCGCTGTTGTGGGCGTACTCCAGGAGCGGTGCGCGGTAGCTTGCGGGCGTGCAGCCCAAGCCTGGGTTGTAGCAGTGGAAACCCTCCATGCGGCGCCAGCCCCAGTTGAGACCGCGACCAGGTCCGGTGGCGCTCTTGGTGACTCGGTTGATCTCCTCATAGCGGTTCTGGCCCACATCGCCAATCCAGAGGGCGCCGGTCACCCGGTCAAACGAGAAGCGCCACGGGTTGCGCAGCCCGCGCTGCCAGATCTCATCGAGGCCCGCCTTGCCCACATACGGGTTGGTGGCCGGAACCCTGTAGGCCTTTGTGGCAGTCGTACCGTTGATGTCGATCCGCAGAAGCTTGCCCAACAGCACGCTGACGCTCTGGGCCCGGTTGCCGGGATCGCCGCCTGAGCCGCCGTCCCCCATGCCGATGTAGAGGTAGCCGTCGGGCCCGAAGGCCACCATGCCGCCGTTGTGGTTGGCATAAGGCTGCTTGATGCGAAGAATGGTCCGACCACTGGACCCGTCCGCCCGGTCTGGCGCAGCGGCAAGCGCTCGGTATTCGCGAATGACCGTGTTGCCGGAGGTGTCGGTGTAGTCCACGTAGAACTTGCGATTGACCGCGTAGTTTGGGTGGAAGGCCAGACCCAGCAGACCCTGCTCGCTACCGCCGGACACCGCCCGCGAGATGTCGAGAAACGGGATTGGCAGGAGCGTTCCGCCCTTCACGATGCGGATGGCCCCGGTCTTCTCCACGATGAACAGCCTGCCGCTGTCGTCCTTGGGCGCGGTCGCCAGCACGGGCGACGAGAGCCCCGTGGCGACGGTGACAAGCTTGACGGTCCCGGCGGGCGACGCGGCCAAAACGGCAGGGATTGGCGCCGGGGCACCGCTGCCAAGGAGGAGCGCAGCCGCAAGCAGCGCAGTGCCGAGGACGCGGATGGAGCGGGGGAGTGGGTCAAACACGTGCATCACGCGCGCATCCTGCCTCGAATTGGCAAACCGTGCGCGGGTATGCTCGCGTCATGACCTCCCAGCCCTCCCCGTCTGCCATCACCGGCCGCGCGTTTGGCGCGCAGAGCATGACCGCGCCCCTCCTTGACGTCCTCGTCAAGGCGCCCGGCCCCGCCTTCGGCCGCGCCTTTGAGGATCCCGCCGTGGGCTTCCTCCGCCCCGTGGATCTTGCGGGCGCCCGTCGCGAGCACGACGGCCTGGTGGCCACGCTCAGGGGACTCGGCGTCCGCGTCCACGAGCTTGGCGCGGAGACCGAGGACCCGGACCTCGTGTACGTGTTTGACCCCATGGTGATTGCAGACCATGGCGCCATCCCGCTGCGGCCGGGCAAGCCCAACCGCGCAGGCGAACCCGACGTGCTGGAGGCCTGGACCACAGCGCACGGGATCCCAACGGCTGGGCGGATCACAGGCCCGGGCACCGTGGAGGGGGGCGACACGTTCTGGCTGCGGCCGGATCTCCTGTGCATCGGCCGGACGCTTCGGACCAACGCCGAGGGAGCGCGCCAGCTGGGTGCCATTGCCGGCGGGGACGTGCGCATCTTTGACGTTCCGTACTGGAAGGGTGCCGCAGAGCTTGTCCACCTGCTCTCGGTGATTTCACCCGTGGCAGACGATGTGGCGGTGGTGTTTATGCCGCTGCTGCCCGCGGGTCTGTACGACCTGGTGCGTGACCTGGGCATCAGGCTTGTGGAAGTGCCCGAAGAGGAGTACCCAACACTCGGCTGCAACGTGCTGGCCGTGCGCCCAGGCGTGGTGGTGACAGCGGAGGGCAATCCCGTGACGAGGCGGCGTCTGGAGGCGGCGGGCTGCGAAGTGCATGCCGTGCCGTTGCGCGAGGTGGGCGAGAACGGCTCCGGCGGGGTCACCTGCCTGACGCGCCCGGTCCTCCGCGCATGAGCGCCTTTGGCCTGAACCCGTCACCGCTGTCGGCGGCCTCGCGTGCTGCGGCTGCGGCAGTGGACGGCGCCCTGCTTGCGGAGGATCTGGCGGTCCTCATCCGTCTCCCATCGGTCACGGGGTCTGAGGACCTGATTGCGGGATACCTCGCCGATAGCCTCGACGCGCTTGGGCTTGCCGTGGAGGTGTTCCACCCGGATCCCGCGGCCATGCGCCTGGATCCGGACTGGCCCGGCGACGAGATGCCGCGGACGTCCCTGCCGGTGGTGATCGGCCGAGCGGGAACTGCCGGGGCGCGGCCGCGGATCGTGCTCTCCGGCCACACCGATGTCGTGCCCGTGGGGGATCCCGCCACCTGGACCGGTGATCCGTTCAGCGGCGAGGTCCGCGACGGCTGGATGTATGGTCGAGGCGCCTGCGACATGAAGGGCGGCGTGGCGGCAATCCTTGGGGCGCTTGCGGCCCTGCGCGAGACCGGTGCGCTGGCCCGGCTGCGCGGCGAGCTGGTGGTGGCCCTTGTGCCATCCGAGGAAGACGGCGGGCAGGGGACGCTGGCGGCCATCCGCGCCGGCGCCACTGGCGACATGGCGGTGATCCCGGAGCCGTCCGGGCTGGACATCGTGGTTGCCCACGCGGGAGCCATCACCTTCCGGCTGGCAGTCCCGGGCCGCGCGGCGCACGCAAGCACGCGCCGCGAGGGCGTGTCCGCATTGGCAAACCTGCAGACGCTGGTGGCGGCGCTCGAGGCGGACGAGGCCACGCGCAACGCCGATGAGACAGACCCGCTGATGACGGCGCTGGGGCTCCCGTACCCCACGATCATCGGCAAGGTGGCAGGCGGGGAGTGGGCGTCCACGGTGATGGACCTTGTGGTGGCCGAGGGCCGCTACGGCGTGCGTCTAGGACAGACGCCCGAGGCTGCCGAAGCGGAGCTGCGTGCCGTCATTGAGGCAGCCTGTGAGGCGGACCCGTTCCTGCGCGACCACCCGGCCACTGTGGAGATCACCGGTGCGCGCTTTGCGACAGCGCGCGTGGCACCGGACCACCTGCTGCCGGTGACGTTGGCCGATGCCGCCGAGGCGGTGACCGGGCGGCGTCCTGCGTTTCTGGGAGTGCCCTACGGCGCCGACATGCGGCTGTTCACCGGTCCTGGCAACACGCCATGCGTGATCTTTGGACCGGGCGACGTCCGCGTGGCGCACGGCGCCGACGAGCGTGTGGCCCTGACAGAGGTTGAGGCGTGCGCCCGCGTGCTGGCCGCCTGGGTTGCAGAGACGCTGGGGGTCTGAGCGGCGCGCCTACGAGGCGGCGGCGAGACGCGCGTTGTGTTGGACCACCGCTGCCGCGATGGCGACAAGGCCAACGGCAAGGATTCCCAGTGCCGCGTAGCCGGCGACCGCCACGATCAGCCCTGAGCCCAGGCTTGCACCGGCAGCAGCACTCCAGATGAGCGAGTCCGCGACGCCCTGGATCCGTGTCCGCTCGTGGACCTCGAGGCCGTCGGACAGCATCGCGCTGCCGGCGACATAGCCAAAGCTCCAGCCGACCCCAAGCAGGAACATCGCGACCAGGAGCATGACCCCGCCATCGGGCGGCGCAACGGCTGCCAGGACGCCCGAGATCATCAGGACTGCCGCCCCAAGGAAGATGGTGCGGGTGCGGCCAAAGCGGTCGCTCAGCCAGCCCGATAGCGGCGAGAACGCGTACATCCCAAGCGTGTGGCCCGACAGCACGATGCCCACATCCGCGAGGCTGTGGTGGTGCGACGTCATGTGCAGCGGCGTCATCGTCATGATCAGCGTCATGACGAACTGGCTTACCACCAGGGTTGCGAGGGCCGCCATGACGCCGGGTCGTCGCAGAACCTCCATGACGGGCGTGATCGCGTCGCTGGAGGCTGCGGCCGCCAGTCGTGCGTCCGCGTCAGTCTCGTCGGCCAGGGCGTATGGGTCTGGCCGCAGGAAGAGGAACGAGAGCAGCGCCGCGGCCCCCACAAACAGCACGGGCACCAGATACGGCCCGGCCAGCGGCGGGAGTCCAACACCTGCGGCCATCCCGCTTGCCACCGGCACAAGCGTTGGTCCAACCACGGAGCCAACGGTTCCTCCCCACACGACGGTGCCGATGGCGGACGCTCGCCGGTGCATGGGCACCATGTCCGCAGCCGCGTATCGCGCAAGCTGGTTGGAGGCGCTCCCGAAGCCAATCAGCAGCGTGCCCACGAGCAGCAGCGGAAACGAGCGAAGGATGACCGCTAGCGTGGCGATGAACGCACCGGCCACGCCCATGCTGTAGCCGAGGGTGATGCCGCGGCGGCGTGTCGTCTTTGCCATGATGTTGGAGAGGAGCGTCGCGCCCAGGGCGGCCCCAAGGACCACCGTGGCGCCGGGCAGGCCCGCGAGTGCTTGCTCACCGAGGAGATCGGCGGCCACGATGGTGGCAACGGTGACAGCGGCGATATGCCCGGTGCTGCCCACGGCAACACCCGCGGCAAGCGTCCAGCGGGAGCGGCGGCGGGCCCGCTCAAGGGCGACCGGCGTCAGGGAGGCAGCAGCGGTGACAGCGGGGATGGGCATCGCCCGAGGATAGGGCAGCCAGGGGCCGCGTGGGGCACGTCATCGAGACTACTATCTCCCCCACTGCACCCCCTCGTCGGCGGGCAGGCCTTGGGGTGTGCATGAACATCGACGTCCCGACGCTCAGCCTTGCGGGGGGCATCGCCAGCCTCATCGAGGGGATCGTGCTGGTGGTCCTCTACCAGCAGGAGAAGGCGCGTTCAGGACCGGGCTGGTGGCTGGCCAGTAGCCTCGCCGCTGGAGTTGCCGCGCTCCTCCACGTGGCTGGCCTAGATCCACGCATTGACGCGGCGGCGGCCGTCCTGAGCCTCGGCACAGCAACAGGCGCACTTGTCCTCGCCCACATCGGGATCCTTCGCTTCGTTGGCCGTCGCGTGCCACGCGGCAGGCTGTTCGCGACGTGGGCGGTCTTGACCGCGCCCCTTGTTGTCTTCGCGCTCGCGGGGCACGCGGTTATGGGATATCAGGCACTGCTTGGCGTTGCCTTCGCACTGTTCTCCGCCCTCAACGTCGCGGTGCTCTTGGGCCCCGAAACGCGGTCGTTCCGAAGTTCGGCGCTCTTCCTGGCATCGACACGCGTCTTCCAAGGCGCCTTCTTGGCGGTGCGGACCGCAGTGGTGCTCTTCGGCGCCATGACGGGCGCCAGCCTGTCCGCATCCTCGGGCTGGCTGGTCGCGAGCAGCATCGTGTTCATCATCGCTGGCGTGTGGACGGTCTTTGGATACATCCTCATGGCCAACCAGCGCCTGACCGGGGAGATCCGTGAGAGCCGCGACCGGATTGACCAGGCGCACCGCGCCGAAATGGTGGCGCGGCTGGCTGGCGGTGTCGCCCACAACTTCAACAATCTGCTCACCGTGATTGTGGTCAGCGCGGAGTTCCTCGCTCGCGACGTCCCGCCGTCGGACCCGCGGTCAGAGGATGTGCGCAACATTCGCGAGGCTGCCCTGCGCGGCGCGGCGATCACCGAGCAGTTGCTCTCGTTTGGGCGGCGACGGTACGGGTTGCCCAACGCCTTGGACATCGATGAGGTCTTGCTTGCGCTCAGCCCGATGCTCCGCGAGTTTGCGGGCGCCAACATTGAGGTTGTCCTTGCGCGCGGCACCGGCGGGGCGCGGGTTGTCGCTGACCGTCAGCAGCTTGACGATGTGGTGGTCAGCCTTGCCGTCAACGCCTGTGACGCCATGACCGCCGGCGGGCGCCTGATGATCGAGGCCGCCGCAGTGACCCTTGCCGCGGGAGACGCCCGTCTGCGGTCCCACGTGCGGCCCGGCGCATATGTGTCTGTGACCGTGGCCGACACGGGCGAGGGTATTGCCGCTGACGTCCTGCCCCGGATCTTTGAGCCGTTCTTCTCCACGAAGCCTGCACATCTGGGGTCTGGGCTGGGGCTGTCCAGCGTCGAGGGCATGGTGGGGCGGCTTGGCGGGTTTGTGAAGGTTGCAAGCGAACTGGGCCGCCGTAGCACGTTCACGGTGTACCTCCCGCGCCTCGTGGCCCAAGGCGACTGAGGGCGGGGCGATTAGGTGCTGCCGGTGACCACTGGGGGTGACCCCGCCGAGCGGGACCTGCGCGTTCGTGACGCGGCAGCGGCCGATGCCTCCGCGATCCGCGCCGTCGCGCTGGCGGCCTGGCGCCTGACCTACCAGAACCGGCTGCCGCCGGACGCAATCGAGCGCTTCCTGGCGCGCGCCTACTCAGAGCAGCGTGTGGCGCTGCGTATCCGCCGCCATCGGGTTCTGGTGGCCAGCCGGACAACCGCGGCGGCGCTGGAGGCGTTCGCCGAGCTTGCGGTCCATCACGATCACGTGCAGCTTGTCGCGATGTACGTCCTGCCCGGTCTGCGCGGCAACGGCCTCGGGTCCGCGCTGCTGGGCGCCGTGAAGGCGGCCTTCCCGGGGCGCGACCTCGCGGCCGATGTCCTTGAGGACAACGACCTGGCAGAGCCCTTCTACGCGGCGCGCGGCTTCACACCCGGCGAGCTGCACACGGACGAGGTGGACGGAGCGCCGGTGCGCTTGCGCCGATGGTGGCTTCGAGCCGACGGGTAGGCCCGCAGGCCCGTGGCCCACGGGCCCCGCACGCAGCGCGCCCCTAGCCGAACAGCGCCTCGACCGCCTCGCTAAACACGACCGTGTGCCGGTCAACGTCCGCTGCAGTGGTGGCGGGGGACATGAGGGCCATGTTGTGGAACGGCGTCATCAGCACGCCGCGGTTCATCGCCCAGAGGTGGAGGAAGCGCTCCAGCTCAGGATCTGCGGCATCGTGCAGCACCGTGCCGTTGCGCGGTGGTGTGGGGGTGAAGTGGTACTCGGCACGCGCGCCAAGCCGTGTCACGTGCCAGGGCACGCCCCACGTGGCCAGCACGCCGTTGACGCCGGCCTCAAAGCGCTCCGCAAGCGGGATCATCCGCGCAAACGCCTCGTCCGTGAGGACCTCGGTCAGCGTGGCGCGGACTGCAGCCATCGACAGCGCGTTGCCCGCAAGCGTGCCGCCAATCCCACCCGCATCGGAATCCTCATACCTGACGGCGTCGTTCATCTGCGCAGCCACCTCTTCGGTGAACCCGTACGCGGCTGCCGG
>CAIYHO010000183.1 GCA_903925955.1 uncultured Chloroflexota bacterium
GCCCACTTCTGCACCTACCTGCTGGGCACAGACATGGAGATGAACACGCCCGAGGGCTTCAAGCTCATGAACTGGGAGACCGGCTACGGCGACTGGATCGCCAGCCCGGTCTGGGACACGCTCCGCGTGCTGCCGTGGCTGGAGAAGACTGCACTCGTCCTCTCGGACACCATCGTTGAGGAAACCCAGCAGGAGATCGCGGTCTCGCCGCGGACCATCCTCAAGCGCCAGATCGAGCGCGCCCGCAAGGCCGGCATCAGCGTCAAGGCCGGGTCCGAGTTTGAGTACTACGTGCTCAAGGACAGCTGGGACACGATTGCCGAGAACGGCTTCGCCATCCCCAAGCGCTTTGGCACCTACAACGAGGACTACCACCTCCTGCAGGCAACCAAGGCGGAGCCGCTCCATCGGCTGCTGCGCAACCAGATGACCGAGGCGCGGGTCCCCATCGAGTTCAGCAAGGGCGAGGCGGCACCGGGCCAGCACGAGGTCAACATCCGCTACGACGACGTGCTGGAGTCCGCGGACCGGAGCGTCATCTTCAAGCACGGCGCCAAGGAGATCGCCTACCTCAACGGGTGGGGCATCACCTTCATGGCCAAGCCAGACGCCACATGGACGGGCTCCTCGGGCCACCTCCACATGAGCATCTGGGATCCCGAGGGCAAGAAGTCACTCACATACGACGAGAAGGCCGGGCTCCCCTACGGGATCAGCCAGGACTTCAGCCACTTTGTGGCCGGGATGATGGCGTTCTCGCGCGAGCTCGCCATCTTTGTGGCCCCGTTCATCAACAGCTACAAGCGCTACGCGTCACTCTCCTGGGCGCCGGTCAACGTGGTCTGGGGCCGCGACAACCGCACCACGGGCTTCAGGCTTGTGGGCCGCGGCAACGCGCTGCACGTGGAGAACCGCTTCCCGGGCGGCGACATGAACGCGTACCTCACGTACGCCGCAATGATTGGCGCGGGGCTGCACGGCATGGAGCACAAGCTTCCGCTTGATCCGGAGTGGAAGGGCAACGGCTATATCGCCACAGGCGTGAAGCGGATGCCGCGCGCGCTGTACGAGGCGATTGCGGAGCTGGAGCGTTCCGAGGCGGCGGTTGAGATCTTTGGCCAGGACGTTGTGGACCACTACCTCAATGCCGCGCGCGTTGAGCAGGAGGTTTACGACTCGGTGGTCCACGACTGGGAGCGCGAGCGCTACCTCGAGCGCGGCTGAGCCGTCTGTGGCGGGGCGGTCCGCCGCTGTCAGCCCAGCCGGGTCCTTGCGGCGCCGCGCCGCTCGCCGGCCACCCCGGGGCCGCTATTCACATGTGACTAGGATGGCGGCCCTTCGTGCACGGCCCGGGCCGTGAACAGCGAGTTCCGGGTCCGGGCCCCCCACGCCGTCTCCGATCCGGAGTCAGGCGTGAATACGGGCGCCGCCGGGACGCAGCGACAACGGGCATCGCCGCTCAGTTGAGCCCCGACGCGCTGTGTCTGAGGCAGTCTCAGCCCACCCGGGTCCCGCACTTCGCGCAGAACACCCCGCCCGGTACGAGGGCCGTACCGCAGCTCCCGCACATGGCGCTGGGCGGTGGCGGCGCCACCGGGGGTGGCGTAGGCTGCCAGCCAACCGGCGGCGGGGCAGGCTGGACTGGGGGCTGCACCGGGGGCGGGGGCGGCTGAGGTGCCCAGCCTGACGCCGCATTGGGCTGCACCGGGGGCGGGAGGGGCTGAGGCGCACTCGTCTCCACCGGCGGTGGCAGGGCAGCTTGCGGGCTCGGCAGAGCCGGCGCCTGCTGACTCCAGAGCTGTTCGGCCGGGACCGCGGCTCGGAAGTCGTGCTTGCACTTGGGACACGCCTGGAGGACCGTGGCCTTGAGCATCTCGCCGCACGTGGGGCAGAACGTGATGAGGCGCTCGTCCGCCTCCATGCCCTGGCAGCGCGGACAGACGTAGTCCGGATCGAGCTTCTTGAGACGGAAGAGCTGGCCCAGCAGGATGAACGGCTGGACGCCGCCGCGCCCAATCGTCGCCCCGGCGGCACCCACGATCGTCCGCAGACGCTCATTGCGCTCCCGAAGACGCTCGAAGTCCTCGTTGGTGACCTTCTCAAGGCGGCACGTTGTGCAGGTGTGGAGCGTCCGCGCCGGCAGGACCGCCCGGATCTGCGCCTGCTGGTGCAGGAACGCGAAGACGGGCTCCTCCGCGGGCGCAAGCTCAACCGTTGCCGTGGATCGCCCGGCCGCGGTCAGCACCAACTCCACGCGGGCCGCAAACGAGGTCACGTCACTGCGCAGGTTGGGGGGCATGGCGCCCTCGTCCGCAAAGACCATCGCGGCGATGCCCAAGTGCGCCTGCACCTCGTCGAGCGACAGCACGGCCCAGCCGGCGGAACCGTGAATGGTGACCGTGTCGATGTCGTCCCACGCTTCCGGTGCCGTCTCGCGCGGACCGCCCTCCAGAACCTCGCCTGCCTTTGAGAACACGGCGCCCGTCGCCTGAACGCCCTTGGCGGTGACCGCGTCAAAGACACCCAGGTCCCCGCCCTTTGACCAGAACGTCGGGGCGGCAAACCCTGCCGATGCAGCCGGGTCAAGCCGCGCCAGCGCATGGTCAACCTCGCCCGCAACGCCGCCAAGCACGTCGCGATAGGTCTGGTTGAGACCCCACGCGCGGCCCGCGATGTTGAACTGCGCGTCAACGAGGTGCACGTCCAGGCGGCAGCCGCCCGCCTCGGCCACAAGATCGAAGGTGGCGGCCATCGGCAGCATCTTGGGCGGGATCACCATCCCCGAGAAGAGACGGGACCCGCGCTTGCCCTCGATACGGGTGAGCTGCGATGCGGTGACCTTGAAGCC
The DNA here is from genome assembly GCA_903925955.1 of uncultured Chloroflexota bacterium. Lineage (GTDB taxonomy): Bacteria > Chloroflexota > Limnocylindria > Limnocylindrales > CSP1-4 > CAIXZV01. Next base: position 2,849 of record CAIYHO010000183.1, read on the forward strand.
GCCGTCTCGGAGCACGTTGAGCATGGCCGCGTGGACGGCGCCCGGGTCAGCGGAGAGGCGACGCTGGAAGTCAAGTCCAAGAGCGGGCATGGCGGCGACCCCTGACGCTTAGGCTTCGGAGCTGGACGACGTGTCAACCGTCGTGGCTGCCGCGGCCCCGCTGTCGTAGGCGGGTGCGGCTGCGCCCGCGTCGTACGAGGCGGAGGCGCCCGGGTCATAGGCGGCCACGTCCGTGGCGGCGGTATCCACGGCGGCAACCGAGTTGTCCATGTACGTGGCGCCGATCCCGAGGTCAGTGCTTGCCTGCCCCTCGTACCCGTCGGCGATGCCCGAGGCGGTCTGCGCAGCAGCCATGTCGTGCTCGTAAGCGTCCGTGTTGCCATACGCGAGCCACTCCTGGGCAGACTCGACATAGCCCGCAGCGGTAGTGTCCCAGCTGGCGGCCGTTGCGAGGTCGCCCTGCGACCAGTCAGCCCACGAGGCGGCCTGACCGGCGTCATAGCTCGCGTCGGCCACGGCCCCGGCCGCATCGGCGGGCAGGGCAGTCGTGTCGATGGCATCGGCAGCAGCCTGCACGCCGGATGCGGCATCGCCCATGGCGTCGCCTGTCGCATCCAGGGCCGGGGCGTCCACGCCGGCGTCGGCCACGTAGTCGTTCCAGTTGCCGTCGGTCACGGAACCACCCCTTTCGC
>CAIYHO010000184.1 GCA_903925955.1 uncultured Chloroflexota bacterium
CGTACAGCTCGCCGCGGAACGGCACCAGGGCCGTCACCGAGTCTGCGCCCGGCAGCGCGCCCAGATCCGTCCACCGCTCGCCGCCCTCGTAGCGCAGGATCCGGCCGCCGGGCTCCTGGTTGGCCGAGTCATCAAGACCAGACCCGCCGCCCTTGAGCCGCGAAACACCCGCGTACAAGGACCCGTTGTGGACGGCGAGACGTGTGACCGCATTGCAGGGCCACGGGACGCCGCAGGAGACCCAGTCCGTGCCGTCAAGCCTGTAGACATGCCCCAGCGCAGACGGGCCGAGTTCCCATGTGGCGGCATAGAGCGCGCCGTCGAATGTGGCGAGCGAACAGACCATGACGGTTGCCGGACCGCCGGGCTTGCCGTGGGCGGTGACGACGGGCTCCAACCCTGCATCAACGCCAAACCACGGGGTGCGGTCGTTGCCGTGGGAACCGCAGGGCGACCCGTGTTCAAAGCCCAGGATCCAGCCGCGGCGCGTGGCGCCGTCATACCAGGAGGCAATGTCGCCAATCACGGTGGACGGCCGCTCCGCCGGCGTCACCCACGCGGCCACGGACATGTCGCCCTGTGCCAGACCCACAGGCGCGGCCACCGACAGGCCGCCTCGCCCAACGTGGCTCCAAGCCCCAACACGCCCGTTGTCAATCGCCATCGGATTCCTCCTGTGCTCCGGCACAGGGGCCGGAAGCCGGGCCACAGATTGTCCGGCATTCGGACAATCTGCCGCTCTCGTGCGATCATAGGCTTCCTCGCCGGGCGTGGCACGGCAATGACGCGCAGCCCGCGACCACATTGAGGGCGAGCGATGGACAGGCCGCTTGAGATCACGCCAACTGGTGCGCTAGACCTGCTTGCGCTGGGCGCGGTGGTCACCCGGCTGGACCCAGGGGTCATCCCATTCCGCAAGGCAAACGCCTACGCGGTCCACGTCTCGGGCGGCGAGTTCAACGTGGCGGCCAATCTGGCGGATGCGTTTGGCCTGCGCACTGGCATCGCCACCGCGATGGTCAACTACCCCATCGGGGATCTGGTTGCCGAACGCGTTCGAGGCATGGGCGTCCGGCCGTTCTATCGCAACTTCACCCATGACGGCGTGACAGGGCCCAACATCGCCACGGTCTACAGCGACCGCGGTCTCGGGTCGCGTGCACCGGTGGTCTTCTACAACCGCTCCAACGAGGCTGCCGCGCGTCTTGCGCCGGGTGACTTTGACTGGGCGTCAATCTTTGCTGACGGTGTGCGCTGGTTCCACACGGGCGGCATCTTTGCGGCGCTCTCCCCCACCACACCTGAACTGATCGTCGAGGCGATGCGGGCGGCCCGGGCGGCAGGCGCCATCGTGTCGTTTGACCTCAACTACCGCGCCAAGCTGTGGAACGCGTTTGGCGGCGGCGAGCGAGCCGTGGAGGTCCTGCGCGGCATCGTGGAGCACGTGGACGTGCTCGTCGGCAACGAGGAAGACCTCCAGGCAGGCCTTGGCATCCCGGGCCCCGAGGTTCGGGCGTCAACCGCACTGGATCCGGCGGCGTTCCTTGGGATGATGGACAAGGTGACCGCCCGCTATCCGCGGATCCGCATCGTGGCAACCACGCTGCGCGAAGTCCACTCGGCGTCGCGCCACCGCTGGAGCGCGGTTGCGTGGGTCAACGGCGCCACCGTCAGCGCCCCAGAGTGCGATCTTGACGTCTACGACCGTGTCGGGGGCGGTGACGGCTTCGCTTCGGGCTTTATCTACGGCTTGCTGACGGGATCCACGCCGCAGGAGGCCGTGAACCTGGGCTGGGCCCACGGCGCGCTTCTCACCACGTTCCCGGGCGACACCTCGATGGCCACGCTTGACCAGGTGCGCGCCTTTGCTGCGGGTGGCTCAGCGCGCATCCAGCGCTAGGAAGGGTCGGGGCCGGCCGGGGGGGATCGGCCGACCCCGATGAGAGAGGGCTTGCTAGCCCTCGAAGACAACCCGCCCGGCCAGCACGGTCCGCACCACCTCGATGTCGCCCGTCGCCTCTTGGCGTCGGAACTGCACAAGGTTGGCGCGTACGCCCGTACGCATGGTCTCCCGGCCGTCCACCGTGGGCAGGCCCAGGAGCCGCGACGGGTTAGCGGTGACGGTGCGGACGGCATCCGCAACGGTGATGCCGGCGTGCCTGATGGCGTTGGCGACGCAGACCGGGAGCGGGATGGCCGCCCCGGCGAGAAATGGCGTGTCCTTGAGCGCAAGGCGTCCGGTTGCGTCCAGCACCACCTCGGTGCCGTCAAACATCCGGTACTCGCCAGGCGGCATGCCGGCAAGCGCCACCGCATCGCTCACAAGGACAGTTCGCTCCACACCCTTGGCGCGGACAACCGATCGCATGACCGCTGGCGGCAGATGGTGGCCGTCAAAGATGAACCCGGCCGACAGGCGGTCTTCGGCCAACTGGTCCCAGATGTAGTTCGGGTGGCGCCGGATCATGCCGTGCGCGCCGTTGCCCAGATGTGTGGACCAGCTGGCCCCTGCGTCAACGGCCGCAAGGATCTGGTCGCCCGTGGCGCTGGTGTGCCCCACTGAGGCAACAACCCCATCGGCCACGATGGCGCGGATGTAGTCCACGGCACCCGGGTACTCGGGCGAGAGCGTGATGATCTTGATCCGTCCGCCGGCGGCGGCCTGCCATCGGCGGTACTCGGCAATGTCGGGTGGCCGGATGTGGCGAAGGGGGTGCGCCCCGCGCGGTCCGTCCTCGGCCGAGATGTGGGGGCCTTCCACGTGGATCCCGATGAGGGACGCAGCGGCGTCCGGGTCGGTCTCCCACGCATCGGCCGCGGCGCGGATCCCCTCAAGCATCCGGGGCTCAGACTCGGTGCAGATGGTCACGCAGGAGCCTGTCACGCCCTCGGGCCAGAGCGACCGGGCCATGTCGGCCACGGCGGCCCCCGTCGCGCCCTCGCCGTTGGGGTCAAACCCCGCATACCCGTTGACCTGGATGTCGCTCCAGCCAACCGATATCCAGGACCCGGTGTCGATGGCCCCGTCGCGCTCGATCGCGGTGATGTGCCCGCCGTCCACGATGAGGCGGATGGGCAGGCCGTCCTCGGCCGAGCGCCCTTCGAGGGCCAGATGGGGATACGGACGGGCGTCCATGGTGTGCCTTTCCGGGACCGTTGTGGTCCTTAGCCCTTGAGACCGGTGAGCGTGATCCCGTCAACGATGCGCCGACGGAGGAAGAGGAACGCAATCAGCGTGGGGGCCATCGCCACAACGGCGGCGGCGCTCACGAGGCCGAAGTCCACCGAGAAGCTGTTCGCAAACTGCGACAAGCCCAGCTCCATCGGGAAACTCTTGGGGTTGTTGAGGATCAAGAGCGGCCAGATGAAGGCCGTCCACGCCTGGATGAAGGCGAGGATCGCCAAGGCGGACATGGCCGGCGCAAGGAGCCGGGGCACCATGAGGAGCATGATCCGCGCCTCGCCCATGCCGTCGATCCGGGCGGCATCAAGCAGCTCGTCGGGCACGCTTGTCTGCGTGTTCTGGCGCATGAAGAAGATGCCGTAGCTCATCACAAGGAACGGCAGGAACAGGCCCAGCGGCTTGTCGATGAGCCCGAGGGTCTTCATCTGGAGGAACAGCGGAACCATGTAGATCTCGAACGGCACGATGGCCGTTGCAAGCACCAGCATGAAGAGCGCGTTGTTCCCCGGGAACTTGAACTTGGCGAAGATGTAGCCAGCAACCGTGGACGTAAGCAGGATGAACACGGTGGAGACCGTGGCAAACACGATGCTGTTCCACATGTAGCCCAACAGCGGCGCCTTGGTGAACGCCTTCTCAAAGTTGGCCAGCGTCCAGTGGTCAGGCAGCAGATGCGGCGGAACCACATTCAACTCGGGCGCAAGTCGCAGCGACGTGCTGAAGAGCCAGAAGATCGGGAAGATCATGATCAGGCCGCCCGCAAGCAGGAGCAGGACCACGACCCCGTAGAGGATCCGGTCCTTCAGGGGGCGACGGTGGCGGCGCACCTGCGTCATGACTGGGACCCCCGCAGGAAGCGGAACTGGATGATCGTGAGCACCATGATGATCATGAAGAGGTACACAGCCTCAGAGGCCGCATAGCCCATCTTGAAGAACCGGAAACCGTTCTCGAAGATGTCGTAGACGAGCACCCTGACAAGCTTGCCTGGCGCCCCCTGCACGTCCGAGGCAAGGACGTAGACCTGCGTGAACACGTTGTACGCGGAGATTGTGGTGATGACCACCACGAACAGCGTCACCGGGGCCAGCAGTGGCATGGTGATCTTGCGGAACTGCTGCCAGGCGCTGGCGCCGTCCACAGATGCTGCCTCGTGGAAGATGATCGGGATGGCCCGCATGCCCACAAGCAGGATGATCATGTTGTAGCCAACCTGCTTCCAGACCGACAGGATCACCACGGCGGCGAGGGCCATCGTCGGGTCACTCAGCCAGGGCTGCTTGGCAATCCCGAAGACCCCCAGCGCCGCGTTGAGCACACCGTGGTTGTAGTTGAAGATCTCGCGCCAGCCGAGCGTCACCGGAACCATCGGGACCAGCACGGGGGCGAAATAGAGCAGCTCCAGGAAGCCGCCCAGACGGCCGCGCACGTACCGCGCAAGAACGGCGGCGAGCACCATGGCCAGCAGGACGGAGATGATGGTTGTGACGACGGCAAAGACCGTCGTGTTGAAGAACGCCTGGCGGAAGTTGTTGTCCTTGAGCAGGTTTGCGTAGTTCTCAAGCCCAAGAAACTTTTCGGCAGGCTTGATCAGCTCCCACTTGTAGAAGCTCATCAGGAACGCCTGGGCCGTCGGCAGGATGCGCAAATAGATATAGAGCGCCATGATCGGCGTCAGGAACAGGGCCACAAATCGGTAGCGGACCCAGGTTCGGCGCGGGACGCTGCGCACTGCTGCCAGCGGACTTCTCATCCGGTCACCCTTCTCAATGGGGAGGGGAGGCGGTGGATTGCGGGCGCCGAGGCCGAAGCCTGCGGCGCCCGCGGTACTAGTGACTACTCGCCGTAGTGGCCGGCAGCCTTGAGGATGTCGTTGGTTTCCGTTGCCCACGTGTTGAGCAGCGTCTGGATCTTGTCCGGGCTACCGGACAGGTTCGCAAAGTCAGCGTAGCCGTCGACAAGGTGCGTCGCGATCTTCGTCTCGATCTCGTCGAACTCGGCAATCGGCGGGGTGACCGTCAGCTGGAAGCCGTCGGGTCGCTTGAGGAAGCCTGTGAAGGTGGGGTTGGCCGCGAGGAACGCGGTGAGGTCCAGGTCGCTGCGGGCCGGAAGCCAGCCGGACGTGGAGACGAGGGAGAGCTGCTGCTCCTGCGCACGCAGGAACCGGACAAACTCCCAGGAGCAGGCCGGGTTGGCGGCCGCGGTGGGCACGAACGCCGACTCGACGGTGAGAATGTCAGCAACGGGCGGTGCAACGGTGGAGTAGTGGCCCACAAGCGTGGGGGCGTTGGTCACGATTTCCGGGATGACCCAGGACTCGCGCAGGAACTGCGCGGTGGCCAGGGTCTCGAACGCCTTCGCATCGTGATCGATGTTGGGGGAGTCGATGCCGTTCTTGAGGAAGTCAACGTACATCTGGAAGAGCTTGACGCCTTCCGGACCGTTGTACTCAGCGTGCCACTTGCCGTCCGCGGTCTCCCTGATCAGGGTCTTGCCGGACTGCAGGAGCAGGATCCAGAACTTCTCGGCAACGCCGGAGCCCTGGCCGCTGATCCGCAGGCTCCAGCCGGACCGGGTGACGGCCCCGCTGGCGTCCTTGACGGCAAGCTTCGCCGCGTTGGCGATCAGGTCATCCATGCTTGTGGGAGCGGCGGTGATGCCGGCAGCCGTGTACATGTCGGTGTTGTAGTAGACGGCTGTGCCGCCGGTGAAGAGCGGAACGCCCCACTGGTTGTTGGCATAGGCGCCGTCCTGCACGACCGCGGGGTTGTACCCGCCGGCGGTGACTGCAGCCTTGAGGTCATCGGGCAGCGGCGCAAGAAGGCCCTGATCGATGAAGCGGGCGAGGAAGTTGGTGGTGCGGATGACGACGTCGCCAGCCGTGTTGGACGGCAGGGCGGTGGTCAGCTTCTGCTCGAAACCGCGAAGGTCCGTGGAGAAGACGGTGAAGTCCACATTGGGATGGGTCTTCTTGAAGCTTGCGCCGGCCGCGGTCCAGACCGGGTCGTTCTCGGGGTAGCCGCCCCAGATGTTGAGCGTGATCGGGTCGGTGCCGCAGGCGTTCGCCTCGGTGGGGGCGGCCGTCGGGGCAGCGGTGACGGCGGCCGTCGGGGCGGCCGTCGGGGCGGGCGTCGCGCTGGAGCCGCATGCTCCAACCGCGATGGCCAGGCTCGCAAGGAGCACCAGCCCCTTCATCCGGTTCGTAGAGATCATTCCTGTTTCTCCTCCTCTTGCCAATTGTGGTCGATACGTTGTGCGGGCAGGCTCAACGACTTGCAGGCCCCCTTTCCGGCGCTCCGTTGCCAGGGGGGCCACACGGATGCGCCGCACTCCCGAGATCGGGTGTGCTCGCGACCCGGAGGCCGTGGAGTTGAACCGGCCGAAGATCGACCGACCATATGGTTCCCGCGGCGGTGCGCCGATGTCGCTGCATCGCGCTACCCCTCACCGCGGGGCTGGCCCGAGGTCCGCCTCGGGTGCGGGCTCGCCCCGCTGGGCCAACGTCCCAGGCCAAACGTAGTGGCCGCCTGAGAGCGCCGCGACCGGGCGGGCTCAAGCGCCGCCATGCGGGTCATCAGCAGTTCGCCGCCCTCAATGACGTGGGCGCGGACGGCGCTCTCGAGCAGCTCCGGATCGCGGAGGCTGACGGCTTCGGCGATGGGTGCGTGCTGCGCAATCAACGTTGGCGCGTCAGCGGACGAGATCTGGTTGGTTAGGACAATGCGCCGCGACAGCGCCTGCAGCATTGTGAGCTGGCTCAGGAGCATCTCGTGGCCGCAGTAGGAGTAGACCGCCCGGTGGAAGAACACATCGGCATCGGCCACGATGACTGGATCGCCCGTCACCACCGCGTTGCGGAGGTTGTCAAAGGCCGCCTTGACGCCCTGCTGCATGGCTGGCTGGTGGCCGGCAGCCTCTAGGGCCAGACGCGAGGCATACGGCTCCAGCAGAGCCCGCAGGCTGGTGATCTCCCACGTCGCCCGCACCGAGAGCTGCGAGACAAAGACGCCGCGCCTCGGGATGATCTCAATGAGGCCGCCATCGGCAAGCGTGCGCAGCGCCTCGCGCACCGTGCCGCGCGACGTCTCAAGCTGCGTCGCCAGGGCAACCTCGGGCAGCCGTGAACCAGGCGCGAACGTACCGTGCACGATCGCATCGCGAATGTAGTTCGCTACTGCGGTCGTGAGGGTGTCCGGGCGCAGGAGATCGGCCACTCGTTCAACTCCTAGGTTGGCTGGATTGTCCGACAATAAAACATCCGACAGTTGTCATGCAAGGCTTTCCGTTATCGCTCGGATGGGCGTCACGGAAGAGGAAGAGCCCGGGCTGGCCGCCGAGGAGGAGTCGTCGGCCGGCCCGGGAAGGGGTCTACAGGTTTGGGATCCGGTTGCGATAGCGTGCTGTGACGTCCAGGTTGGCCTCATCGCCACCGGGGCTGTTGGAGCTGCGCCAGATGGGCGCCTCGATGCCGCGGCGAGCCAGTTCGGCAATCGCCTCAAGCATGATCGAGTTCATCGTGAAGGCATTGACCATCGTGGAGACGGGGCCAACCTTCTCGCGAACGCCGTCGATGACCATCACCGCATCGCCGGGCGGCATCTTGGTGTCCACCACGATGTCCACGAGATCGCACAGGTCCTTGCCGCTGGGATGACGGCTCGGGTGGCCCTGCGGGAGGCCGCGCTGGTTGGCGATCGAGGTAACGCCGATGCTGAGGATGCCGTTTTCGCGCGCATAGTTGGCGCTGTCGATGGTTGACGAGTTGATCCCGTAGGCGTTCACGATGATCAGCACATCGCCTGCGGTCATGCCGCCGCCGCTCAGGATGGCGCGGGCGTAGCCGGGTGTCCGCTCAATCGCCATAGAGCGCGCCGCGCCGTGGCCAAGGTAGAACCCGTCATCAATGAACGACCAGATGCAGGCAAGACCACCGGCGCGGGAGAAGACCTCCTCGGCGCCAATCTGCGAATGGCCGCCCGGGCCGATGACGTAGATGAGGCGGTCCTCGGCGATGCGGTCGGCAACGGCGTGGCCGGCGCGGACAATCGCGTCACCCTCCTCGTCCCGGATCCGGGCGAGGATCGCGGTTGCCTTGTCCAGATAGGTGACGTGGATTGGGCTGGTCATCGGGTGTTCCTCCGTGATCGGGGTCCGGCCACAGAGCCGGGGTTGACGGGGGTGGCTGGCTGGATCGGCCGGTTCAAGCGGGCGGCGCCGCGGCAGCGATGCCAACCATCAGGTCAGCCAGTCGCTCGCCCTCACCCGGCTGGAGCACCGACGCATTGGGCTCATAGGCGCCAATGGCAAAGGCGTCCGCGGTGGGGATGTAGCCAATGGTGCCGTCGCAGAGCGCGGCGACACAGGTGGTGCTGTCGCCGAGGGCTGCGCGGATCCGCTGGCCAAGGCCAACAAAGATCTCGCCGCCAATCCCCAGATGGAGCAGCGGGCCGATGGCGAGGGCACTGGCGCGCACGCGCACGGGACCGTCCCGGTCGGGATCGGCTGCCTGGATGGCAATCAGCTCCGCATACGCCGCGGCGACAAGCGCGTGGTACGTGGCATCGTCGGTCAGGTTGGCGGCGGTGACCGCATCGGATGCCTGGCGGGCAAGCGTGGCGGCTGCGGCAGCCTGAGCAGCGTCGGGCAGACGCTTGCGGGCAAGCTCCACAACCTGGGAGTCACCCCACACGCGACCCGTCGTAACCGGCTGGAGGCTGGCGCGAACGGCAACGGCGCAGTCGGCGATGAGGGTGCCGTAGCGTTGGGCAGACTCGAAGGTCCGCCACGGCACCACCACGCCAACCATGCTCCCCTCGGGCGAATAGCCGCCCGGGTTGACGTCGCCCTGGGGACCGGTTGTGAACAGCGTGATGCCGCCCACCTCCTTGTCCACGAGGCCGCAGGCAACGCCTGGGAAGTCGGCTGTGTAGAGCGTGTTGTTGGGCCCAAGCGTTGTGGGGTGGCAGCCATAGTTGACGTGCGTGGCAATCGGCGTGCCGTCAACGGCGTCAATGCGCGTGACGGTGACGCGGTCGTCCACGGGCCCGCCGTTGGGCCGCCGGTTGGCCGCAATCCCGGTAACGGTGCCCACGCCTGTGGCGATGACCGCCTCACGGCGCGCCTCCCAGGCCCCGATGACGGCCGCGGCGATCTTGCGCCCAATCTCGCGCTCCACCTCGCTTGGCTCGTGCTGGGCCGGGCCGCTGTGCGTGTGGGTGCCCGCCAGCTGCAGCCGGTGGCGCGGGATGCCGGTCGCGGCAAGCACCTCGGCTGCCACTTGCTCCTGGAGCCGCGTGTCCACGTGCAACAGGTCGGCAACCATCAGCGCAACGGTTGTCCCATCATCGCCCTCGGCGACAAGCGCCCGCGCATAGAGCGGGTCGTGGATCCCCGTGGCGCCGCTGGTCCGAGCTTCAAACCCGTCCATCTTGTAGCCGAGCGGAGGGGTGATCTCCACGCGGGCCGCACCAGCCTTCATCAAGCGGCTCCTCCAAGGGGAATGGCCCGGCCTGTCCGGTCGGACTCGTAGGCGGCGGTGATGATCTCCACGGCATTGCGCCCGTCGTCGCCCGTGACCACGGGCTGGCGTCCCGTGCGGACTGCCTCGATGAAGTCGCCGTACTGGCGCAGGTACCCCACCGACGACGTGCCCCAGGTCTTGGTGGAGCCGGTGCCGGGCGGCGGCGTGATGTCAGGTTCTGCAGATGGGGCGGCAACCCCCGGGACATCCCACTCGGCCGCGCGATCACCAACCAAGCAAACGTGGCCGCGGTCGCCGTACACGCGCAGCACCACGGGGAACTCCGGGGTGACGCAGGTGGTGGCGATGATCTCGCCAAGCGCCCCGTTGGCGAAGCGCAGGCTGACCGATGCGGTGTCCTCGGCCTCCATCGTGTGACCAAGCGTGGCGACGTGCGCCGTGACCGACGCCACGGGGCCGCCAATCCAGCGCAGCAGGTCGATCGTGTGGATCGCCTGGTTCATCAGCACGCCGCCATCGAGATCGCGGGTGCCGCGCCAGGCGGCGCTGTCGTAGTAGGACTGCGGACGGTAGTAGAGGCCCTCGGCGATGACGACGGCGATCCGCCCAAGGGCGCCGGCATCGATTGCCGCCTTGAGCGCGCGGACAGCGGGCTCAAACCGGCGCTGCGAGATGGTGGCAACAACGAGACCTCGCTCGCGGCCCTCGCGGACCACGGCTTCGGCATCGGCAACCGTGAGGGCAATGGGCTTCTCAACAATGGCGTGACGACCGCTGCGGAGTGCGGCGAGCGCCTGCGCTGGGTGGAGCCCGGACGGTGTGGCGATGGTCACCGCGTCCAGGTCCGGCATTGCGAGCAGCTCGTCAAGCGTGGCGAACCACGGCACGCCCCACGTCTCGCCTGTGGCCTTCGCCTTGTCAAGCGAGCCGCTCGTGACGCCCGCGAGCTCAATGCCGTGGAGCGCGGCAATCGCCTCGATGTGCTGGGTTGAGATCGCCCCGCAGCCAACAAGCCCCACGCGGATGGGCGCTGCCTCGCTCATGCGCGGGCCGCTGCAACCTTTGCGACAGCCTCAACCACCTGGTCAAGGTCTCCGCGCGTCCCCATCAGGATGGGCATCGAGAACATCAGGATCTCTTCCGCTTCGGCACGCTCCGCGTTGGGGCAGGCGGCAGGCTCACGCCCGCCCAGGAGCCGGATCTCCTCCACAACTGCGGCGTTGCGGTTGAGCGGGACGTAGCCGTGGAAGACCGGGATCCCCTCGGCGCGCAGGGCGTCCGCAAGGGCGTGCTTCTCAAGGCCGCCGTCCGCGTGGCCAAGCCAGCGCCAGTGGTAGGAGTACCAGCTGTGGGCCGTGACGCCCTCGGGCACCTTGACCGGAATGCAGCCGGGGATCTCGGCCAGCCGCGCCGAAAGGTAGGCGGCCTGCTCTGTGCGGTACGCCTGCTGGCTCGGGAAGCGCTTCAGCTGCTCAAGGATGACCGCTGCCTGGAACTCGGTGATCCGCAGGTTCCAGCCAAGACGCACGTGCTCATACCACTCGCCGCCGCGCCGGCGGCCCACGTTGCGGTACGACCACAGCAGCTCGTCAAGCTCCGGATCGTTGGTGACCATCATCCCGCCCTCACCGGCGTTGATGGCCTTTGAGGACTGGAAGCTAAAGGTGCCGATGTCGCCGATGGCGCCAACCGGACGACCACGCCAGGCGGCCCCGTGGGCCTGCGCCGCGTCCTCAATCACCTTGAGCCCGTGGCGGGCGGCCGCGGCCATAATTCCGTCCATGTCGGCAGGCGATCCTGCGTGGTGGACCGGGATGATGGCCTTGGTCTTGGGCGTGACGGCGGCGTCGATGAGCGCCGGGTCCATGAGGAGCGTCTCGCGGTCCACGTCCACGAAGACCGGGATGGCCCCAACCATCAGGGCCGCGCTGGCCGTGGCGATAAACGTGTACGGCGGGACAAGGACCTCGTCGCCCGGCCCAATGCCAAGCGCCTTGAGGGCCACCGACAGGCCCATGGTCCCGTTGACCACGGAGACGCCGAACTTGGCCGCCTGGAACGCGGCGAAGTCAATCTCCAGTTGCTTGACGAAGGTGCCGTCGATGGAGCCCCAGTGGCCAGACCGCAGCGCGGTAAGGAGCGCCTGCTCCTCCTCCACGCCAAACACGGGCCATCCGGTGAACGGCGTGGTCCGGACGGGGGTTCCCCCGTGGATTGCCAGAGTGGACATCGTTGGCTCCTGTCAGTCTGCGACGGGAAGGGGGATCAGCGGCGGATCTGCGAGGCGGCTGCCTCGTCGACAAACAGGACGGCATCCGGGTGCGAGCGCATGACCGATGCCGGGCAGGCGGTGGACACCGGACCATCCAGCGTGGCGGCAACGGCCGCAGCCTTCTGGGGCCCCGGCACCACGAGCGACACGACACGGCTTGCCCGGAGCGCGGACATGGTGACCGTGAGCGCAAGCTTCGGCACATCCTCAAAGCGGTCAAACGCGCCGTCTCGGACCTGCTGATGGCGGCTCGTGTCGTCAATCTCCACGGGCTTCATCGTGAGCGGGTCGTCAAAGTCCGCAACGTGCGGATCGTTGAAGGCAACGTGGCCGTTCTCGCCAATGCCAACAAGGGCAAGATCGATGCCGCCATCGGCAAGCAGGGCGCCATAGCGCTCGGCCTCGGCGGCAGCGCCTGCGGGGTTGTCGCCGCGGACGTGCTCGATGCGGCCGGGATGCACCAGGGACCAGATGTGGTCGTCAAGCCAGCGGCCAAACGAGCGGGCGTCGCCCAGGGGCAGGCCCACGTACTCGTCAAGATGGAACGCGTCCACGCGCGACCAGTCGATACCGGGCGCGGTGGCAAGGCCCGCAAGCATCTCCGCCTGGGACGCGGCTGCCGCAAAGATCACCCGGACTCGCGTCTGGGAGGCAAGCAGACCGCGGAGGCGCTCGGCGGCGTAGGCCGCGGAGGCCTCGCCCACGGCCGGGCGATCCGCAAGGATGACCGTGCGAAGCCGGTCGCGAACAAGCTCGGTCATGCGCGGGCGGGAATAAAGGCCACGAAGAACACGTAGTCAAGCGGGTCCGGGCCGACGGCGGTGATCTCGTGCTCGGTGCCAACCGGGATGATCACGCAGTCGCCGGCTTTGACATCGGTCCGCTTGCCGTCAAGGATGACGAAGCCCGATCCGGTTGCCACGTAGTAGATCTGGTCCTCGTCCACATGCGTGTGGGCGGGCACGGTGTCGCCGGGATGGATGTGGACGTGGGTGACGTTGAGACGCTGGTTCTCAAAGACCGGCCGATAGTCGGCGTAGGTCTCTGGCGAGATGGCGAGGTCGGCGTAGTGCTTGATCATGTCGACTCCACAGACGGGTGGTGCCGATCCGGACGTCGGACCGGCCGATTGGTCAGCCTGGTCAGCGTCCCGGGATGGCCCCGGAGCCGTCCTCGATGCGGCCGCGCTTGACCGCGTCAAACTCCCAGCCGTTGGTCGCGCACATGGTGCGGACGTGGCTGTCCCATGTGGGCTCGTCCGGGTCGGGGCCGTTGGTGAAGCAGTCAACGCTCAGGTAGACAAAGCGCTTCTCGCCAAGACAGCGCACGGAGTGCGCGATGCCGGGCGGCGTGCGGACAAAATCCCCAACCTTGAGCGGGTAGGTTTCCAGCGACTCGGGGCCGATGCCCAGCAGGCCCTCACCCTCAAGGATGAAGAACACCTGCTCCGCGTCCGGGTGCGTATGCACCGGCGGCGCCTCGCCCGGCTCCAGGATCACAAAGAAGGCCTCAGCGGCCGTCCCGTCCCGGCGATCCAGAATGAGGTCGTTGGTGTGGGTAGGATAGCGATACCGCACGGCATCACTGGGATCAAACACGTACTGGGTCATTGCGCGTCCCTGCTCCCACACGGTAGTCGGTTGATTGTCCTACAATAGACCCTCGGACAGCGCCTCTGCAAGGCGACCGACACGCAGCACGGTAGAAGGCGCACGCGATAGTGCGCCAGGACCGGGCACGGTGACAGGAGAGGCGACGGCCGATGACGAGCTCGGGACCCTTCGACCTAACCGGACGGGTCGCCGCGGTAATCGGCGGGACGGGCGTCCTGGGCGGGGCGATGTGCCACGGGCTGGGTGCGGCTGGCGCCTCGGTGGCAGTCCTGGGCAGGTCGATGGAGCGCGGCGCGGCGCGGGTTGCCGCTCTGGAGGCCGAGGGTATCCGGGCGGTGGCCATCCCGGTTGAGGCAACTGATCCGGCGGACCTTGAGCGCGCTCGACGCGATGCTGAGGCGGCCCTGGGCCCGGTGGACATCCTGGTCAACGCGCCAGGCGTCAACAGCGCAACACCGTTCCTGGAGATCACCCTCGAGGAGTGGCACCGGCTGCTGGACGCCAACCTGACGTCGGTCTTCCTCGCCTGCCAGGTGTTCGCGCGCTCCATGATCAGCCACGGGCGCGGCGGCTCCATCATCAACATCTCGTCCGCCTCCTCGGGACCGCCCCTCTCGCGCGTCCTCACCTACTCGGTGGCCAAGGCCGGGCTGAACAACCTGACGCAGTACCTTGCGCGTGAGCTCGCGCCGCAGAGCATCCGCGTCAACGCCATCGCGCCCGGGTTCTTCCCCGCCGAGCAGAACCGGGCGCTGCTGTCCGAGGACCGCCTGCGCTCGATCATGGGCCACACGCCGGCAGGTCGCCTCGGCGAGCCCGCTGAGCTTGTGGGCACCGTCGTCTGGCTTGCCTCCCCGGCCGCCTCGGGCTATGTGACTGGGGCAATCATCCGCGTGGACGGCGGCTTCACCGCGATGACGATCTAGCACGATGACCGCGGGCGGCGACTACCCCGGGCCCGTCGCTGACGGCGCCAGCGCATCGCCCGATCCGCTCGCCGTCTTCCGGCACGATCGTCTGCCGCGCTGGGCGCTGGTCCGGCATTCCCTGGACACGGCCGAAATCCACGACGTGGCGAAGGCCGTCCACGACGCGCTCGACACGGTTGCGGATTCACTGCCCAGAGGCAAGCGCGTCTGCGTTGCGCTTGGGAGCCGCGGCATCGACCGGATTGACGAGGTGGCCCGCGCACTCGTGGCAGACCTGCAGGCCCGTGGCCTTGAGGTGTTTGCCATCCCGGCCATGGGGAGCCACGGCGCGGCCACAGCCGAGGGCCAGCTTGCGGTGCTCGCGTCGCTGGGGATCACCGAGGCCTCCATTGGCTGCGAGATCCGCTCCAGCATGGAGACCGTTCACCTCGGGCAGGTTGCGGACGGCATCCCCGTCTTCGTTGACCGCCACGCCTATCAGGAAGCGGATCTTGTGATCCCGGTCAACCGGGTCAAGCCGCACACGGACTTCACCGGGCCAATCATGAGCGGCCTGCTCAAGATGATCGCGATTGGCCTGGGCAAGCAGAAGGGCGCCGACACGTTCCACCGGGAGGGGTTTGCCACCTTCCACCGGCTGATCCCAGCCGTTGCTGCCCACACGCTCGCACAGGTGCCGATCCCCTTTGGCGTCGCCCTCGTGGAGAACGGCCAGGCCAGGCTGCGGCGCATCGAGGCCGTGCCTGCCGAGGTCATGGAGGCGCGCGAGCGCGAGTTGCTCGAAGAGGCAGACGAGGCGATGGCGAGACTCCCCGTCGCGTCGCTTGATGTGTTGATCGTTGACCGCATCGGCAAGGACATCAGCGGCCTTGGCATGGACTCCAACGTTGTGGGTCGGTACTACACAGGGCCAACGGGCCGCCCCCCGGCCATCCAGCGGATCATCGTGCGCGACCTCACCGACGAGACAGAGGGCAATGCCGTTGGGATTGGCATGGCCGACGTGGTCCTGCGCCGGGCCGCGGAGCGGATGGACACGGCCAAGACGTACATGAACTGCGTCACCGCCAAGACCCCAGAGGGCGCCCGAGTCGCCTTGACGGTTGACTCCGACCGTCAGGCGCTGGACGTCGCAGTCGCGTGCTGCATCAAGGTGGAGGCGCCCACCGCCCGCGTCATGCGGGTGCTCGACACAAAGCACCTTGAGTGGCTGTTGGCCAGCGAACCCGTGCTGGACGAACTGCTCGCTACCGGGCGCTGCGAGCTGGCGGGCCCGCTTGTCGATATTGCCTTCGACGACGAAGGCCAGTTCACCCTGCACCTCCCTTCCTGATGCAGGCGGCGCAGGGTGGGCTGCGCCGCAGGTTGTCGCTGCTCGACGGTCTCTCGCCGTCACGCCAGGGCGCCCTGATCTACATCGCCTCCGGGCTGGTGTTCCTCTGCGGCGACTCCGTGGTCAAGACGCTTGTTGGCGGCCTGCCAGTCGTTGACGTGGTGTTTGGCCGACACGTCACGTTCCTTCTGGCAATCACGCTTGTGGCCGGGGGCCGCCACCCACGACGGCTGTTTGTCAGCCGCCATCCGTGGATCCAAGTGCTGCGCGGTCTGGCCATGTTTGCGGCTACTGCAACGTTCTTTGTGTCCCTGTCGGTCCTGCCAATGGCAGAGGTCAGCGCCCTGGGCTCCACGACACCGCTCATCGTGCTTGCGCTGGCCGGTCCAACCCTTGGCGAGAAGATCACCAGGGTGGCCGTGGCAGGCGGCGTGATTGGCTTTGTCGGGGTGCTCGTGCTGGTTGGCATTGACCCGACGCGGCTTGACCCGGCCATGGCGATGCCGCTGCTCTCCGCGCTCTCACTTGCGGTGTTTGGCCTGCTCACGCGGTACCTGCGGGACGATCCCGCCCAGGTGACGGTGTTCTGGTCCGGGGTTGTGGGCATGATCGCCGCCGTCATCCTGTTTGCGGCAGTCCCAACGACAACCTCGCCGGAGCCGTGGCAGTGGGCAGCGATTGGGCTTGTGGGATTGACGTCGGTGACGGGCCACAGTCTGCTCGTGGCCGCGTACCACAGGGCCCGCGCCAGCGACATGGCGCCGCTGGGCTATCTCTCGGTGGTGTGGTCGTTCCTGGTGGGCACGATCGTGTTTGGTGAGGCGCTCGCCATGCGCTCGGTGATTGGCGCAGCGGCCATCGCGGCGGGCGGGGTTATCACGCTGCGCAGCGGGCCTGCGGGCGAGGCCTCAACCCCGGCGCTGGTTGACTACGGCGTCACGGACGGTGAGCCATTGCCAGATGGCGCCGCCGACAACGACGGCTCAGGCGAGGACTGATCCACCAGCGGCAGGCCGCCGCTGTAGTCGGTGATGACCAGCGCAAGACTGAACCCGCCAAGGTCTGCAGCCGGCTGGATGAACGCGGTCTGGACAACGTCTGTTGCATCGCGCTGGACGTCCACCACGCTGCCGATCACAAGACCGCGCGGGTAGGGCGAGCGGATCCCGCCCGGCAGCTCCAGACCCGCGGTGTAGACCTCCTCATCAAGCGAGACGGCAATGCCCGCGTCGATGTGCTTCATCACCAGCACACCGCCCGCATCACCGCTGATCTCGCCGGTGGCGCCCGACACAAGGAGTTGCCCAATCACCACGATTGAGGCGTCCGAGAGCAGCGTCACCTTGGCAAACGTGGGGCCAATGTCGGTGATCCGACCGGCCAGGGCGCCGCCCTGGACAATCACAACATCGCCCAGCGCCAGACCGTCGTCCAGCCCCTTGTCGAGCGTGACCATCCGGATCGTGGGCAGGGTCTCACGCCCAATCACCCGAGCCGCCACCGTCTGGTGGTCAAAGCCGCTTTGGAGCTGCAGGAGTCCGATGAGCTGATCGTTCTCACGCTTGGCCAGCTCAAGACGCAAGTTGGTGTTCAGCAACTGCGCGTTCTGGTCGCGCAGTGCCGCATTGTCAACGCGGAGCCGGTCGATCTCGCTGATGGCGCCAACCACGCTCGCGATGTTCTCAGCTACGCCGGCGAAGGCGCTCTGCACGGGCTTGAACGCAAAGTTGAGACCGCGCTGGATCTCCCGGACGCCGGGGTTGGAGGAGAACGCCATGAGCAGCACGGTGATCACCAACAGGACCGTGTAGGTGATCCAGCGGCGTCGGGCCCGGCGGTTTGAGAGGATGGACATCATGGCGCGGAGCTCCGGTGGCGGAGGTCGCGACAGGTAGCGCGGCGGCCGCTGAGGACCACGGTCAGCGCGGCGGGCGGCTGTACGTCTCCGCCACTAGCACGCGATCCATGCGTGAGCTGCCAAGTTCCTGCAGGACGATGCCTGTCCCGCGGGCAACGCAGGTGAGCGGATCGTCCGCGATGTGCACCGGCATATGGGTGGCTTCGGCCACGCGGCGGTCAAGCCCAGCCAGGAGCGCGCCGCCGCCAGCCAGCACAATGCCCTGATCCATGATGTCGGCCACAAGCTCTGGCGGGGTCTCTTCGATTGTGTCCTTGATGGTGTCCACAATCTGGCTGACCGACGGCTCGATTGCCTCACGGATCTGGTCCGCGCCAACCTCAACGATACGCGGCAGGCCTGTCAGCAGATCTCTGCCGCGCAGCTGGATGCGCTCGCTGTCCCACTCGCCCGGGTGGGCGGAGCCAATGGCGATCTTGATGTCCTCAGCCGTACGCTCGCCGAGGAACAGGTTGTACTCCCGCCGGGCGTAGGCAACGATGTCCTGGTCCATCTCGTCGCCGCCGATGCGGATGGAGCGGCTCACAACGATTCCGCCCAGCGAGATGACCGCCACCTCGGTGGTGCCGCCGCCGATGTCCACAATCATCGAGCCACTGGGCTCCGAGACCGGGAGCCCGGCGCCAATCGCGGCGGCCATCGGCTCCTCGATCAGGCGGGCCCATCGGGCGCCCGCGTTGAGGGCGGCGTCACGGACGGCGCGCTTCTCCACCTCGGTCACGCCAGACGGAATGCCAAGCAGCATCCGGGGCCGGCTGATCATGCCAACGCGGTCATGGACCTTGTGGACGAAGTACTTGAGCATCTGCTCAGTGACGTCGAAATCACTGATGACGCCGTCACGCAGGGGGCGGACCGCGATGATGGACGCGGGCGTCCGGCCAACCATGCGCTTTGCCTCTGCACCAATGGCGAGGACGCGCTTGGTCTTTGCCTCAATGGCCACAACAGATGGCTCGGAGATCACGATGCCGCGATCCTTGACGTGGACGAGCGTGTTTGCAGTGCCGAGGTCAATCCCGATGTCTCGGGAGAAGAGGCCAAGGATCCGGTCGAACATGCTGGAAGAGGTCCTTGCTGCGACGCAGCGGCGGCGGTCAAAACACCTGCCCGGTGCGCTGGTCGCGGATGAGGCATAGCCAAATGCTGGCGCACGGAGTAGTCGCCCAAGCGCGTGCAGTATACCCGCGCGGGCGAGCGCCTCTCCACATGCTGCAAAGGCGTCGTGGCGCCAGGTAGACCCGGCGTGCGATTTGGACCGCCGCCCGCAAGCCGGTAGACTTTGCCACAGCCGTCATTGAGGACCCGACGCGGACGCGCCCGGCACGGAGCCCAACGTGAAGCCCACGGATAGTCGAGCCGCACCGGACCCTCCGGGGGCCAGCGACCAGCGCAGCGACGCATCGACCGCACTCCTGGCGATGGCCGAGGGCAGTCCGGAGTGCATCGTGGTTGTCCGCGCCGTCCGCAGCGCGGATGGCATCCACTGCGGCGATGCGGTGGTGTTCGCCAACGCGGCGTTCCAACGGTTCTGGCTGGGCGATGACCCGGCCGTGTCATGGGCCGACACAGACCTGTTCGCCACCGCGCCGGCGCTTGCAGCCCTCCGGGAAGCTGTCCACGACGTGGCGGCCACGCGTGAGCCCCGGACCACCAGCGTTGCGGTCCGCACCAGAGGTGCCGCCGCCAGGAACGTGGGTGCGGTCTTGCAGCCGTGGGGCGACGGCGTCCTCATCACGCTTACCGACGTGCCGGCGCTGTCGACAACCTTGCCCCGCGAAACCCTGGGCGCTTTGGGCGATCTTGTCCTGGTGCTCCAGGCCATCCGCGACGAGACCGGCAACATCGTGGATGAGGAGATCGCCTACGCCAATCCGGCATGGCAGCGCGCGTTTCTGGCGCCGGATGCTGGCGACCCAACCGGACGGCGGCTCCTAGAAGCGGCCCCGAGCCTTGCGGCTCGGCTTGAGATGTACAAGCGAGTGATTACGACCGGCATCGGCGAGCGGTCTATCGCGGAGCTGGATGGCCAAGCCGGCTGGTTTGAGACTCGCGCCGAGCGCCTCGGGGACGGCGTGGTTGTCCTGGTTCGTGACGTCACCGAACAGAGGCAATCCCGCGCCGAACTGGCCGCCCGCGAACTGGAACTCGCGGAGGCACAGCGCATCGCCCATGTGGGCAGCTGGACCTCGCGTCGGGACACGGGCGAGGTGGTCTGGTCGGACGAGGTGTACAGGATTCTGGGGGTGCCGCCAAGGCGTGGGCCGCTGGCCGCGCCAGACCAGGCGCCCATGTTTGACCCGGAGACCTTCGCAATTCGATCGGCCGCAATTGCGCGCCTCTTCGAGACGGGCGAGCCGTTTGAACTGGAGGCGCCCATCACGCAGCCCGGCGGCGCGATCCGCCGGGTTGTTGTCCGCGGTGAAGCCACGCGCGATGCGGCTGGCTTGATCACTGGCGCCCGCGGCACGGTGGCCGACGTGACCAATACCCGACTCGCGGAGGCGATGATCCGCGAGAGCGAGGCGCGCTTCCGGATGATTGCGGAGCACGCGTCCGACATCGTCTTCCGCAGCACGCCCGAAGGCGTGTTCCAGTGGGCGTCACCGTCCCTCCGCGATGTGCTCGGCTGGGCGCCCGATGAAGCCATCGGCGAGTCGATGTTCAGCTACGTCCACCCCGATGACATGGCGCGAGCGCAGTGGGCGGGCAGCAGCCAAGGCGATGGCGATAGCAGGGCATACGAGGCGCGATACCGCCGCAGCGACGGGTTGTATCGCTGGCTCTCGGTGGTGGTGAATGCGGTCACCGATGCGTCCGGCGCGGTTGTTGCCCGGATCGGCAGCGCCCGTGACATCGACGCCGAGCACGAGGCCCTCCTGGCCCTACGCGCCAGCGAGACGCGCTACGAGGAGCTGGTAGCGAGCATCCCCCTCGGGGTCTACGTCTACCGCAACAACGCTGCCGGAGACATGGTCTACGACTACATGAGCCCGCAGGCCGGGCAGCTTCTGGGCATCGACCCGGCAGCCCCGCTTGCCGACCCGCGGGCAGGCTTCGCCGACATCCACCCCGACGATCTGGCCGGGCTGCTTGCGCTCAGCAGATCCACGCGTGAAGCCAATTCGTCGTTCCGGTGGGAGGGCAGGTTCATCATCCGCGGGGAAACGCGGCGGATCCGCGTTGATGCCGCGCCCACGCTGCTGCACGATGGCTGGACGCGTTGGCACGGCATCCTGGAGGACGTCACCGAGCAGCGCGCCGTGGACGCAAAGCTCCGGCGGCTTGTCACGGCCGTTGAGCAGTCTGACGACGCCATCCTCATCACCGACCTCCGCGGGGCCATCGTCTACACCAACCCTGCGTTCGAGCGTAGCTCCGGGTACGCCGGTGCTGAGGTCTTGGGCCGCAACCCAAGCCTGCTCTCAAGCGGGAAACAGGACCCGGCGTTCTACGCGGCGATGTGGGCCACGCTCTCGGCTGGCAAGACATGGCGGGGTGAGCTCCAGAACAGACGCAAGGACGGGACCCCCTACATTGACGCGGCGACAATCACGCCCGTCCGCGGCCCAGACGGATCGGTCACCAACTACGTGGCAGTCCAGCGCGACATCACCGAGCAAAAGGCAGCGCTCGAGGAGTTGCGCAGGCTAGTGGCGGCTGTTGACCAGGCCGGCGAAGAGATTGTGGTGACCGATCGCGACGCGGCCATCGTCTACGTGAACCCCGCGTTTGAGCGCAGCAGCGGATATGCGCGGAGCGAGGTGATCGGCCGCAACACGCGGATCCTGCAGAGCGGGCTTCACAACGCCACGTTCTACAAGGAGATGTGGGCGACGCTGACCGCTGGCGAGATCTGGCGCGGTGAGCTCCACAACCGGCGCAAGGACGGGACCGTCTACATCGAGGCAACCACCATCACGCCCGTCTTCACCGAGGACGGCTCGGTTGAGTCATACGTGGCCGTGCAGCACGATGTCACCGATCAGCGCGATCTTGAGGCCCGGCTCCTGCAATCACAGCGGCTTGAGGCCGTTGGCCAGCTCGCGGGCGGCGTTGCCCATGACTTCAACAACCTCCTTGCGGTTATTCACGGGTACGGCGCAATCCTCCTCGAGGGCCTCCCGCCGGGAAGCCCGGAGAGGGAGGATGCCGAACAGGTGGTTGCAGCTGCCGAGCGCGGCTCGAGCCTGACACGGCAGCTACTGCTCTTCAGCCGCCGCCAAGCCCTGGAGCCGGCGGTGATTGACCCCGCGCAGATCATCGACGGCCTCCTCCCGATGCTCCGGCGGCTGGTTGGCAGCCATGTGGAGATCCGCACCAATCACGGGCCCAATCTTGGCCAGATCGTCGCTGATCCCGGCGGCATCGAGCAGGTGATCGTCAATCTCACGGTGAATGCGCGAGACGCGATGCCGGACGGCGGCATGCTCTCCTTCGAGACGCTGAACGCGGACCCGGAGTCTGGCGCCGAGGCCACTGGCGGGTTCGTCCGGATCAGGGTCACCGACACCGGCATGGGCATGGACGACGCCGTCCGCAGCCGCATCTTCGAACCATTCTTCACCACCAAGGACGTTGGCAAGGGAACGGGCCTTGGGCTCGCAACCGTCCACGGGATCGTCATGGAGTCTGGCGGCCGGATTGCGGTGAGCTCAGTGATAGGGAGCGGGACCACCTTCACCATCGATTTGCCTCGCACCGACGCGGTTTCAGCACAGACGCCCAATGTGCAGCCGAGCGACGCGGCGGGTCCCGCGCCACGGGGGGTTGCTTCGGGGGACGGCGAGACCATCCTGCTGGCTGAGGACGAGCCGGCCGTGCGGGTCCTCTTGGGGCGCGTGCTCCGCGGACTGGGCTACACGACGCTGGTGGCAAGCTCAGGCGATGAGGCCTTGGCGCTTGCAGCCGCTCATGGCGGTCGGTTTGATGCCCTGGTGAGCGATGTGCAGATGCCGGGCATCCAGGGACCCGAGTTGGCGCGCCGACTGCGGACGTTGCAGCCCGGTCTGCCGGTGGTGCTGGTGTCGGGGTTCACCGGCGACCACCTGATGGGTGGAGTTGGCGGTCTGGCGGGCGTGGATGTGCTGGAGAAGCCGTTTACGACGGCCACGCTGGGAACTGCAGTCAAGGCCGCCATCGATGCCGGCAAGCGGCAAACCGGTAAGGGCTGAGGCCTTCGGGCTTGGCGCGGCAGCGCCCCGGGCTGTGTCGGCCTACTTCCAGGTGGTCTCTTCGCCGTGCTCGCCGCGGAGCAGCTTCCCTCCGGCATACCGACTGAATGCAAACGGCGTCAGGTCCGCCGACTGCGGAGCGCCATCGAGGATCCACTCCGACATCCCCAGACCCACCACGGGTGCGGTCTTGAACCCGGTGCCGCTGTGGCCGCAATCAAGGAAGAAGCCGTCCGGCCCCTGGCTCCCCACCGGGCCCAGGATGGCGCGCTGGTCCGGCGTCAGCCCATCCTGCCCGCTGTGGCTGATGCGGAACGCACCGTCGATCATGCCCGGGACGCGACGGATGATCCGCTCGGCGGCGCGATCCTGAAAATCTGCGGCCGCGTCGGCGGTGTCGCGATCCGGATCGTCGCGGCCGATCTGGTTGTCATCCTCGAGACCGACAAGCACCATATCGCCGCCCTCGGGGCGGAAGTACATCTCGTTGGCGACGTCGATCACCACAGGTATTGGCCCAGGCACGGTGGCCGGAACGCCGATGTAGCCGGTGTCGTGGCGCCAGATCCGCAGCGGTAGGTCCATCCCGGCGAGGGCGCCGACGCGGCGCGCCCAGCCGCCCGCAGCGTTGACGATGACCGGTGCGTCCACGTCGCCCTTGGTGGTGGCGATACCCGTGACGCGGCCGCCCGTCTGGTGGATGGCCGTCACTTCGGCGCCGGTCATGAGGCGCGCGCCCCTGGCCTTCGCCGCGGCCATGAAGCTCGCCGCCGTCATGGACGGGTCGGCGTAGCCGCTGTTGGGCTCGTAGGCGGCGACATCGTCTTCGGCGGCGAGGCCGGGCGCAAGCCGGCGGATCTCGTCAGCGTCAACCACGGTGGAGTCCACGCCGATGGCGCGATGCGAGGCGCTGTTGGCCTTCACGCGATCCAGATGCGCGGCAGGCTCAATCCAGAGGAAGCCGGTGACGGTGAAACCGCACTCCCCGCCCACCCGCTGATCCCACTCGCGGAACCAGGCCTGCGCCTCCCAGCCCAGACGCGCCTCGGCGAGCAGGTCGTAGTACACGCGGACGAGCCCGCTGCTGCGGCCGGTGGCGCCGGCGGCCACCCCGGCGCGCTCCACGACGGTGACGCGGACGCCGCGCGAGGCGAGGTGGAACGCCAGGCTTGCGCCGTGGACGCCTGCCCCGATGACGATGACGTCGGCGGTGTCGGCCATGCGGGTGCGAGTCCTCGTTGGGGGTTCGGCGGTGGGCAGGTGGTGTGGGCCAGTATCGCGTGTCCCGTGGCCGCGCGGGCCCCGCGCGTTGGTTCACCCGCCCAGCGGCTCAACGGTTCCGTGGTGGAACGTTCCACCCGCCGCGCGCACGGTTTGTTACGTGGCACGGGTCCGCTGCGCAACAGACGCGCCGCCCCACAGCACAAACGTCGCAGCGCGCAACCGTTGACCCGTCTGGCGGGTGGCCGTCGCACGGGCGCGGCCGTCAGGCATCAACTGAAGTGTCGCAGCAGTCGGGCCGACAAGACTCGAAGTCGCGGCCCTGGGCTACTTGTTCGCCCGGCTACGGGTCGAGCCCGCCTGAAGCGGCGTTGGCCTGCCCGGGTCATCCCGGTCCCAGCCAGATCGGATCGGCTCGTCCGCAAGAAGCGCCGCATCCGGGGGGCTGACACCACCCGCCGCGATGACCTTGGCTCGCCACTCGGCGAGCAGTGCCAGGAACTCGCCGATCGGCATGCGCTCGCCATCGACGCCAGTGGAGTCCCACTCGTAGGCAGCGACCACGTTCTCGCCATCGATCTGCAGGTAGGTTGCATTGCCGGCGGCAAACGGTTCCGTGATGCCGTATTCCACCGCCTTGCGCACGGCGGCGTCCGCGCGATCGATCCAGTAGGTCGACAGTCCGCCACGAACGACCCCTCGCGGGGCACGGCTGCTGACGGAGTCGTTGAGCCCTTCAACGAGCAGGCTGGTCGCCCCTGGCATCTGGATCTCGATGATCCCATCGCTGCGCTCGACGAAGGCATACGACATGGGCATAAGGGTGCCGCACCACACGCGTCCTCGCTGGCCTTGGTTGCGGCCCGCCTACCGGCTGTGGCGGAGCTCATTCACAGGCTCTGAGTCTCGTCGGGCCCGCGAGCGCTACCCCGGAATTGCCTTCTCAACAGCCAAGGTCAGATCGCTTAGGGAAAGCGCCCCTTCAGGAGTGCTGACCACGTCGTTCGCATCGACGGGCCATGCGAACCTCGCCAGCGGCAGGCCAGGGAGCTTCTTGCCGTCGGCGTCGAAGTCGTCCGTCAGGACAAACACGTAGCGCTTGCCGATTTCAACCGTTGGCGCCACATCAACGTGCACGGTGTAGCAACCGATGGTTCCGCCCAGAATGGCGACCCGAATGCCGTGGGGATCACCCGGAGCAGCCGTGAGGGATTGGGCCTGCAGCTGCAGCGGCGTGAGTATTTGACCGTTCGACTGTGCGTTGGCAGTGGTGCCAGGCCGCGCGAAGAGTCCTCGGGGTTTGCTGCCGTCTGAAGTGTTGAAGATCGAAGTCTCGACCTCCGTAACGCCCGCTACTACGAATGTCTTTCCTTCACTTGCGAGGCCCGCGATTGTGTACGGCGCAAGTTCCGCATGAATGTTGGCGGACCCACAATCGTCCGCCTCTGCAGGCGACGCCTGTTGGAGTGCCGTTGCACCGGAAGGTACGGGCAAGGCGCCCGCCCGGGTGCAACCCACCAGCACGAGCGTGACACCGACAATTGCTGCAATCGCGAGGGCGGTTGAACGACCGGCCATTTGTCCCCCTCCTACGGTGCCGAGTTCGCGTAGATCGCCTGCATGGCGCTCACGTCATCGATTGACGGCCCTGCAGGGATGCTGTCTCCGACGCAAGTTGCCTTGGAACCGACGTTGTCGATGTTGAAGCTTGTATGCCACCAGACGTGGTCAAGTCCCATGAGGTGGTCGATCTCATGGCAGAACGTGGACCGAGACGCGCTGGAGGAACCCCAGCTGGACGCATTGCTCAGGACGATATCTGCCCAGCCGTAGTACGGGGCCGACGAACTTGTGACATGCCCTGTCGTTGCAGCAAGCCACCCGTTGGCCGAGAGATCATCGGCGAAAATGTAGACGGAAGCGAGGACCGATGACGCATCAAGGTAGAAGATCGGCGATGGGGCCGGAACAACATTGAACTTGCCAAACATGAACTGCACATCGCCAGACACGTCTCGGGTTCCGCCTGCACCGTTGGGCATGGCGTATATGTCGCTGCTCATCCAGTAGTACTGCGTCGAACTGCCCCCGGTTGACCCCGTCGGCCATCGCACACACGGGTGGCCGGTGCTGTGGTCGCATGCGTAGGGATTGTCCGCATAAGCGCCGCGGCTCTGCACCCAAGCAACCGTCCGAGCCGTTGATGCCGATCGCCAGGCACCGGCGTAGAAGATCTCGCCGGTAGCCTGGAAGCTCGCCCGATCGCGAAACTGGTGGCTCCATCCGGTCCCGCCGACCGGAATGGTGTCGGATTCGGTCTGGGTGGAAGGCGTGCTCGCCCCGTTGGAGTCAGTCCAATATCGGATGGTCTCATGAGACTGCACCGGACTGCCGGTGAGGTTCGTGACGCGGGCCCAAACGGTTGCGCAATAAGCAGAGTGCCGAAGCTCCACGGTCCCGATCAGGGTGCTGCCAGCGTAGATCTTGGTGGCGTTCGCCGGGGACCCGCCAGACCCGGTGATCCACCCCAAGTTGTAGATCAGGTGCGTCCGGTCACCGCACGGGGTCGCGGCGGGGTTCGTACCGTCGTACGTCAATGCCAACGCAGGGGACGCCGTAGCAAGGGAGGACGCGACCAAGATGATCGCCGCAAGGGCTCCCGCCACGAGATCGCCACTCTGCGCCCCCATTCGATTTTGGCTTCTCGTCGGCATCCAACGGCGAGCCGACTGGCCCGGACACTACCCCCCCCGAAACGCTCGCGTCAAGGCCTGCGGCGGTACTACTCCGTCCTCGCTAAACTCCCTCTTCCTCAAGTCGGCAGATGAGCTCGTGCACGTGTCTAGCGCCCCGTCAGTCGTCCAGCGTCTCCGCAGCTCGCTCGTCGCGTCGATCGGCGACGTCGCGTTCGGCATGGAGGACGGCGCCGTCTCCATTGCGGGTCTCGTCTTCGGCGTGGCGGCCAGCACGCAGGACAGCAAGATCGTGGTGCTCGCGGGTGCAACTGGCGCCATCGCCGGCGCGGTCTCGATGATGGCGGGAACGTACCTCGACGTGCACTCAGAGCGAAGCCGGACCACGGCCGTCCTGGAGCGCGCACGGCGTGACCTTGCGGCCGACCCGCTCGGCACGCGCGAGCGGCTGCTTGCCCGTTTCCGTATGGCGGGCTTTACCGAGGAGGAGGCTGAGTCCGCGACGGCCGCCTTCGAGCGCAACCCGGAGGCCCTCGCCGATCACGTCCTGGCGTTTGAGACGGGCCTCACGAGAACGGCCGGCGATGCACCCTGGTCCCACGCGATCTGGATGTTCGTCGCCGACTTGTTCGCCGCGGGTGTCCCGGTCCTGCCCTTCGTCCTCTTCGGCATCGACACCGCGCGGCTTGTCTCGCTGGTCGTGACCGGCGGCCTTATGGCGCTCCTCGGCATCGCCCGCGGCCTCATCGGCCATGAGCCCGTCTGGCGCACGGCGCTCCAGACGATGGGGATCGCCGGGGCGGCTGCGCTCGCCGGC
Source organism: uncultured Chloroflexota bacterium (assembly GCA_903925955.1). Classification (GTDB taxonomy): domain Bacteria; phylum Chloroflexota; class Limnocylindria; order Limnocylindrales; family CSP1-4; genus CAIXZV01. Next base: position 27,636 of record CAIYHO010000184.1, read on the forward strand.
GTGGTCATCGGGCGACTCGTCACGGCCTGACCGAGTCCGCGACAGCACCAGTCGCAACGACGCCAGCGAGCGCGCGGTGCGCAGCCGATACTCATTCGGCTGGACCTCCCGCCTGAGAGACGCTGATGCCTGACGAGATCCTGATCCTCGGCCGCGCCGACCTTGAGGCGCTGGACATCGGCTGGCCAGCGGTGGTGGATGTCCTGGAGGACGCGTTCCGGCACAAGGCGGCGGGGCTCGTGCAGAACCCGCCCAAGCCCGCGATCCACCCGCGGCCCGAGTCATTCATCAACGCGATGCCCGCGTACATCGGCGGGTCAGACCGGGCGGGGCTCAAGTGGGTGGCCGGCTACGAGAGCAACCGCGCGCTGGGGCTGCCGTACATCTACGGCGCCTTCATCCTCACCGATGCGGCCACCGGACGGCCGATGGCGCTGATGGACGGCGGCTGGATCACCGAGATCCGGACCGCCGGCGTCACCGGTGTTGCCCTGCGCCAGCTGCCGCGTGACGTGTCCACGCTCGCCATCGTGGGCTGCGGCGTGCAGGGCCGGCGCAACCTCAGCGCCATCCTTGCGGGCCACCCGGAGATCGCCGAGGTCCGCGCGTACGATCGCGTGCCGGCCGCGATGGACGCGCTGCTGGCGCTGGCAGGCGACCGCCGGACCGTGGCGGTGGACTCGCCCGAAGCCGCACTCGACGGCGCCGACGTGGTGGTCACCGCGGTCACGGTGCCGATGGGCGCCGCGCGCCTCGCCGGCGCCGGTGTTGCCCCGAACGCTGTGTTCCTGCCGCTGGACTACGACGACGCGCTGGCCCCGTCAGTCGCGCAGGGCGCCGCGCTCTACACGGTGGACGACCTGGGCCAGTACCGCTCCACGTTCCCGGAGAACTTCGCGGGCTTCCCGGAGCCCGCGGGGGAGCTGGGCGACATCGTCGCTGGCACGCTGTCCGTGCCCGCTAACGCCCGGAGCGTGCTGATGCACCTGGGCATCGCGATGGACGATGTGGCCCTCGGCGGTCTCTGCTACGACCGGGCCGTCGCGCGCGGCATCGGCACACGCGTCGCCTTCCCCTGAGGACCCCGGGCCGATACTTGGCGCCATGCGCTGGCTCTGGGCCCGATTGCACGAACCGCCTGGCTTCGCCGTTCGAGGCTCAGCTGCGGTGGTGGTGCTCTGCCTCGTTCCCGCGGTCGGCTTCTTCGTCGGCGGTGTCGATGCGCTGGCCTTCGCCATCATCGTGGTGCTGCTCATCACGGCCACGCTCGGGATCGGAGTGCTGACGATCGCCAACAGCATGGCGAACTCGAACCGGTTTGAGGCGCTTGGGTGGATCGCCTTCTTCCTCGGCGTGTGCGGGCTCTACCTCGCGGTGGGGCTGCAGTTTGTCGTTGCCGGCCGATTGAGCGGACCCACGGCGGAGTCGATCCGGCTGCCAATGGCGGCAGCTGGGGCCACCGGGATGGTCGGCCTCGCACTTGTGTCAGCCAGCCGGAGCCTGGACGCCTGGCGGCTCGGCGACCGAAAGCGCGCGGTGGGGATCCTGCTCCTCATCATCGCCATGGCTGCCGTACTGGTCTTGCGGCGCCGCTAGACAGTCGTGCGCTCCCTCTAGGAGCGCTCGGGCGCCCGGTGTTCGGCGACGTATTGCTCCACCAGGCGTCGCAGCACTTGGCTGACGGTCATCCCCTCTTCGGCCGCGAAGCGAGCCAAGTCCTTGCGAACCGCCTGCGGAACACGCGCCTCAATCTTGGGCGAATGACCGCGTTCGGTGGAGACGTCGATCGTCGGCCGACCGGGGCGCTTTGTCCAGGCGGAGAGGTCGTAGCCCGCCTCGGCCTCGTCGGCCATACGGTCCAGGTCCTCGTCGGTCAGTTCCCGACCGTCACGCGTCCTCATTGGTGTCCGTTCACCTCCAAGTACATGGCGCGGTAGCGCCGGCGCAGTGGCATCGCGTGGACGACCCACAAGACGCCGTCGTCATCGATCTCGCCGATCACCTCGAGCGCGTTGCCGTATTGGTCAGGCGCGAGATAGATCGTCTGGCCGGACCACCCCGGGTTCTCGAGAGGCTGTCGACACCTTCGGACGGCATGTCGGATCCGCTCCTCAGCAATCCCGTGCTTGAGCGCCGACCGATGGATGGCGATGTGCGTCGGGAGATCGCCTGGCTGCCACATAATGTACGCCACAATCCGGGCAGCAGCAATGGGCTTACGCCGCCCGCGCTGGCCCCGCCCGCGAACCGCCGGGCCGATCAAACGTGACGCCGCGGTCCCGCAGACTTACCCACCCGTCGTGGCCAACCACCACGTGGTCCAGCACGTCCACGTCGAGGATCCGCCCGGCCGCGATCGCCTCGGCGGTGAGGTGCAGGTCATCAGGTGACGGCGTGGGATCGCCGGACGGGTGGTTGTGGACCAGGACGATGCCGCTGGCGTCCAGACGCACGGCGTCGCGGAACAGCTCGCCCACCCGCACGAGGCTCGCGCTGACGTTGCCCACGTAGCAGGTTGACGCGCGTACCACTACGTTCTTCGCGTTGAGGCTGAGCACCCGGAGCTCCTCGCGCTCCAGGCGGGTCATCTCCACCATCAGCCGGTCCGCAACGTCGCGCGGCGAGCGGATGGTCCATCGTCCCGCCGGCCAGTCCGCCACGGAACGGCGCCCCAGCTCAAACGCCGCGGCCAGCCGTGCCGCCTTCGCCGCGCCAATCCCCGGGATCGCCGAGAGCTCCACGTCGCTCGCCCGGGCCAGTGCCCCAACGCTTGCGTGCCGCGCCAGCGCGTCCTCTGCCAGGTCCACGGCCGTGCGGCCGCCGGAGCCCGTGCCCCAGACCACAGCGATCAGCTCCGCGGCCGACAGGCCAGATGGTCCCCGCATCGCCAGGCGCTCACGGGGCCGCTCCGCCGCGGGCAGCTCCCGCACGGAGCGGCTGTGGCCGCGGTGGGCCGGGAGATCCGGGATCGCAGGGGGTCCAGGGGGTCTAGGAAGGTCTTCGCCACCTGTCATCGCTCGCCGCTCCGTTCGGGGCGGGGCGCAGTTCCTGGGGATGGCCGTACGTGGTGTTCCCAAGGCCCGGACAACGAGAGCCCGCCGATTTC
>CAIYHO010000185.1 GCA_903925955.1 uncultured Chloroflexota bacterium
CGTCCGCACCACGCTCCAGGCGCTGGCCGCTGTGCTTGGCGGGACGCAGAGCCTGCATACAAATTCACGCGACGAGGCGTTGGCGCTGCCCACGATGGAGTCTGCTCGGCTTGCGCTGCGGACGCAGCAGATCATCGCCCACGAGGCGGGCGTCACCGAGACGCCCGATCCGCTGGCGGGCTCGTGGTTCGTGGAGTCGCTGACGGACCAGCTCGAGGCCGCCGCAACGGCCTATCTGGAGGAGATCGACGCGATGGGCGGCACGCTCGCGGCCATCGAGGGCGGGTTCCAGCAGCGCCAGATCCAGGAGTCCGCGTATCGCGTCCAGCGCGAGATTGAGCGCAGTGAACGCATCGTTGTGGGAGTGAACGCGTTCCGCGACGAGGAGGTGGGGCCAAAGCCCACGCTGCTCAAGATTGACCCGGCCGGGGAGCAGCGCCAGGTGGTGGGTCTCCGCCGTGTGCGTGCCGAGCGCGATCCGGCTGCGTGGAACGCGGCGATGCGCCGCCTTGAGGACGAGGCCCGGGGCACCGGCAACCTTATGGCGCCCATCATCGAGGCCGTTGGCTCGTATGCCACCGTGGGTGAGATCTCGGATCGGCTGCGCGCGGTCTGGGGCGTCCACCGCGAGTTGATCACCGTATGAGGTTCCGCGATCGGGCCCGTGCCATGGGGCGGGGCTCGGTCGGCGCACGGCTGGTCGTTGTCGGCCTGCTCATCGGGTTGCTTGGCGGGTGCTCGACGGCAGCGCCCGGCACGAGCGCAGCGACCGGCACCGGTGCGCCGCCTGCGCCAGCGTCCGCGACCGCGAACCCGACGCCGAAGGCGACCCAGCCCCGCAGCGATCCCCTCAGCGGTCTGCCCACGATCGCTGTGGCCGACCTGCCGGCAGAGGCAGTGCCGGTGCTCGCGGACATCGCCACTGGCGACCCGTTCGCCTACAGCCAGGATGGCGTCGTGTTCAACAACCGAGAGGGCATCTTGCCCAGGCGAACCTCGGGCTACTACCACGAGTACACGGTCCCGACCCCCGGGTCGCCCGACCGCGGGGCTCGGCGCCTGGTCGCGGGCAAAGGCAGCGAGATCTACTACACGGCTGACCACTACGCGAGCTTCTGGAGGGTCTGGCCATGACGCCGAGCATCGCCGAGATCCTGCGCGGCGCCGCGCACGGCCCCCTGACGCTGGACGACGCCGACGCGGAACGTCTGGTCGATGCGGCTCGGGCCGCCGGTGGGACGATCGCCGTGCTCGACGGTCCGGACAGCAAGGCCGCGCTCCTGGAAGCGTTTGCCGACGGGTTCTCCTTCCCGGACTGGGGGCGAAACTGGGACGCCCTCGAGGAGCTCCTTCGCGGGGATCCCGCGGGCGGCTGGATCGAAGTGGTCCTCTGGCGTGATCCAGAACGCCTGGCCCGTGCTGATCCCGACGCATGGGCGACCGCGTGTGACATCCTCGTCGAGGTCATGGGGGATCGACGACGGGTTGGCACACCGCCCATCGTGGTCATCCTCACCGGTCGGCAGCCGGCCGCAGCGCCCGTGGAGAGCAGCATGAGCGAATCCAAGCATCCGGCCCCGGATCACACGCACCGCCTCCCGGGCAAGATCCGCCAGCTGGGCCGCGTCCACCACGTGGCGCTGATCGTCCGCGACATCGACGAATCGCTTGCGTTCTGGCGCGACACGCTGGGGCTGCCCGTGGACGCCGTGATGCACATGGAGCAGGACCGCAGCACCATCGCGTTCTTGCCCGTGGGTGAGTCCAAGGTGGAGCTTGTCATGCCCACAGACGACACCACAGGCGTCGCCCGGTTCCTCGCCAACAAGGGCGAGGGGTTCCACCACGTCTGCTTCGAGGTGGACGACATCGCCGAGACGCTCACCCGGCTGTCGATGGACGGGATCGAGTTGATTGACAGCGCGCCCCGCAAGGGCGGTGAGGGCCCGGTGGCGTTCCTGCACCCCAAGTCTTGCCATGGCGTCCTTGTGGAGCTGATTGAGGCGCCCGGCGGCCCGGCGTGGACGTCGCTGGGCTTCTAGCCCGTCCAGTTCAGCCGGCCGGTGACCCAGCCTTGGGTCAATTCCACGGTCTTTGTGCACGGTTTGCGGGCGGAACGTGCAGTTTCGGGTGCGGACTGTGCGGCAGCCAAGGCGATCAGACCCAGACGTGGTCCCAGGGCATGTGACGTGGTCCCAAGGCGCGTGACGTAGGTTCAGGGCGCGTGACGTGGTCCAGGCCACGTGCCGCACCGGGAGACGGCCCGTCAGGGGCGGCGCGCCACCAGCAGGAACACCGGGTACGTCTGGCCCCGCTTCTGGAGCTCAAGCGCGGTGCTGAACGTCGGGTCCTCAAACCCGGTGGCGATTGCCAGCGCACCAAGCGCCGCCCGGTCAAAGCCGTGGATCACCGGCTCGGCTGGATCGTCGTGGTAGGTCCCGCCCTCGGTGTCGAGATCGAGGATGGCGAGGCGGCCGCCAGGCGCCAGCAAGAGGTAGATCTCCGCGAGCGCCCGGGCCGTGTCGGCGACATGGTGCAGCGACATCAGGCCGGTGACGACGTCAAATCGCTCTGCTGGCAACGGATCAACGGTGAGCTCGTGGCGGAGCAGCCGGACATTCTCTACGCCGGTGGCGTCGATCTTTGCTTGGGCCTGACCCAGCATTCCGGCTGACGCGTCGGCCAACGTGACGTCGCGGGCCAGTTCTGCCAGGGGGAATCCAACAAGCCCAGTGCCACCCCCGAGGTCAAACACCCGGTCAGCCCCGGTGATCTTGGCGGCCTTCGCCACGGCTGCCGCCACACGTCGGCCACGCTCGATCCTGTCGGGCGTATCCCACTCGGGGGCGCGATCGTCAAACTTCGCCACAACGGCTACCTCTCCCCAAACAGGGTGTGGAGCAGCCTGCTGGTGATGCGGCCCACCAAGCGGAGCGAGAGCCAGGTGGCCACCAGCACCAGCGCCTGACGCCAGATCCATGCTGAGCCGCCCGGGTCGTCTGCGCCGGGCTCCAGCCACTCGCCATCAGGCGTCACGCGGATGAGCGGCACCCAGTCCAGCGCCTTGATGATTGCGTCGTCGGGCGCCGTGAAGGGGTTCACCCCAATCATCGACCCCGGCAGCGGGGTTGAGCGGATGAGCGCCGGCAGGATGCGCGCCCGGACCCGCGGATCCAGCTCCTCGGCGGCGCTTCCGGCGAAGCGCCGGCCGGGCAGCCATGCCTCAACACGCGGATCAGCGAGGAGGTTGCGGTACCACTCGGTCTTGGGCCCAAACCCGGCCAGCACCCAGATGGCGCCCTCGGCAACCAGGTAGTTGAGCGGCGTTTCGCGCATCACCCCGGACTTCCGACCGCGCACGCGCAGCAGCACCATGTAGCCGCCGATGGGCGTGGACACCCAGGCGCCAAGTCCCGCGCGATGCAGCGGCACCATGAAGGAGCGGTTGAGGGCCTTGAAGGCTGTTCGCAGATACGGATCCGCCGCCTGCCAGGCCTCGGACGTGGGGGCCGGGGCCAGCGGTGGGAAGGACTCGCGAGGTGTGTCGGTTGTCACGGCTAGAACCCCCAGGCAAACACCACATCACGGGCGCCATCGGCTGCCCGCGCAAACCGCACAATGCGCTCCGCGAGGTCCCGGATCCAGGGCTTCTCCTCCCGTGGGAGCGGGCCAAACTCCTCCTCAAGCAGCTCGATCCACCGGCTGGCCAGCGGACCGAATTGCTCGTCGGGAACCCGGGCAACCGCGTCCACCCACACCGGGTCCACGCGCTCAAGGATGCGCTCCGTAGCCACCTTGACGCCTTCAAGGTCAGAGCGAGCGTCAAGGAAGTCCGCAGGTTCACCCGTCTCGCCAAGTCCGCGCGCAGCCTCGGAGAACATGTCCAGCCACGTGGGGTCCAGCCCTCCGCCCAGCGAGAGGTGCGCGGTGAACCGGTCCGGGTCCGCAAAGGCGGCCACATCCTCAATTGCGAGCGCAAGCACGATGTCGCGCTTGTCGCCCGCGATCAGGTCCATCAGGCTGCCCATCGGCGCCCTCCTTCGGTCCGGGCGATCAGCGCCGGAAGCCGGCCTCGCGCAGCAGCCTCGGCAGCTCCGTGGGCGAGTTCGCCACGCGGAAGCCTGCCGCCTCAAGCGCCGACACCTTGGAGGCCGCGGTGCCCTTGCCGCCTGAGATGATGGCGCCCGCATGACCCATGCGCTTGCCCTCGGGGGCCGTCCGGCCGGCGATAAACGCCACCTTGGGAACGTTGGCCATGTGCTCGGCAGCCCAGGCCGCCGCCTCTTCCTCCGCGGTCCCGCCGATCTCGCCGATGAGGACAAGCGCCTCGGTGTCCGGATCCGCCGCAAACAGCTTGAGGATGTCGATGTGCTGGGAGCCGATGACGGGGTCACCGCCGATGCCCACGCAGGTTGACTGGCCAAGGCCAGCGTCCGTCATGGCCTGGACAGCCTCGTAGGTGAGCGTGCCCGAGCGGGACACCACGCCCACGCTGCCCTGGCGGTGGATGGAGCCCGGAATGATGCCCACCTTTGCCGTGCCGGGCGACGTGGCGCCGGGGCAGTTGGGGCCGATGAGGCGGGCGCCGGCGAGGCGGACCTCTTCCACCACCGGAATCATGTCCAGCGCCGGGATGCCCTCGGTGATGCAGAAGATCGTCTTGATGCCCGCGGCAACCGCCTCAAGCACCGCGTCTGGGGCGCCACCCGCGGGGACGAAGATGCACGAGGTGTTGGCGCCGGTCTGGTAGACGGCCTCACGGACCGTGTTGAACACGGGGACCTTGCCGTCCAGCGCGGTCTGGCCGCCCTTGCCCGGTGTGACGCCGGCGACAAGCTGGGTGCCGTACTCAAGCATGGCGCGTGAGTGGAACTCGCCTTCGCGCCCGGTGATGCCCTGGACGACAAGGCGGGTGCTGCGCCCAATCAGGATGCTCATGCCGCCGCTCCCTTTGCCGCCGCGACCGCCTTGGCCGCCGCCTCGTCCAGGCTCGCCGCGGTCACAAAGTGCGCCGCCTCAAGCAGTTCCGCAGCCTCTGCGGCGTTGGTGCCCACGATCCTCACCACCATCGGGACATCGCGCACCTGCTGCGCTCGCGCCTCGATGAGGCCCTTGGCCACCTCGTCACCGCGGGTGATGCCGCCAAAGATGTTGACAAGGATCGCCTTGACGTTTGGATCGTCGAGGATCAGCCGCATGGCCGCTGCCACCCGATCGGCCTTGGCGCCGCCGCCGATATCGAGGAAGTTGGCCGGCTGGCCGCCAGCGCGGTTGACGAGGTCCATCGTGGTCATGGCGAGACCCGCGCCATTGACCATGCAGCCGATGTCGCCCTCAAGCTTGATGAACGTGAGGTCGTAGCGGCGCGCCTCCACATCGGTGGGGTCTTCCGCGTCCATGTCCCGGAGCTCTTCGTGTCCGGGATGGCGCAGGAGCGCCGAATCGTCCAGGGTGATCTTGGCGTCCAGACAGACCAGCCGTTCAACCGGCGTCCCGTCAGCCCTGGTCTCGCGGATGACCGCAAGCGGGTTGATCTCCACGAGGTCCGCGTCGTTGGCGACCATCGTCCGCAGGAGGCCCTTGGCGATGGCCGCGCCAGCCTTCCAGTGGGCGCCAAAGCCAATCTTGAACGCGAGTTCGCGCGCCGCGTAGTCCGGCAGGCCCAGCAGCGGGTCCGCGTGCTCGTAGACGATGGCGCCGGGGTTGGTGACCGCGGTCTGCTCAATCTCAACGCCGCCTTCTGCGGAGCCAATGAACATGAGCCGCTTGGTGGCCCGGTCCAGGAGCACCGAGAGGTAGTACTCCTTGACGATCTCCGCAGCAGGCCCCACAAGGACGCGCCGCACGGGCAGGCCCTTGATCTCGAGGGCAAGGATGGCCGCCGCCACGTCCTCGGCTTCGTCAGCGGTTGAGGCAAGACGGACACCGCCGGCCTTGCCGCGGCCGCCCACGAGGACCTGCGCCTTGATGACAACCTTGCCCGTGGCGTTGGCCGGGTCGGCCAGGTACTTCACAGCTGCGGCGCGCGCCTGCGATGGCGTGCGGGCAACCTCCCACGGCGGGACGGGGAGTCCCTGGGCAACAAGCAGCGACTTCGCGTCGGCTTCGTGGATCTTCACGGGCGGGCGGGACCTCCGGACGGGCGGGCAGACGGACGGGAGTTGCAGGACGACGATCATAACCGTCTGACACCCGCGTCCTCGGGACCTCTGGTCGCCCGAACGCGGGACAACCGGCCCTTCGGTTGCCGTTCTGGTGGTTACGGGCGCTTTGGCATGGCAGGGCCGGGACCGTTGGGCGCCCAACGAGGCCCCGCCGCCTCGCTACAATCGCCGCATGTCCTACAACGTCACCCTGATCCCTGGCGACGGCATTGGTCCCGAGCTGGCGGAGGCCACCCGCCGTGTCCTAGACGCCTCCGGCGTCGCGTTCAACTGGGAGGTCCAAAACGCCGGCGAAGGCGTCATGGCCCAGTACGGAACGCCGCTCCCGGAGCACGTGCTGGAGTCCATCCGGCGCAACAAGGTGGCCCTCAAGGGCCCCATCACCACGCCTGTCGGCGCTGGTTTCCGCAGCGTCAACGTCACGCTGCGCCAGGTCCTTGGCCTGTACGCCAACCTGCGCCCGGCTCGCTCCATCCAGGGTCTCAAGACGCGCTACGACGACGTGGATCTCGTGATCGTGCGCGAGAACACCGAGGACCTGTACGCAGGCATCGAGCACAAGGTTGGCCGGGACGCCGCCGAGAGCATCAAGATCATCACGCGCGAAGCGTCTGAGCGGATTGCCCGCTTTGCCTTTGAGTACGCCGTCAACAACGGCCGCCGCAAGGTGACCGCGGTCCACAAGGCCAACATCATGAAGCTCTCGGACGGCCTGTTCCTTGAGAGCTGCGCGCATGTGGCCAAGGACTACGAGGGCAAGATCGAGTTTGAGGACCGCATCGTCGACAACATGTGCATGCAGCTGGTGCAGAAGCCCGAGCTGTATGACGTGATGGTGCTGCCCAACCTCTACGGCGACATCGTCAGCGACCTGTGCGCAGGGCTCGTGGGCGGTCTGGGCGTGGCGCCCGGCGCCAACATCGGCACGGAGGCCTCGGTCTTCGAGCCGGTCCACGGTTCGGCTCCCAAGTACGCCGGCATGAACAAGGCCAACCCCACAGCCCTGCTGCTGTCCGGTGTCCTGATGCTCCGCCACCTCGGCGAGCAGGATGCGGCTGTCCTCGTTGAGAACGCCGTCCGCGATGTGATCGCGGAAGGCAAGCACACCACCTACGACCTTGGCGGCGATGCGGGCACCAGCCAGTTCGCCGACGCGATCATCGCGCGTATCGGCTGACGCCGGACCGCACCACCACGCCCGGTCGTTGGCCGGGCGCGAGACTGGGAGGCTCCATGCTCCTGCGGTATCGGGGCAGTGAGGGGATGCTCGCTTGGGCGTTCCACCGCGTCTCGGGTGTCGCCATCTGGGCGTTCATCCTGCTCCACGTGTTTGACATCTGGCTGGTCGGGGTAAACCCGGACCTGTACAACGAACTCCTCTCCGTCTACGCAAGCCCAATTGGGCGCGTGGTGGAATCCCTCCTGGGCGCCGCGCTCCTGTACCACGCGCTCAACGGCATGCGCGTGATCATCATGGACTTCTGGCCCTCCATGACCCGGTACCACAAGCAGATCTGGTACGTGAACTGGGTCCTGTTTGCCGTCATCGGCCTGCCCATCCTGGTCCAGATCATGGCGCCGGCCTTCGGGCTCGCCGCGCCCTTCACCTTTGGAGGGCAGTGATGGCCCCGCGCGTCACCCGCACCGGCACAGTGCGCCCGCAGGGCGGCGGCTGGGAGCTGGCAATCTGGTACCTCATGCGCCTGACGGGCCTCGGCCTGTTTGTCACGGCGCTTGCGCACTTCATCATCGTCCACTTCATCTACGACCCGTCGCTCCAGACGGCCAAGTGGATCACCGACGAGCGCTGGGGGAACATCGCCTGGCGGACCGTTGACTGGCTGATGCTCACATTTGTCGTGTTCCACGCATTCATGGGTCTCCGCTCGGTGGTCCAGGACTACACGAAGGGCGGCACCCGCACCGTGCTCACGATGGCCCTCTACCTCGGCGCCTTCGTTGTCTTCGCGATGGGGACCATCGCCGTGGCCACGCTCAACTTCCCGGTGAAGCCATGATCCACGAGCACGACGCGCTCATCGTCGGCGCCGGCGGCGCTGGCCTGTGGGCCGCTCTGGAGCTTGCAAAGGCCGGTGTTGATGCCGCGGTCCTGACCAAGCTCTATCCCACCCGCTCCCACACAGGTGCCGCCCAAGGCGGTGTCTGCGCCGCCCTGGGCAACCAGGAGGAGGACCACTGGGAGTGGCACATGTTCGACACCATCAAAGGTGGCGACTACCTGGTGGACCAGGATGCGGCCGAAGTGCTCGCCCGCGAAGCCATCGAGACGGTGATTGAGCTTGAGCACATGGGGCTGCCGTTCAACCGGACGCCCGATGGGAAGATTGACCAGCGCCGGTTTGGCGGCCACACGCGCAACTACGGCGAGGGCCCCGTCATGCGGGCCTGCTTTGCCGCAGACCGCACGGGCCACATGATCCTGCAGACCCTCTACCAGCAGTGCGTCAAGCTTGGCGTGAAGTTCTACGACGAGTACCACGTTGTGGACCTCATCACCGAGGGCGGCGAACTGGGCGACGGCGGCCGCTGCGCGGGCGTTGTGGCCTATCGCATCGCCGATGGCGAGCTGGTCACGCTGCGCTCGAAGGCCGTGATGATGGCCACCGGCGGCTTTGGCCGCATGTTCCGCGTCACGTCCAATGCGTGGAGCCTCACCGGTGACGGCGTCGCGCTGGCCTATCGCCATGGCGTGCCGGCGCAGGACATGGAGTTCTACCAGTTCCATCCCACGGGCATCGTGGGCATCGGGATCCTGCTGTCCGAGGCAGCCCGCGGCGAGGGCGCCTATCTGCTCGACAACGACGGCTTCCGCTTCATGGAGCGTTACGCCCCAAAGCTCATGGAGCTGGCGCCGCGCGACATGGTGAGCCGGGCCATCACCCAGGAGATCCGCGCCGGGCGCGGCATCAACGGCAAGGACTACGTCTACCTGGACGTCCGCCACCTGGGCCGCAAGAAGATTGACGAGAAGCTCCCGGACATCACGGACTTTGTCCGGGTGTACCAGGGTCTTGAGCCCTATACAGACCCCATTCCGATCCAGCCCACGGCGCACTACGCGATGGGCGGCATCCCCACCAACCTGCTTGCGCAGGTGACCCGGGACGCGTCCAACACCGTGGTGCCGGGGCTGTACGCCGCAGGCGAGACGGCCTGCGTGTCCGTGCACGGCGCCAACCGCCTGGGTACCAACTCGCTTGTGGACCTGCTGGTGTTTGGCCGTCGCGCCGGCCGCCAGATGGCCCGCGACGTGAAGGGCGTGGGCATGCCCAACGTGGCAGACGATGTCACCGAGCCCATCCGCGCTGAGCTTGACGCCATCCGGGGCCGGGTCAAGGGCGAGCGCAAGGAGGCCATCCGCACCGAGCTTGCCGACGTGATGATGGACGACGCCGGGGTCTACCGCGATGCGGTGGGCCTTGAGCGTGCCCGCGCCAAGGTGGCCGAGCTGCGCGAGCGCTACAAGAACGTCAGCGTGGACGACAAGGGCACCGTCTTCAACACGGACCTCCTGGAGGCCCGCGAGGTGGGGTACTTGCTGGACACCGCCCAGACGATGGTGGCAGCGGCCATCAACCGCAAGGAGAGCCGCGGGGCGCACAGCCGCGAGGACTTTCCGGACCGGGATGACGTCAACTTCCTCACGCACTCTCTCGCGACCCAGGCCGCGGACGGCGGGGTGGACCTGGCCTACAAGCCTGTGACCATCACCAAGTTCCAGCCCAAGCCGCGCATCTACTAGGCCGGAGGAACGAGCAATGCAGATTGAACTGCGCGTCCTCCGGTACGACCCGGAGCGCGACCAGCAGCCCCACGAGGCCACGTACACAGTTGAGGCCAACCCGATGGATCGGGTCCTCGACCTCCTGCACAAGGTCAAGTACGAGCAGGACGGCACCCTGACATTCCGGCGCTCCTGTGCGCACGGCGTGTGCGGGTCTGACGCCATGCTGATCAACGGCCGCAACCGCCTTGCCTGCAAGATCCGCGTGGACCAGCTCAAGGGCAAGCGGATCACCGTGGCGCCGCTGCCGGGGCTGCCGGTGATGAAGGACCTCGTGGTGGACATGGAGGGCTTCTTCGCGAAGTTCCGCAGCGTCCACCCGTACCTCCAGCCGTCGGGCCCCGTGCCGGAGCGCGAGCGCCTGCAGTCGGCCAAGGACCGGGCCAAGTTTGACGACACCACCAAGTGCATCCTGTGTGCGGCATGCACCACGTCGTGCCCGTCGTTCTGGGCGCAGCCGTTCTACGTGGGGCCTGCGGCCATCGTGAATGCCCACCGGTTCATCTTTGACTCGCGTGATGACGCAGCCGAAGAGCGTCTGGAGATCCTGGCTGACCGCGACGGCGTGTGGCGCTGCCGCACGGTGTTCAACTGCGTGGAGGCTTGCCCGCGTGAGATCCACATCACCCAGGCGATCCTCGAGGTCTCCCGGGCAATCGTGGAGCGTCACGCCTGAGCGACGCGGCGCTCCCGGTCATCCCGCACCTCATCATCCGCACAGACGGCGCTGCCCGGGGCAATCCCGGGCCGGCGTCGTTGGGTGCTGCCCTCTATGACGCAACACGCCCTGACGCCCGCGATCCGCTTGCGGCGCCGGACGCCACCATCTCGGAGGCGCTGGGCCACCAGACCAACAACGTGGCCGAGTACACAGGCGTCGTGCGGGCGCTGGACTTGGCGCTCCGGCTTGGAGCCGAGCAGGTGGACATGCTTCTGGACTCGAAGCTGATCGTGGAGCAGCTCCACGGGCGCTGGCGGGTGAAGGATGCGAAACTTGCCGTGCTCCACGGGGAGGCCAAGGTTCAGCTTGCACAGATGCGGCGCTGGTCCGCGGCCCACGTCCCGCGAGCCCAGAACTCCACCGCGGACCGGTTGGCCAACGAGGCGCTCGACCGGGTTGCCGCAGGTGGTCCAGCCCGTGTCGCCCGTGCCCGGCGGATCTTGCCCGGCGCCTAAGAGGATCGCCCTCCCCGTGTTTTCGCCTCGTTTCGCAGCCCGCCGCCTCCCGCTGGTTGGCCTCGTGCTGGGTTTGCTGTTGGTGGCTGTGGCGGGCTGTTCGGCCTTGGTGCCGTCCCCGCAGATTGGCCGATGGGAGCTGCAGACCGTGGCCGGCGCAAAGGCGGTCTTCCCGGCAACCATCGTCTTTACCAACAGCGACATCTCGATTGACACCGGCTGCAACAAGGGTGCGGCAACGTACACGCTGGACGGGTCCAAGCTCACGCTTGACGGCGCCGCGTTCACGCTGGTTGCCTGTGGTGGGGGAGCGCTGTCCGCGCAGGATGACGCCTTCCGCGCGATGGCCCAGGGCGCCAGCGCCACGTTTAGCGGGGAGACCCTGACGCTCGACATGGGCAACGGCCTGCCCATCTTGGTCCTGAAGCGCGGCGCCGGGTCCTGAGGCCATCCGCGGGAGCGGTGCCGGCATGACCTACACTGCGCGGGCCAGCGAGGCGGCTGGACGGTCGCGCGTCTGCCGGGCAACCGGAGGACGTGAGGAAAGTCCGAGCTCTCCAGCGCAGGGTGGCGGGTAACGCCCGTCCGCCGCAAGGCGAGGACTAGTGCCACAGTGACGATGCCGGCCTTTCGGGGCCGGAGTGAAACGCGGCAAACTCCACCCGGAGCAAGGCCAAATAGGAGGGCGCAACCCCGGCTTGCCGGGGGGAGAGGCGCGCTGCCCAGCCCTCGGGTCGGCTGCATGAGCCGTCGGGTAACCGGCGGCCTTAGATGGATGACCGTCGCCGTGGCGCAAGCTGCGGCACAGAACTCGGCTTACAGGCCGCCTCGCTGGCGCCTAACCCGTCCGAGCACCATGGCGTTTGCGCGTCCTGGCGTGTCTGCGCGCCAAGGGCCTCGTGCTAGTCCTCGTCGTCCCGGAATGTGGTGGGGATGGGGCACGCATTGCACGCGGCGGTCGCCTGCCGCCAGTCGCCAAGGAGGAGGGGAGCCCGAGGGTCAGGGTAGAGGCACTCCACGTGGTCCCGCGGACGATCCGGCATGGCCAGCCGCCGATGGTGGCAGCGGCGAATGCGGTGAGCGGCCATCGTGGTGGCGGGTGGCGTGCTGGTTCCCGGCTCCGGCAGCGGCCTGCCGGGCGAGGTCTCGATCGAAAGCGCCATGCGGTACAAGCCTCCGGGCGACTCAACGCCACGTCCGCCTCCCGGAGCGGACCGCGGTATCAGCCACCGATGGCGGAGCCTACCACCCGGGATTCGACCACTGCAAGCCGCGGGAGGTACTAGACTCCCCGCGACCATCAGACATCAGACAGCGGAGGCTGGAGCACTGACCGAGGAGCCTGCCGCCCGCAAGCGGCCGACGACACGACGCAAGGCCAAAGCCATTGCGCCGGCGCCGTCACTCACCCAGCACCTGCTCATGCCGGGCATGTTTGATGAGCCGCGTGCAGACGATGCCGCCATCTGCCCGTTCCTGCGCCACCAGCGCGGAACCGTCATTGAGGCCCCAGCGCCCCAGCCCAGCGACGCCAACGTGTGCGTTGCCGCGGGTGATCCGCGCCCGCAGTCGCTTCGGCAGCAGGAGCTTCTCTGCCTGCACCTTTCGCACGCCGATTGTCCGCGCTATCTGCTTGGCGGCCTGGCCGATCCGGACTTGGGGTCTGAGCCCGCTCGCCGGTCCGGCCGTCTGCCGCGCGCCACGGTTGCAGCCCTCCTGGTCCTCGTGCTCTCTGCGGGTCTCTCGTTTGGGTTTGTGATGCGCCGCGGCGGTATCGATCTGCCGAGCTTCGCCGGCGCCTCGTCCACGGCGGCTGCGGTTGTGCCGAGCGTTGCTGGGGAAACCGCATCGCCGCTGGCCGAGAGCCCGTCGCCCGCGGTGACGACGTCGCCGTCCATTGCCCCGACACCCTCGCCTAGCCCGTCGCTCATGCCAATACCCACGCCGGAGCCCACGCCGACCGCAACGCCAACGCCGGCGCCCACCGCGACTCCCGCGCCGATCCCCACAGGCTCGCCCTCGCGGATGAAGCTTGTGACGGCGTGTCCGGGTGTGCCCGACTGCTACATCTACCGGATCAAGACCTATCGGACGCTGGTGGCCATCGCCACCTACTTCGGCGTGCCGATGAAGCGGATCTACGCGCTCAACCCCGGAATTGATCCGCGCGGGCTTCATAGCGGCCAGAGGGTCAAGATCCCAACGCCAACGCGCTAGCGGTTCCGGGACGCTCAGCCGTCCCGCGTGAGCCGGCTCCTCGCCACGGGGCGCGTTGATGGACGCCTGACAGCACCGCTGGGCCTCGCCATCGTCCAGATGCCTGCGCGCCGGACGCTTGCGGCCCTCAGACACGCCATCCGTACCCCCCGCTTGTTATCGAATTGGCATTGACGGACCCGGCTGGGGCGCTATGATGCCGGGAAGTGGCCCAAAGTGGAGGAAAGTGGGTGGTCCGGTCGCTCGGACGCCCGTGAGACGCCTCCGGTGGGGCACCGACGTCAAGGAGCGGCACAGCACGTGTTTACCGGCGAGTACCGGCATGCGGTTGACGACAAGGGTCGCTTGGCGATCCCGTCGCGCTTCCGTGCGCCTCTCGACGGCAGCGTGGTGGTGGCGAGGTGGCTGGACGAGTGTCTCGCCATCCACACGAGAGCGGCCTGGGATGTGATTGGGGACAAGGTGGCGGCACTGCCGATGACCGACCCGCGCGCCAGGCTGCTGCAGCGACGGCTGTTTGCAGGGGCCTTTGAGACGGAGCTTGACCGGCAGGGCCGGCTGCTCCTTCCACAGAGCCTGCGGACGTTTGCGGGCATCGATGCCGAGGCCACGGTGATCGGCTCACAAGGCCATGTCGAGATCTGGGCGCCGGAGCGCTGGGATGACTACAGCCGCGAGCTGGAAGATCCCGAGGCCTTCGCCGCCGCCATCGCCGGTCTGGGGATTTGACGTCGAACCATATGCGCTTCCAGGGTCCGCTCGGGATCCGTACACCACCCGTGGAGGAATGATGGAGGTACTGCATTCGCCGGTGATGCAGGACGAGGTGCTTGGCGCCCTCGCCCCGCAGGCCGGCAGCCTCCAGATTGACGCCACGGTTGGCGGCGGTGGGCACACCGAGCGGATCCTGGAGGCCGCCAACCCTGACGGGCGCGTCCTCGGGTTTGACGCCGATGAGGCCGCGATTGCCCGCGTGGGCCAGCGGCTCTCCCGCTTCGGTGACCGCCTTGTGCTGCGCTGCGCCAACTTCCGCGAGCTGGCCGATGTTGCGCCCGAGGCCGGGTTTGGGGCCGTTGACGGGCTGTTCTTTGATCTGGGCCTGTCGTCCTTCCAGCTGGCCGACCGCGAGCGCGGTTTTGGCTTCCGGGCTGGTGGCCCGCTCGATATGCGCTTTGACGCCACACACGGCGTACCGGCCGCAGAACTCCTTTCCACGCTTGATGCTGACGGGCTTGCCTCGTTGTTCCGCCGTTACGGCGAGGAACCGGCAGCGTGGCGGATTGCCAAGGCCATCGTGGCCGAGCGCGCCTCGACGCCCGTGGGCACCGCGGAGGCTCTGGCGGCCCTTGTGGAGCGCGTGGTGCCGGGCAATCCGCGCCAGCCGCGCCGGACCCATCCAGCCACCCGCGTGTTCCAGGCGCTGCGGATTGCGGTCAACGACGAGCTTGGCGCTCTCGAGGCTGGCCTCGCCGCCGCCATGGACCTGCTGCGCCCGGGCGGCCGCCTTGTGGTCCTGTCCTACCACTCGCTGGAGGACCGGATTGTGAAGCAGTTCCTCGCCGGCGAGCGCCGTGGCTGCATCTGCCCGCCGCAGGTGCCCATCTGCGTGTGCGGCCACACGCCGCGCCTTCGCCTTGTCACCCGACCTTCGCAGACGCCAAGCGACGCCGAGATCGCCGCCAACCCGCGCGCCCGCAGCGCCCGGCTTCGCGCGGCCGAGCGGCTCGCCGCCTGAACCGCCCGAACCGCCTGAACGCCTGAACGCCCGAACCGCCCGGACGCCTGACCATCCCATCGCCCGACGCCACCAACGGACCATCTGGAGCCACCGTCATGAGCAAGAGCCACGCCGCAAGCCGCCGCCGGAGTTACGGCCGCCGCCAGCACGACGTTGCCGAGCGCCGGTTCCGCGACATCGCGTCTGCACGGCCCGACGCTGCCGGGGACGCGCTGGGGCTCCAGACCGCACCCGACGGGCGGGCGATGGCTGACGCCAACGCCGCGCGCGGCCTGTACGCGATGGGGGCCTGAGCCGTGGCCGTCTATGAGGGCGCCCGCCCGGGCGCCATCACCCTGCCGCCGGTCCGGCGCTCTCCGCGCACGGCAACACCGCCCATGCGGCGTGTGGGCGCCGAGTCGCCCGCGCTGCCGCGCCGCCGTCGCGCTACCGCTCGTTCGCGCGGCCGGTCGCCCGCCATGGGTCTGGTGCTGGCCGCGATCGTCGTGGCGTTTGCTGCTGCGTTCTTCTCCCTGTCGCAGGACATTCGGGTCTCCGCCACGGGCTATCAGGCGGACCGCCTCACCACGGAGGGCCGTCGGCTTGACGAACAGGCCCAGGACCTGCGCAACCAGCTGAACCGCCTGGGCAAGGCACCCGCGATCAAGGCGCTCGCCGTTGACTCTGGTCTCTGGCCGTTGCCTGAGCCGGTTGTCGTGCCGGCGCGGTAGGGATCCAAGCCCATGCTCGGCCGGACTGACTCCAGGGTTCGCACGCTTGTTGTGCTGCTGGTCTTTGTGCTGGCGGCCAGCAGTATCGGCGTGCGTCTTGCGTACTGGCAGATCACCCGGCGCGACGAGCTTACGGCGATGGCCGCCCACCAGTCAGCAGTGACCTATGTTGTCCAGCCCACGCGTGGAGCCATCTACGACCGCTCGGGCACGGTCACGATAGCCACCACGGTCTCGCGCGATCAGCTTGCGGCAGACCCGTCAACGCTGACCCCTGCCCGCCGGGCGTCGGTGGCGGCTTCGCTTGTGAAGCTGTTGGGCCTCAAGGGCGACAAGGCGACGCAGCTGACAACGCTGATGACCTCCGAGAAGCAGTACGTCGTCCTTGCCCGCAACCTCACTCCGGAGCTGTCCGCGCAGATCCGGGCGCTCAGCCACGGCACCAGCCCCGAGCTGGCCGGCCTCATGCTGGAGCCAGAGGCCATGCGCTACTACCCCCAGACGGGCGGGGCGCCCGGGACGTCGCTGGCGGCGCACCTCTTGGGCTTTGTGAACCGTGCTGGCGCGGGCCAATACGGTGTGGAGCAGTACTACCAGGACACGCTTGCGGGAACGCCCACCACCTGGTCGGCCGAGCACGACTCGCTGGGCAACACCGTGCCCAACACCGAGCGTGTGGTGGAGCAGGGGAGTGCGGGTCAGGACCTCACCCTCACGATTGACGCGTCGCTGCAGGTTGCAGTTGAGCAGGAGATCCTCTCCGCATGGATCGCTGACCGCGCCAAGAGCGTGTCCGCCATGGTGATGGACCCCTACACGGGCGAGGTGTACGCCTATGGGTCGTATCCGTCCTACAACGCCAATGCCTACCAGACCATTGCCAATCGCAACCCGGCCACCTTCACTGACCCAATGGCATCCGGCGTGTACGAGCCTGGGTCTGTGTTCAAGATGCTGACGGCGCAGGCGGCGCTGGGAGCCGGGATCATCGCGCTCACCACACCCGTCCAGGACGCGGTGAAGCTGACGCTCGACGGCGGCACCTCGATTGTCCAGAACGCCGACCACAAGGCGCGGCCCCACCTCACGTTCGCCGACGCCATCGCGTATTCGCGCAATGTCGTGGCCAGCATGACCGCGCTGCGGCTGGGCAGCACCACCAAGGCGGCGGCGTCCAAGCTGTATGCCACGTGGTCCACGATGGGCTTTGGCCGGCGCACGGGGATTGATGTGGCCGGCGAGGCAGCGGGCATCGTCCGAGATCCGGCGAAGGTGGTCTATCGCCAGGTGGATGTCGCCAACGGCTCGTTTGGCCAGGGCGTCGCGGTCACGCCCATCCAGCTGGCGCAGGCCTTTGCCGCCATGGTGAACGGCGGCACGCTGATCCAGCCGCATGTTGTTCGCTCTGTGGGCAATGTGGAGACGCAGGGTGTCAACCACGGGCGCGTGATGACGCCCGCCCTGTCGGGCCAGCTGGTCAAGCTTATGCAGCACGTGATCTCCACGGTCCCGCTGTACCGCAGCCGGACGCAGATCCCGGGCTTTGAGGTTGGCGGCAAGACCGGCACGGCGCAGATCTGGGACGCCACAACCAGCAACTGGAAGCCGCTGCTCTTCAACTACTCGTTTGCGGGCTACATCGCGCGCACGCCCGGCCACCCGGATCTCATTGTGGTTGTGCGGATTGAGGAGGCCACCCCAACGGTGGCCCGGCAGGGCGACATCGAGTTGCCCGTGTTCTCGTTTGAGCTCTTCCGCCGCATTGCCCACGACGCCATCTCCACGCCAAACCTCATCCCTGACGATCGCGCGATGCCGCTTCCCCCGGAGGTGGCGCCGTGACCGCGGAGACCGCCCCGGACGCCGTGACTCCGAGCACCGCGATGACCGCGGACGATCTTGTCGCCGCCACCGGTGGCCGTCTGTTGCGGCGCGGCACGCGACCCTGCCGTCATGGCGCCGTGGACTCGCGCCACGTGGTCCCGGGTGCCCTGTTTGTCGCGCTGCCCGGCGAGCGGACCGACGGCCACCACTATCTGCGCGATGCCGTTGCCGCTGGTGCGGCGGCGGTCCTGATCTCCCGTGAGCCCGACATGGCCGCCGGCGAGGCACCGCTTGACGAACTGGGCGACATCACCGTGGTCTTGGTGCCCGATACGCTCCGCGCCCTGCACGCGGTAGCCGGTGTCTGGCGACAGCGCTTCGCGCCTCTCGTGGTGGGCATCACGGGGAGCATTGCCAAGACGTCCACCAAGGAGGCGGTTGCCGCCGTTGTGGCGCGCAGCCGCATCACGCTCAAGTCCGAGGGCAACCGCAACAATGAGGTGGGTTTGCCGCTGACCGTGCTGGACCTTGGGCCGGAGCACCAGGTCGTGGTCCTGGAGATGGGCATGTATGCGGCAGGCGAGATCCGTGACCTCGCCGCCATCGCGCAGCCGTCAATCGGCATCGTCACAACCGTGGCGCCGGTGCACCTCTCCCGCATGGGGACGATTGAGGCGATCGAGGACGCCAAGGCCGAGCTTGTGGAGGCGCTGCCCTCAGCCGCTCACGGCGGCGTGGCCATCCTCAATGCAGACGACGAGCGCGTCTGCCGCATGGGGACTCGAACGAGCGCCCGCGTCATCACCTATGGGTTTGCACCGGATGCGGACGTGCGCGCGGAAGCCGTCACGTCGGCGGGCTTTGACGGCATGCGCTTCCAATTGGTAACGCCCGCCGGAGCGCGCGACGTGGCCATTGCGGCGCTGGGGCGTCTGGCCGTGCACAACGCGTTGGCCGGTGCCGCCGCGGGGCTTGCCGTGGGCATGACGCTCGATGCCATCGTGCCTGGGCTTGTGGCTGGCGGCGCTGCCCCACACCGCTCCGTGGTGATCCGTGCGGGCGGGCTGACCATCGTGGACGACGCCTACAACGCGTCACCCGGATCCGTGCGCGCCGCGCTGGACCTCCTGGCCGGTCTGCCGGGGCGACGCGTGGCCGTGCTGGGCGAGATGCGTGAGCTGGGCTCTGAGCACGAGGCCGGTCACCACGCCGTTGGCGAGGCCGCGGCCGGTGTGCTGGACGTGCTGGTGGTTGTTGACGGGATGCCGGGCGGCGCTGCCCACGGCATCGTCGAGGGGGCACTGGCCGCAGACCTGCCGCAGGCGCGCATCATCATGGCGCCGGACGCCGCCAGCGTCATCGCGCTTCTTGTGCCGATGTTGGCGCCCGGAGATGTCGTCCTGGTGAAGGCGTCACGGGGCGTGGAGCTGGAGCACGTCGTTGACGAACTTGTGATTGCCCTTGGTGGCCGGGAGGATGGCGCGTGACCCTCGAGCTGATCCAGGGATTGCTCCTGGCGTTTGTGATTGTCGTAATCGTGATGCCGCCGTATTTGCGGCTGCTGCGGCACTTTGGCTTTGCCAAGCAGATCCGCGAAGAGGGTCCGCAGTCCCACATGGTCAAGTGGGGCACGCCCACCATGGGCGGTCTGCTGCTGATCGTGGTTGTGATCGCGCTGTTTGCGGCGCTTCGCCCCATCCAGGGCGGCATCATTGCCCCAATCGCCACGCTGGGTCTCGTGGGTCTGCTGGGCGCATTTGACGACTACCTGAACGCCCGCACCGGCGAGGGGATCGGCGTCAAGCAGAAGCTCCTGTGGCAGTCCGTGGTTGCCTTTGCCGCGGCCTTCCAGATCCAGAGCACGTACAACATCACCGCGATCTGGGTGCCCTACGTGGGCGATGTTGCGGTTGACCCAATCTTCTACGTGCCGTTTGCCGCGTTTGCAATCATCGCCGCGTCCAACGGCGTGAACCTCACAGACGGCCTCGACGGCCTTGCCGGCGGCACATTGGCCTTCGCGTTTGTCTCGTTCCTGATCATCGCGCTCCTCAACCAGCCCGCCCAGACAAACATCGCGCTGCTCTGCGCGCTGATCATCGGCGCCCTGCTTGGCTTCCTGTGGTTCAACGTCCACCCTGCGCAGGTGTTCATGGGGGATTCGGGGTCGCTCTCGATGGGCGCCACGCTGGCTGTCATCGCCCTGATCTCGGGCCACATCCTGCTGCTGCCCCTCATTGGCCTCATCTTTGTCATTGAGGCGCTCTCGGACATCATCCAGATTGGCTACTTCAAGCTCTCGCACGGCAAGCGCGTCTTCCGCATGGCGCCCCTCCACCACCACTTTGAGCTTGGCGGCTGGGATGAGGAGAAGATCGCGCTGCGGTTCTGGATCGTGGGGATCCTGGCCGGGCTGCTGGGCGTGACGCTGTTCCTCTCCTCCATCCACGCGCTGGCATAGGCGACGCGATATGCACGCCATCGACCTCGACTCCCTGACGCTTCCCGACGTCCTGCGCGGGTCACTCGACGGCCGACCCGTCACGGTGCTTGGGCTTGCCCGCAGCGGCGTGGCACTGGCGCGGTTCCTGCACGACATGGGCGCCCGCGTCACGGTGTACGACGGGCGACCGGCCGCGCAACTTGAACGATCTATCGCGCTGCTGGGCGAGCGCCAGATCAATCTGGTGCTTGGACCCGGCGCGGACCCAGCAACCACGTGGGCTGACGCCGCCCTGGTGGCCACCTCGCCCTCGATCACGCCAGACTTCCCCACGACGGAGCCACGCCTGCGCGCAGGCCTCCAGGCACTTGTTGCGGCGCGACGTGGAGGAGACCCGTCTCGCCCGGCGCTGGTCAGCGAGTCCGACCTGTTCCTGCGCCTGTGCCCGTCGCCCACGATTGGCATCACCGGCACGAAGGGCAAGACCACCACCTCCTCGTTGATCCACGCGATCCTCTCCGCGGACCCGCTGCATCCCGCGGTTCTTGGCGGCAACATCGGCACCCCCCTGGTGGAGCGCCTGCCGGATCTGACGCCAAACCATCGTGTGGTGGTGGAGCTCTCAGAGCTGCAGCTGCCGTCACTGTCGCGCGGCACCACGGTGGCCGTGTACACCAACGTCACCTCAGACCACCTTGACCGCCACGGCTCGCTTGAGGCATACCGGCGCGTCAAGCGGCGTCTGGCGGAGCTTGTCGATCCCGATGGCGCCATGGTCCTGAACCTGGAGGACCCGGTTGTCGGCGGGTACGCGGGCCTCGGGACGGCCCCTGTTGTGCTGTACCGCAACGACGCGCCTGTCCCGGGCGGGCTTGGCGTGCTTGACGGCTGGATCGTGTCGGCAGCGGTGGAGCGGCTGCCCATCGCCGGCGGCGGGACCGCGGCAACGGGACCTGGCGGCGCCATCATGCCGGTGGGCGAACTGGCGATCCCCGGGCGCCACAACGTGCTGAACGCATTGGCCGCAATTGCCGTGGGCATGCTGTTTGGCGTGGCGCCCGATGCCATCCGCCGGGCCGCCGGCTCCTTCACGGGCGTTGAGCACCGGCTGCAGTCCGTGGGCCTGGTGGACGGTGTCCGGTATGTCAACGACTCGCAGGGGACGCAGCCAGACGCCGTGATTGCCGCGCTCCGGGCCTTTCCGGCGCCGGTGGTCCTGATTGCGGGCGGGCGCGACAAGGGCGTGGACCTGTCGGACATGATCCGCGTGGCTGCTGGCACCGCCTTTGGCGCGGTGCTGATTGGCGAGAGCGGCCCGTTGCTCCAGGAGCGACTCACCGCGGCTGGCCTGGGGCGGACTGCCCGTGCCGCAAGCATGGACGAGGCGGTTGTGGCCGCCACGGCGATGGCCCGTGAGGCCCGCGCGGGGCTGGCCGATGACGCTGTTGCCACGGTGCTGATGAGCCCGGCGGCCGCGTCCTTTGACATGTTTGAGGACTACGCCGCCCGCGGCCGCGCCTTCACGGCAGCCGTTGCGCGCATTGCGGGGAGCGGTGGCGGATGAGCGCCGTCACGCCGCTGTTGCGCGCGGATTTCCGGCCGCGTGCCGAGGCCACGCTCCGCCGGGAGCGTCACGAGCCGGAGTACGGGATCCTCGTTGCTGTCCTGGCCCTCGCGGCCGTTGGCATCCTGATGGTCTACTCGTCGTCGGCCATGAAGGCCTATCTCAAGTTTGACGACACGTTTGCCATCGTTGGCCCGCAGATCCAGTGGGCGATCCTGGGGTTGGTGGCGATGGCGCTGACGTCGCTCGCGGACTACCGCTGGCTGCGCGTCCTGTCGATCCCGCTGTTTGCCATCGGCATCGTCGCGCTGATCCTGGTCTTTGTGCCCGGGCTCAACGTGGTGGTGGGCGGCTCCTCGCGCTGGCTCAAGATTGGTCCGCTGCCGGCGGTGCATCCGGCCGAGTTTATGAAGCTTGCGCTGGTGGTGTACCTCGCCCACTGGTTCGCCACGCGCGGGACGGCCGTGAAGGGGTTCCGGACGGGCACCCTCCCGTTCATCCTGATTGCTGCCCCTGTGGCCGCGCTGGTGCTCCTGGAGCCAGACCTTGGCACAGCATCCGTGCTGGCGATCACCGCCTTCACCGTGTTCTTTGTGGCGGGCGGCAACCTCCTGCACCTTGGCGCGCTATCCGTCGTTGGGGCCGCGGGTGTGGTGCGCCTGTTCATGCAGGGCTACCAGGTGGACCGCATCACGGCCTGGCTGAACCCGTGGGCCGACCAGTCTGGCCTGGGCTTCCACAGCATCCAGGGCTACCTCGCGCTGGCGCTCGGTGGCGTGTTTGGCGCGGGCCTTGGGGAGAGCCGGATGGCGGGCGGCCTGTTCTTGCCGAATGCGTCCAACGACTTCATCTTCGCCATCATCGGCGAGGAGCTGGGGATGCTTGGCGCAGGCCTCGTCATCGTGCTCTTCCTTGCATTTGCGTTCCTTGGCATCCGCACGGCACTTGGCGCGCCGGACACGTTTGGGGCGCTGCTTGCGGGCGGCATCACGGCGTGGATCAGCATCCAGGCGTTTATCAACATGGGTGTGGTGGTGGGGCTGCTCCCCGTCACGGGCATTCCGCTGCCGTTCATCTCGGCCGGCGGCTCGTCGCTTGTCATCAGCTTTGCCGCAGTTGGCATCTTGCTCTCGGTGTCGCGGGAAACAGTGGAGAAGGGAACATGGAACGATGCGCCTGCTGATCGCGGGCGGCGGGACGGGCGGGCACATCTACCCGGCCCTCGCCGTCGCCCGATCGCTTCGCGCCCGCTCCGCGGCGGCTGACGCCGGCGCCGCCCTCGACCTTGCCTGGATGGGCGGGCATCGCGGGCTGGAGCGTTCAATCGTGCCGGAGGCGGGCATCCCGCTCCGGCGCTTGCTGCTGCGTTCGCTGCGGTCGGCT
This sequence comes from uncultured Chloroflexota bacterium, assembly GCA_903925955.1. Taxonomy (GTDB): domain Bacteria; phylum Chloroflexota; class Limnocylindria; order Limnocylindrales; family CSP1-4; genus CAIXZV01. The sequence goes on from CAIYHO010000185.1 coordinate 23,025, forward strand.
GGCCGCGACATCCACCTGGTGCTGGACCCCCTCCGCCTGCTGCTGTCCGTGCCGCAGGCACTCCTGCTCCTGATTGCCCGCAGACCAGCGGCAATCCTCACAACCGGCGGCTATGTGGCAATCCCTGTGCTGGCGGCAGCCGCGCTGCTGCGCATCCCCAGCGTGCTCTGGGAGGGCAACGTGGTTCCGGGCCGAAGCGTCCGTGTTGTGGCGCGCCTTGCCTCCGTGGTTGCGGTGAGCTTTCCCGAGACGGCAACTGCTTTGGCCCACCCGCGCACCCTGGTCACCGGGACGCCAATCCGCGAAGCTGGCGTCATCGATCCCGATGAGGCGCGCGCCGTCTTCGGTGCCGTACCCGGTGAGCGGATCCTGCTGGTGTTTGGCGGGTCGCAGGCGGTTCGCAGGTTTAACGAAGCGGTGTCCGGCGCGCTGCTGCGCCTTGTGGAGCGCGTGCGCGTGGTCCACGTCACCGGTGACGATGGGTACGAGGCCGCGCTGGCCGCCCGCGAAGCGCTGCCCGAGGCGCTCCGCGATCGATATCGCCCGTATCCGTTTCTCCACGCCGAGATGACGGCGGCGCTTGATGCTGCCGATCTGGCTGTGGGCCGCGCCGGCTCCTCCACGCTTGCAGAGGCGGCGGCATTTGCGCTGCCCATGGTGGTTGTGCCGTATCCGCACGCGGGCGGCCACCAGCGCCGCAACGCTGAGGCCTACGCTGCCTCGGGTGCGGCAACCTTGGTTGACGACGCCGATTTCACTGCGGACCGGCTTGTTGAACTGGCCGGCCTCCTGGCCGATCCGGCTGCGCACGCGCGGATGTCGGCGGCTGCCCGCGATGCCGCCCGACCCCATGCGGCTGATGCCGTCGCGGATCTTGTTGTGGCCCTCGCCCAGCGGTCCGCGCTCCCCACGCAGGCGCAGATTGACGCCGTGGCCCGTGGAGGCTCCCGATGAGCGCCAAGCGCTGGCGGATCACGGTGGCAACGCGCGCGCTGAGTGCCAAGCGCTGGCCGCGGATCCGGCTTGGCCTCTGGCGCCCAATGACCGGCTGGCCGGTATGGTGGCGCCCATGACCGATGTTGCGAGGTTTGACGCCGTTGCGATCGCGGCCGACCTCGCACGGCGGGTTGGCGTCAGAGCGATCCGCGCCGAGCCGATGGCCGCCCACACAACCATGCGCGTGGGCGGACCCGCCGACCTGTTTGTCACGGTCCGCAACGTCTTTGAGCTGCGCGGCGTTGCCCGCTACGCGCGGGCGCACGCGGTCCCCATGTTCCTCCTTGGGCGGGGGAGTGACCTCGTGGTGTCGGACGCCGGGATCCGCGGCCTTGTCGTGCTGGTCCGAGCGGAGAACACACGTGTTGACGGCGAGCGCTACAGCGCCGATGCCGGCGTGCCGATGGCGCGGGTTGCCACGGAACTGCAGTTGGCGGGTCTGACGGGTCTTGAGTACGGGCTGGCGATCCCGGGCTCTGTGGGCGGCGCCGTGTGGGCAAACGCCGGCGCCCATGGCGGGGAGACGGCGGCGGTCCTGGAGAGCGCAACCGTGCTGCTGGCCGATGGCACCGAGGTGGTGCTGCCGGTTGCGGATCTTGGCTTTGCCTACCGTCACAGTCGCTTCAAGGACAACCCCGACGAGATTGTCCTGGCGGCGGTCTTCCGCCTCCGGGCCGACGAGCCCTCCTCTATTGCGGCACGCCTCACGGATATCCGCCGCTGGCGCCGCGAGCACCAGCCGCTGGGCCAGCCGTCGGCCGGGAGCGTCTTCCGCAACCCGCCCGAGGACTCGGCTGGCCGGCTGATCGACTCGCTTGGCCTCAAGGGTCGTCGTGTGGGCGGGGCCGTGGTGTCGCCCAAGCACGCCAACTTCATCGTCAACGACGGCCATGGCACGGCGTCGGACGTCCGTCGGCTGGCTGACGCGGTGCGGGCCGAGGTGCGTGCGCAGACAGGCGTGGATCTGCAGCCCGAAATCGAGTTCGCCGGCGACTGGTCGGCGTGGAGCCCCGAGGAGGCCGCCTGATGCCCGTTCCGCCGCTGGGGCACGCACCCGCCGCAACGCCGATCGCCGTGGTCTTTGGCGGTCCGTCGGCTGAGCATGACGTGTCCATCGTGTCCGGAACCGCGATTGCGGACGCGCTGGCAGGCGCCGGGTACCCCGTGGAAAGCTGGCTGATTGACCTGGGCGACGGGTGGTGGCGGCTGCCAGCAGGGCACCACCGTGAGGGCCGACCGCAGGCCGCCTATGACGACCCCGCTGCCCTTGGCGCCTCGGGGCCGCTTGAGGCCTCCGAGGCCCTTGAGGACCTCGCTGCACGCCCGGTCCGGCCGGTGGTCTTCCTTGCGCTGCACGGCCCGTTTGGCGAGGACGGGACGGCGCAGGCGCTGTGCGAGGCCGCCCACCTGGTCTACACGGGCTCCGGCGTGGCCGCGAGCGCCATCGGCATGGACAAGGCGGTGTTCAAGCGCCTGGCCCGCGGGCTGGGCCTGCCGGTTGTGGATTGGCTTGAGGTCCGAGCGAGCCGCTGGGCGCGTGAGCCCGAGGCGGTCCTTGCCGACATGGACGCGTTTGCCGCGGCAACTGGCGAGGTGCGGCTCATGGTCAAGCCCGCTCGCCTGGGCAGTTCGCTCGGGATGACCCTGGCCCATCGGCCCGAGGAGCGCCGCGCGGCCATCGTGGAGGCCCTGCGCTACGACGATCTGGTGCTGGTTGAGCGCTATGTGGCGGGCGCCCGCGACCTTGAGGTTGCGGTGATCGGCAACGACCCCGCCACGCTTGAGGCGTACGGTCCCGGCGAGATCATCTCCGGCCATGAGTTCTACGACTACGCCGCCAAGTACACGCCGGGTCTCTCGCAGACGATGACGTCGGCCAACGTGACCGAGGCCGAGGGCCTCCGGCTCCGGGAGCTTGCCATTGCCGCGTACGCCGCCATCGGCTGCGAGGGCTTTGCACGGGTGGACTTCCTGATGACCCCAGCTGGCGTTGTGCTCTCGGAGATCAACACGATCCCTGGGTTCACCCCAATCAGCCTCTTCCCCACGATGCCGGCATCGGCCGGGTACGACTTTGCAGCCGTTTGCGCCCGGGTTGTGGATCTGGCGCTCATCCGCGAGGCGGGACGGGTCCGTCATCGCCTGTCGCCCGCGGACCTCCCGCGGTGAGCTGGCGGGGGAGTGGCGACCGCGGCAACCGGGTGTCGAGCACCCGGCGCAGTAGCGTGCGTCCGCTCCGGACTCGATCCGGGTCCGTCCCGTCGTCGGGCTGGCGCTCAGGCAAGGGCGTGCGGCGGGCGTCGGCGGGCATCTCGCGCTCGCGCATTGGCGGGGTGTTTGGCTTGGTGGTTGCTCTCGGCGGGCTCTACGGGATCACCACCGCGGACGCGTTTCAGCTCAAGCGCACCGATGTGAGCGGCGCGATCTGGACGACCGAGACCCAGATCCGCGACGCTCTGGCAGTCCCCTCGGGGCAGAACGTCTTTGAGCTGTCAACGTCTGCGCTGGCTGACCGTCTGGCGCCAATCACGGCCATCCGCTCGACGTCCATCCGGGTGGAGCTGCCCGACCGGCTCGTGGTGGCGGTCGTGGAGCGTGAGCCGCTGCTCACGTGGAGCGTTGGCTCGCACCGCTACCTTGTGGACAGCACGGGCCTGCTCTTCGCCGAGCTGAGCGCCGACGCGGATCCTGCCGCCGTGGCCGCTCTGACTGCGGTGGACGACGGCCGCAGCACTGACGCTGCATTTGCCGCCGGGTCCCGCATCGACGCGGTCACCCTTGACGCGGCACTTCGGCTGGGATCGCTCAAGGCTGCCGATCTTGGGAGCAGCGCCGCGCTCCTGGCCATTCGTCTGGACGATGCGGATGGGTTCAGCATCACCGCGGCACCCGTTGGCTGGACGGCCGTCTTTGGCTTCTACACGCCGACGCTGCGCACCACCGACCTCATCCCGGGGCAAGTCCGGCTGCTGCGAAGCCTGCTGTATGGGCGCGAAGCCGGTGTCCTGCGCGTTGTGCTCGCGGATGACCGCAGCGGCACCTATATTCCCCGTCCAACAGCGTCAGGCAAGCCCGCGGCCACGCCCAAGCCGAGCGCGAAGCCGTGACCGAGGGTGTTGGCATCGGGCATCACCGCCCCAGCGAGCGGGGGTCTGGTAGCGTATCGGCGAGGGTTCCATCGGACGGAGGGATGTCGGTCGTGCTCCTGCCCATCGTGGGTCTGCTGATCGGCATTGCCGCCGGCTGGTTTCTCAACGTCAATGTCAGCTTCGAGCTGTCGCGCTATTCCGCAGTCGCGATTCTCGCGGCGCTTGACTCCGTTCTGGGCGCGGTCCGCGCCGAGCTGGACGGGACGTATGACAACCGGATCTTCATCAGCGGGTTCATCACCAACGCCATTGTGGCGGTGATCCTGACGTTCATCGGCGACCGGCTGAGCCTCGACCTCTACCTGGTTGCGCTGATCAACTTCGGCTTCCGGATCTTCAACAACGTGGCGGTCATCCGCCGCCATTTCATCTAGCCAGCATCACGGCATTCAAGAGCGCGGGACGAGAGGGCACGTGGAACGCGAAGCGGTCCTAGTTGGCATCGACGTGGGCACGTCGAAGGTTTGCGCGCTCATCGGCGAGGTTGGCCGCGACGGGCGCGTGACCGTCATGGGGCACGGGACAGTGCCGGCGACGGGTCTCAAGAAGGGCGCCATCGTCAATATCGACCAGACGAAGCGCTCCATCGCCGAAGCCGTTGAGCGGGCCGAGCGCCTGTCGGGCTGGAAGATCGACCGCGCGTTTGTGGGCGTGGGCGGTCCGCACGTGGAGAGCCTCAACTCACGGGGCCAGGTGGCGGTCACCGCCCATCACAGAGAAGTGACCCAGGAGGACATCAACCGGGCCATCGAGGTTGCCCGGGCCGTGTCCATCCCCAACAACCGCGAGGAGCTCCACGTGGAGCGGCGCGGCTTCACCGTTGACGGCCAGGAGGGCGTCAAGGACCCGCTGGGCATGAGCGCGCTGCGCCTCGAGGTGGAGACGCACATCGTCACCGCGTCCGCGCCGTCGCTGCAGAACCTCACCAAGTGCGTCCAGCAGGCGGGCGTCGAGATCGACCAGCTGGTTGCCGACGGGCTTGCATCGGCCGAGGCCGTCCTGGACGGACAGGAGAAGGAGCTGGGTGTCGCGGTGGCCGATATCGGCGCCGGGACCATTGACCTCGCGCTGTTTATCGAGGGATCACCGTTTCACACCGCGGTGCTGCCCATCGGCGGCAACAACGTGACAAACGACGTGGCGATTGGCGTCAGGACGCACCTGCTGGTGGCGGAGGAGATCAAGATCCGCTACGGGACGTGCGATCTGCGCAACCTCGTGGACGAGCCGATCAGCGTGGCGGTCCCGGGTGATGACCAGGGCCGCACGGTGTCACGTCTGGAGCTGTGCCAGATCATCGAGGCGCGGATGCGCGAGATGTTTGAGATGCTCCGCAGCGAGATGGCCGAGGCCGGGCGCGTTGTGCTGCCTGCCGGCATCGTGCTGACAGGTGGCGCAGCCCAGATGTCGGGCGCGGCCGAGCTTGCCCGTGAAGTGCTCCAGATGCCAGTCCGCATCGGGTCGCCCGAGCGTATGGGCGGGCTTGTGGACACCATCTCCGACCCCTCCTATGCCACCGCCGTTGGCCTGCTCCACTGGGGCGCAGCGCAGGTGGCCGCCGCCGAGACCACACGGTACGAGTCCGCGCCCGGCCGTGGCGTGATTGGTCGGCTGCTTTCCGCCATCCGCAATCTGTTCCCGTGAAATAGGGACTCCTGCATGGGCTCCGAGGCCGCATCCGGTCCAGCCGGTTTCGGGTCCGCCCGCGTATACTTCCTCAACGCCAAGGACCCGGGATCTGAGGCGGCATCCAGCACCCGGCAGCGCCCGGTCGGGAGTCCGGCCCGACCTCGCGTGACGCCGTCGTAACGCCCAGGAGACGCCCGATGCCGTTGCGGTCCGATTCCGAGAACTTCGCCCTCATTCGCGTCATCGGTGTCGGTGGCGGCGGCAGCAACGCTGTCAACCGGATGATCCGGGCCGAGATGATGGGCGTCGAGTTCATCGCCTGCAACACGGACGCACAGGCGCTACTCCAGTCTGACGCGCCCAACAAGATCCGCATCGGCGACAAGATCACTCGTGGTCTCGGTGCAGGTGGAGACGCCACAATTGGCGCCCGCGCTGCCGAGGAGGACCGCGACCGGATCGCAGACGCCCTGGCTGACTCGGACATGGTGTTCATCACCGCGGGTCTCGGCGGCGGCACCGGCTCGGGCGCTGCACCTGTGGTTGCGGAAATCGCCAAGGAAGCCGGTGCGCTCACCATTGGCGTGGTCACCAAGCCGTTCGCGTTTGAGGGCGCCCGCCGCAAGCTGATTGCGGAGAAGGCCGCCGAGGAGCTCAAGAGCAAGGTCGATACGCTGATCACCATCCCCAACGATCGGCTCTCCAGCGTCGTGGACAGGAAGACTTCGCTCGTTGAGGCCTTCCGGGTTGTGGATGACGTGCTGCGCCAGGGCGTTGCGGGCATCAGCGACATCATCACCGTGCCCGGGCTCATCAACTTGGACTTTGCGGACGTCCGGACCGTCATGAAGGACGCGGGGTCAGCGCTCATGGGCATCGGCCGGGCCAGCGGCGAGAACCGCGCCCTCGATGCGGCGCGCCAGGCCGTCGCCAGCCCGCTGCTCGAGGTGAACATCACCGGGGCGCAGGGCATCCTCTTCAACATCACGGGCTCCTCAAACCTCACGCTGTTTGAGGTCACCGAGGCTGCGGAGGAGATCCGCGCCGCGGCAGATCCCGAGGCCAATATCATCTTTGGCACCAGCTTCAACGACCGTCTGGGCGACGAGGTCATGGTGACCGTCATCGCCACCGGGTTTGACGGCCGCCGCCGATCCGACACGCGGGCGATCCCTGAGCGTGAGCGCGCCGGCACTGGCCGCCAGAGCTACGGCGCCGTCCCCCCGGTTGCCGCCGCCACGGTGTTTGGCGCGAGCACACCCGCCGCCCCGTCGCGCGGCGTCCTTGACGCGCTCAGCGATCGGTACGAGGCCATTGAGCCCACGTCCACGCAGTACGACGAGCCAGCCGCGATTCCGGTGCCCGTTCGGCCGATTGAGCGCCCGGCGGAGACGCCCCGGCGTTCTCCGTGGAACCAGGATGATCTTGAGATCCCGGCGTTCCTGCGCCAGCCGCAGCCGCCGCGCGACCGGTAGGCGCACGACTGTTCGCCGCAGCCGGTCGTGACCGGCACGGACGCCCAAGAACCTGTGCCAGACGCTGACGTCGCCGCTGCTGCGCGCGTTCGTGCGGATGTGCTTGGGCGCATTGCGGCCGCCTGTGCGCGGTCTGGCAAGGATGTGGCGTCGGTGACGCTGGTTGCCGTCTCGAAGACCGCTCCTGCCTCGCGGGTTCGCGCCGCTGTTGCTGCGGGGCTCACGGTCTTGGGCGAGAACCGGGTGCAGGAGGCCGCGGGCAAGGTGCCCGAGGTGCCGGGCGCCATATGGCACCTGGTAGGGCCGCTGCAGTCCAACAAGGCGCGCCGCGCGGTGGAGCTGTTTGACGTCATCGAGTCCGTGGACTCGGTGGAGCTTGCGGTGCGGCTGGACCGTCTGGCGGGCGAGGTGCGCCCTGGGCGACCACTGCCGGTGCTGATCCAGGTCAACGTTGACGCCGATGCGGCGAAGGCAGGGTTTGCACCCGCCGACGCCTGGGCGGCCGTCGAGGCGGTGCTGGCGCTGCCAAACCTGCGCCTTGATGGGCTGATGACCATCGGGCGCCTTGCGACGTCGCCCGAGGACGCACGGGCCACGTTTCGCGAGCTGCGCGAGCTTGGGCTGGCGCTGCGGGCGCGGTACCCGGGGCTGGGACCCGAGCTCTCGATGGGCATGACCGATGACTACGAGGTGGCCGTGGAGGAGGGCGCAACCATCGTGCGGGTTGGACGCGCGATCTTTGGCGAGCGTCCCCGGATTGCGGATCCCGATGCGGAACAGCGGTAGGCCGCCGTCATGGCCATGATGCTTCGGGTCCTTGTCGGGGCCGTTGTGGCATTGGCGTGGCTGCTTGTCCTGGGGCGGATCTGGATCAGCTGGGTGGACCCAACCCGTCGGTCCCGGGTGGCCCGTTTCCTCTTCTCCGGCACGGAGCCGGTCATCGCGCGAGTGCGCAGGGCGCTGCCGCCGACGGGCATGTTTGACTTCTCAAGTCTGCTTGTGCTGGTGGTGCTGGGCATCATCTGGCGCGCGCTCCTCTAACTGCGCAGCTGGCGAGGGCGTTGCGGTGGGCGAGCGTGGTCTGCGGTTCAGCGTCCGGCTGACGCCCCGTGGCGGCCAGGACCGCGTGGACGGCGTGGCCGACGGCGTGCTGCGGGCGCGCGTGGCGGCACCCCCGGTTGACGGTGCGGCCAACGAGGCGCTTGTGCGGCTGCTGGCGTCCGAGCTTGGTGTGGCGCGCAGCGCGGTTCGCCTAGCCGGTGGCGCCACCGCACGGACCAAGACCATCGAGGTGGATGCAGATGCCGAGGGTGCAGTCGCGGCGCGCTGGCCGGGTCTCGCCCGGTCACGCTAGAATGCTGGTCCCTTCGGGGAAACGGGCGATTAGCTCAGTTGGTTAGAGCGCACGGTTCACATCCGTGAGGTCACTGGTTCGAGTCCAGTATCGCCCACCACCTTGCACAAACACGAGGCGGAGGCCCATGGGCCCCCGCCTTTTCGTTTGCCTGGCACGGACAGGGCATTGAGTTGGCGGCCGGGGCGCCGTATGATCGCGCCGCGTTCCCTTTGTCGTGGCCGATTGGACTGGGGCTCGCGCTGCTTGACCCCGGCACCCCACCTGAAGGTGATGCCCGATGTCAGCGGAAGCACAGCGCCCCCAATCTCTATCCCGCCGCGCCGCGGCGCTCGTCGGTCTAGTTGTCATCGTGCTCGCTGCGGCGGGGGCCGGCTACTGGGCGGGAGCGCGGGCGCCCAGTGCGTCTGCTGCCCCGGTCCTGGCGGATCCCGCGGTCACCGGCCAAGGTCTGGCAGACACGTTCTTCAAGCTGCTGCAGGCGAAGGACAAGCCCGGCCTCGAGCAGTTCCTCTCTCCCTCGTTCCAGCTCCTGCGCGCCGACGGGAGCGCAAACGGCAAGACCGACTATCTCGCCGGCAACCTGCCCACGATCCAGAGCTACGCGTTGTCAGGCGTCACCGCCACGCAGGAGGGGAGCCTGCTCGTGGCCAGGTACACGGCCACCGTCACAGGGGTCACCAACGGGAAGCCGTACTCGCCTGGCCCTGCGCCGCGTCTCTCCACGTTTGTGTGGTCCTCGGGCGCCTGGCGGCTTGCCGGTCATGCCAATTTCGACGCCCTCGCGGGTACCGCGCCCACGCCCACGGGCACCAGCTACAAGCTCACCTTCATCGGGACAAGCGCAGCTGCCGACAACCGTTTCCATCAGGTTGGTCCCGACGCCGCCATCCAGTACGGAACCGCGCGGATCACGGGTTCGGCCACATTGGGATCCACGCCGGTTGGGGTTGAGCTGCTGGTGGCGCTTGACCTGGCACAGGGGAGCGGGCCATTTGATGGCTTCCTCACGCTCACGTCTCCCAACGGCGACGTGCTGGGCTTCACCTACGCGGGCTCAACCACGTGGGACGGCACCACGTCCCGGATCCTGGGGACAGTGCGGACGATTGGCGGGACGGGAGCGCTTGCGGGCGTCATCGGCGGCGGGTCGATGACCAGCACCCGGACCGGCCCCGTCGGCTCCCCGGTGGAGTGCGTGCTGACGCTGGCGCTGACAGGTCTCGCCGGCGGGTAATGCGTCGCGCAAATTGCCGCCGCGTCCCGTAACACACCGCGAGGCTTGTTCGTCACAGGACCGAGCACCCTCGCCAAGCGGCCTCCTCCCCGCGCGCTCGAGGGTTCCGCAGACGACAAAGCCCCCCGCACCAGCAGGGGGCTTTGTCGTGTGTGCGTCGTGTGTGCGCGGGTTGGCCGGCCGGGTGGGCAGGCGTTGGTCTACAGGCGTTGGTCTAGCTGAGCGCGAGGCGCCGCAGGACCGCCGGCAGGATGCCGCCTTGGCGGAGGTAGTCCACCTCGATCGGGCCATCGAGTCGGGCGATTGCCTGGAACGAGCGCTCAGCGCCGTCCAGGTCGGAGCGGGCGATCACCGTGACCACCTGGCGCGGGGCCAGGTCGGCGACGCCGGCGATGGTGTACGCCTCGCGGCCAGTAAGGCCGAGGGATGCGGCATTCTCGCCGGGCAGGAACTGCAGGGGCAGGACGCCCATACCCACAAGGTTGGAGCGGTGGATCCGCTCGTAGCTCTCGGCGATGACCACGCGGACGCCCAGGAGCGCAGTGCCCTTGGCTGCCCAGTCTCGCGACGAGCCCGATCCGTACTCCTTGCCGGCGATGATCAGGCACGGCGTGCCTTCGGCCTTGTACGCCATAGCGGCGTCGTAGATGAACGCCTGCTCGCCCGACGGCAGGCGCAGCGTGTGCGGCCCCTCCTTGCCCTCGACCAGCTTGTTCTTGAGGCGGATGTTGCCAAACGTGCCGCGCATCATCACCTCGTGGTGACCACGGCGGGCGCCGTACTGGTTGAAGTCCGCGGGAGCCACGCCGTTTGCCTGCAGCCACTGGCCAGCAGGGGAGGAGGCGGCGATGGAGCCGGCGGGGCTGATGTGGTCCGTCGTCACCGAGTCGCCCAAGAAAGCCAGCACGCGGGCGCCCTGGATATCGGTGAGCGGCGCGGGCTCCGCGGTCAGGCCCTGGAAGAACGGCGGGTTGGCGATGTACGTGGAGTCCTCCTCCCACGCATAGCGGTCACCTTCGGGGATGGCGATGGCCTGCCAGCGCTCGTCGCCCTCAAAGACCGAGGCGTACGTGGAGCGGAAGAGCTCCGCATCGATCGACTCGCCCACCACTTGGCGGACCTGCGCGGGCGTCGGCCAGATGTCGGACAGCATCACGGGCGCACCGTCGCTGCCGATCCCGATGGGTTCGGTGGTCAGGTCCACATCCACGCGCCCGGCCAGCGCATACGCGACGACGAGCGGCGGGGAGGCGAGGTACGCGGCCCGCACCAGCGGATGGACCCGGCCCTCAAAGTTGCGGTTGCCCGAGAGGACCGCCGCCACCACCAGCTCGTCGGCCTCGATGGCCTTTGTCACCGGCTCGTCAAGCGGTCCTGAGTTGCCAATACAGGTGGTGCACCCGTAGCCGGCGAGCGCAAAGCCCAGATGGGCAAGCGGCTCGATCAGCCCGGCGCGCTCGAGGTAGCCGGTGACGGCCTTGGACCCGGGTGCAAGCGAGGTCTTGACGGCCGGGTTGACCGTGAGCCCGCGGGCCACGGCGTTGCGGGCGAGGAGCCCGGCGCCCACCATCACCATGGGGTTGGACGTGTTGGTGCATGACGTGATGGCGGCGATTGTCACCGAGCCGTGGCCGATCTGGGTGGACCTGCCGCCAGCTTCGATGGTCTTTGGGGCAACGCCCACGGTGGCCGGGTAGGCCGTGCGGAAGTTGTCCGCGACACCGCCCAGGGCCACGCGGTCCTGCGGGCGTCGCGGCCCGGCCATCGACGGCACCACGGTGGACAGGTCAAGCTCCAGATGCGCGTCAAAGGCGGGCGCGGCGCCCGGTTCGCGCCACATCCCCTGCGCCTTTGCGTAGCGCTCCACAAGTGCAACGCGCGTGGCCGGGCGACCGGTGAGGCGCAGGTACGCGATGGTCTCCGCGTCAATGGGGAACAGCGTGGCGGTGGCGCCAAACTCGGGGCTCATGTTGGCGATGGTGGCGCGGTCAGCCAGCGGCAGCGAGGCGAGGCCGTCGCCCGCGAACTCCACAAACGCACCCACCACGCCAAACTTGCGCAGCATCTCAGTGATTGTCAGCACGAGGTCCGTGGCTGTGGTGCTCTGCGGCAGCTCGCCCTTGAGGCGGACCCCGACGATGCGCGGCATCTGCTGGTACAGCGGCTGGCCCAAGAGGACGGCCTCGGCCTCAATGCCGCCGACGCCGTAGCCCAGGACGCCCAGCCCGTTGATCATCGTGGTGTGGGAGTCGGTCCCGACGAGGGTGTCCGGGAAGGCGACAGGGCCGCCCTCATCCGCGCGGTCAGCGATGACCGTGGCGAGGAACTCCAGGTTGACCTGGTGGATGATGCCCGTGCCGGGGGGCACAACCCGCAGGTCGCGGAATGCGGTCTGCGCCCAGCGCAGCAGCTGGTAGCGCTCACCGTTGCGCTCATACTCGCGGCCCACGTTGAACGCAAACGAGCCCGCGCCGCCCCACGCGTCAATCTGGACGGAGTGGTCGATCACGAGATCTGCGGGGACAAGCGGGTTCACTTTGGCGGGGTCGCCGCCGAGGGCTGCCATCGCATCGCGCATCGCGGCGAGGTCCACCACCGCCGGCACGCCCGTGAAGTCCTGGAGGACCACGCGTGACGGCATGAAGGGGATCTCCACCTCCGCCGTGCCGCCCGGGCGCCAGGCCGCCAGCGCTGCCACATCCTCCTCGCGCACGATCCCGCCACCGGCATGGCGCAGGGCGTTCTCCAGCAGGATCTTGAGTGTCATGGGCATGCGATCAGGATCCACGCCCAGCGCCAGGCCGGACGTCACCAGCGCAGAGAGCCGGTACAGATCGGGGAGACCGGCGCCAAGTGAGGCTCGGGAACCAAAGGCGTTGGTGGCGGGCACTGGTTGACCTCTGACTGCGTCCTGTGCGGCTCGGGCGGGGACTGGCTTGCCTGTCCACTCGCTTACACTCGTCGCGTGGAAGCGTACCGTGCGCGCCGTTGGCAAGGAGCCAGCAGGCGATGAGGCCTTGGGACGAGTCTGAGGACGTCCTGCGACGCCTGGCCGAGCGCCGTGCCCAGTCCGACGACGAACGGCTGGCCGCCGTCCGTGAGCAGGGGATCAACCTCGACCCGGCGTCCCGCCATCGTCACGGCGAGACGGAGCACGCATCGGATCACGCTCACCCGCACACGCATGCGGGTCCGGGCGAACGCCCCGTGACCGGCATCATCGGGGCGGGGCCCGTGGGTCTGGCCCTTGGGGTGGCCCTGGCGAAGGCCGGCTGGCCCGTTGAGGCCGTTGCATCGCGCGATCCGGGTCGTCGCGCCCGGTTCCGGGAGCACCTGCCCGGGGTGCGCGCCTTTGCCGAGGCCACGGCGCTGGTGGATGACGTGGAACTGGTGATCCTCGCGGTCCCCGATGACGTGGTGGAGCCGCTTGCGGGCACCCTTCACCTGTACGCGGGGCAGGCGATCATCCACACGAGCGGTCTGCTGGGTGCAGAGGCACTCGGGCCGGCGCTGGCCGCGGGCACGCAGGCGGGTGCCTTTCACCCGCTCGTGGCGTTTGCGGACCTCGAGCGCGCGTTGGCCGCCCTCCCCGGCGCAACGATCGCGATTGAGGGGGACGAGGAGCTGCTGGCCCACCTGGCTGAGATGGCCGAGGCGATTGGCGGCGTGCCGGTGCGCCTTGCGCCGGGCACCAAGGCCGCGTACCACGCTGCGGCCGTGCTGGCGGCCGGCGGCGTCATCGCGCTGCTGGACGTCATTCGCGAGCTTGCCGCAGTCGTTGGGCTCGATGAGGCGGGCGCAATGCGGATCTACCGGCCGCTGCTGGACCAGACCATCGCCAACGCCTCTGCGCTGGGCATCGCCGCCGCACTCACCGGACCGGCCACTCGAGGCGACGCGGGCACGCTTGCAGCCCACACCGCGGCGCTCAGCGTGAGCGCGCCCGGGGCCCTGCCTGCATACCAAGCGCTGCTTGCGCGAGACATCGAGATTGCCCAGCGGCGGGGCGCGCTGGCACCAGAGGTTGCGTTGCGGCTGCGTACCGTACTTGCGGGGGAGTCGTGAGGGGGTACGATGCGGCTATGCAGCGAAGCACCGTCACCCGGTTTTCCGCATGGCCGGCGCGCTATACGCACCCCGCCGCCCGTGCCCGCCAGCGGCGTCTTGGCCTGCATCCCGGAAGCGGGTTTGTGACCGCGCCCACTCGGCAGACGGAACTCTTCGGGCGTGGGCAGGCACCGCTTGCCGCACTGCGTGCCCCATGGCGCTGCCCGGTGATCGAGCCCGTCGCCGTTGCTGCCGTGCGGGCCGCGTCGCCCGTGTCCTGGACTGGCGCCGGCCGTACAGCCGGACCGCGACGCACGTCCGTCGCCCCCGCGTGGCGCGCCTGACGCAGGGGACGGCCACCTCCGCTGGTGGCCTTGTCATCCGATACGCAGACGGCTTGCCGCAACTTGTGGCCGGCCGCCGCCGACGTGACCGTGACGGTGTCACCTGGACGCTGCCCAAAGGCACTCCCCACCTCGGCGAGACCACCGAGGAGACCGCGCTGCGCGAGGTTGAGGAGGAGACGGGCCTGAAGGTGGAGATCATCGGCCCAGCGGGCTCCATTGCCTACAGCTTCGTGCAGCGCGCAACCAAGATCCACAAGACCGTGCACTACTTCGTGATGCGGGCCACAGGGGGCGACCTGGATCGTCACGACCACGAGTTTGACGAGGTCCGATGGGTGGACATCGCCGAGGCTCGAGACTTGCTCACCTTTGAGTCCGAGCGGGCGCTGGTCGCCCGCACGGCCGCCAGCCTGGAGGCCCCCAAACCGTGACCGATACGCCCACCCCGACACCGCAGCCCTCGCCCATCGTGGACCGCCACGAGGCGCTCGGCGCCAAGATCGTGGAGTTTGCGGGCTGGCTGATGCCCATCCAGTACGGCGGCATCATCGACGAGCACCGCGCAGTGCGCTCGGCGGCCGGGCTGTTTGATCTGTCCCACATGGGCGAACTTGTCATCGAGGGGCCGGATGCGGGTGCCGCCCTCGCCGCTGCGCTCATCACGGATCCGCCGGCCCTCGCCGTTGGCCGGGCGCAGTATTCGCAGATCTGCAATGAAGACGGCGGGATCATCGACGACCTCATCGTCTACCGGCTGGGCGAGACGCGGTTCATGGTGGTTGCCAACGCGTCCAACGCCCGTGTGGTGTCGGATGCGCTTGCGGCGCGGATCGCCGGCTTCCAGGCGGTCCTTGACGACCGCTCGCTTGCCACGGGCCTCGTCGCCATCCAGGGCCCGAAGTCCGCAGCAATGCTGCAGCCGCTCGCGAGCGTGGATCTGGCCGCAATCAAGTACTACGGCATCGCCGAAGGTGTCGTTGCCGGGCTGCCCGCGATGATCGCCCGGACGGGCTACACCGGCGAGGACGGCTACGAGGTCTTTGTTGACGTGGACCAGACCGGCGTGCTCTGGGATGCGATGCTGGCCGCCGGTCGCCCCGATGGCCTTGTGCCAGTTGGCCTGGGCGCCCGCGACACCCTCCGGCTTGAAGCAGGCATGCCGCTGTACGGCAACGAGCTTGGTCTGGACACCACGCCCTATGAGGCCAGCCTCGGCCGCGTGGTCAAGCTTGGCAAGCCCGGGCCATTCACCGGGCGCGCGGCCCTGGAGAAGGTCAACCGTGATGGCGTGTCGCGTCGGCTCGTCGGTCTGGCGCTGCGCGAGCGAGGCATCGCCCGCCACGGCTACCCGGTCCTCGTCGGTGGCGCACCGGCTGGCATCGTGACCTCGGGCACGCAGTCGCCCACGCTGGGGCAGGCCATCGCGATGGCGTACGTCCCAACGGCGGCAGCCGATCCCGGTACGATGGTTGCAGTTGAGATCCGCGGTGCCCCGGTTGCTGCCGAGGTTGTGCCGCTGCCGTTCTACAAGCGGCCTGCCTGAGCGCCTGCCGCAGCCCACAGCCCCCATATGCGGGTCCGGTCGCCCCGGTCGGCACGCCGCAAACACGAAGGAGCCAGCCAGATGGTCCCCGCCGACCTGTGCTACACCAGCGATCACGAGTGGGTTCGAGTTGAGGGCGACGAGGTCGTCATCGGGATCACGCAGTTCGCGGCGGATCAACTGGGCGACATCGTGTTTGTCGAAATGCCCGCCGCGGGCAAGGCCCTCAAGGCGCACGCCACGTTTGGCGTTGTCGAGAGCGTCAAGGCCGTGAGCGACCTGTTTGCGCCAATCGGCGGCGACGTGCTCAGCGTCAACGACGCGTTGGCTGACAACCCGGAACTGGTCAACAGCGACCCGTACGGTGCGGGCTGGATGCTGCGCCTGCGGCCGTCCGATGCCGCGGAGATCAGCGCACTGCTCGACGCCGCCGCGTACGAGCAGGTCGTCGCCGAGGGCTGACCAATGCCGTACGGTCCGCACGCGGCCGATGACCGGTCGCGGATGCTCCAGACCATCGGCGTTGACTCGGTTGACCGGCTCTTCGACGACATCCCCGAGGCCCTTCGGTCCGGACCCCTTCGGCTTGATCCGCCGGAGCCCGAACTGGAGCTCTCGGCACGCCTCCAGGCGCTGGCAGCCCGAAACCAGACTGACCTCGTCAGCTTTCTGGGTGCCGGCGCGTACCGCCACTGGACGCCGGCTGTTGTAGACCAGATGCTGCTCCGGGGCGAGTGGTACACGGCCTACACGCCGTACCAGCCCGAGGTCAGTCAGGGCACGCTCCAGAGCATCTACGAGTACCAGAGCCTGCTCGCCGAGCTGACGCGCATGGACGTTGTGTCCGCGTCGCACTACGACGGCGGCGCGGCAACGGCCGAAGCGGCGCTCATGACGTGTCGCGCCACCGGCCGGGACCGCATCCTCGTTGGTCGTGGGGTGCATCCGCACTACCGCCAGACGCTTGAGACCTACGCCGAAGGCGCTGGGCTGAGCGTTGACGAGGTGCCCTTGGTTGCCGCTGGTCCGCTTGCGGGCACCACGGACCTTGAAGCGCTCGCCCGTCTTCTGGCAGATGCCGATCATCCGGTCGCGGGCGTTGTGGCTGCACAGCCCAACATCCTCGGTCTGCTTGAGGACATGCCGCAGATTGGCCGCCTGGCGCATGACGCCGGCGCCCTGTTTGTCAGCGTGATTGAGCCTGTGTCGCTGGCCGTGCTGGCGCCTCCCGGCGAGTACGGCGCCGACATCGCGGCAGGGGAGGGCCAGTCCCTCGGTATTCCGCTCCAGTACGGCGGCCCGTATCTGGGCATCGTCGCCTGCAGCGACGCCCTGATCCGCCAGATCCCAGGCCGCCTTGTGGGCCTGACCAAGGATCTTGACGACAAGCGCGCCTTTGTCATGACGATGCGCGCCCGGGAGCAGGACATCCGCCGCGAGCGCGCGGCGAGCAACATCTGCACCAACCAGGCGCTGCTGGCCCTGGCGGCCTCAATCTACGTCTCCACCCTTGGCCCGCACGGCCTGCATGATGTGGCGGCGTTGGGCGCGGCCCGCGCCACCGAGCTTGAGGCGGCCCTGACGGCCGTTGGTGCCAAGCGGCTCCACGCAGGCGCCTACCTCAACGAGTTTGCCGTCCACGTCCCCAACGCAGCGGCAGTCCACAAGCGGCTGCTGGCGCGCGGGGTGCTCGCCGGCATCCCGCTGGCGGACCTGCTTCCCGATGAGCCGGCCGTCGCCGACGCCCTGCTGGTGTGCGCCACCGAAGTGACCACGCCTGCCGACATCACGACATTCGCGACTGCCCTTGCGGCCGAGCTCGCGGGAGGTGCTGCATGAGCGTCGTTGGCGAGCGTCTCCAGCCCACAATTTTTGAGCTGTCGCGGCCCGGTCGCGGCGGCGGCAAGATCCCACATCCGCCGGCCAACGCCCTGGATCGGATCCCGGCCGCAGCGCGTCGCGCCCAGGCGCCCGCCCTGCCGGAGCTCTCCGAGCCCGAGGTGGTGCGCCACTACGTCAACCTCTCCACGCTGAACTACTCGGTGGACTCGGGGTTCTATCCCCTTGGGTCCTGCACCATGAAGTTCAACCCCAAGCTCAACGAGTGGGCGGCGCGTCTGCCGGGGTTTGCGGGCCTTCATCCGATGGCCCCCGACAGCACCGCGCAGGGCACGCTTGCGATGCTCCACGAGCTTGAGGCCATCCTGGCCGAGATCAGCGGCATGGACGCCGTCACCCTGCAGCCTGCGGCCGGCGCCCACGGCGAGTTGACCGGGATCCTCATGATCCGGGCCTACCACCGTTCACGCGGTGACCTTGAGCGGACCGAGGTGCTTGTCCCGGACTCAAGCCACGGCACCAACCCGGCTACGGCGTCCATGGCGGGCTTCAAGACCATCACCATCCCGTCAGCGCCTGACGGCGGCGTAGACCTCGAGGCGTTCAAGGTTGCGCTTGGCCCCAAGACCGCCGCAATCATGATCACCAACCCGTCCACGCTGGGCCTGTTTGAGCGCCAGATTGGCGAGCTGCTTGAGGCAACCCACGCTGCGGGCGCGCTCGCCTACATGGACGGCGCAAACCTCAATGCGATCCTTGGCCGCTTCCGGCCGGGTGCTGCCGGGTTTGACGTCATGCACTTCAACACCCACAAGACGTTTAGCACTCCGCATGGCGGAGGCGGCCCGGGCTCGGGTCCTGTTGGCGTTCGCGCAAACCTCACGCCGTTCCTACCCAGCCCGCGGGTGATCCGCGAGGACGACGGCAGCTTCCGCCTGGAGCGCGTGGACGAGCGGGCCACGTCAATTGGGCGCGTCCGCAGCTTCTTTGGCAGCACGGGTGTCTTGGTGCGCGCCTACGCGTACCTGCGCGCCCACGGTGCCTCCGGTCTGCGCGAGGTGTCCGATGACGCGGTTCTTGCGGCGAACTACCTCAAGGCCCGTTTGGCCCCCGTGTACGAGGTGCCGTTTGAGCGGGCCTGCAAGCACGAGTTTGTCGCCTCGGCTGCAGACCTCAAGCACCGCACCGGCGTGCGCACGCTTGACATCGCCAAGCGGCTGATCGACAAGGGCTACCACCCGCCGACGATCTACTTCCCGCTCACGGTCGAGGAGGGGATGCTCATCGAGCCGACCGAGACCGAGAGCCTCGAGACGCTCGACGCCTTCGCCGAGGCGATGCTGGAGATCGCTCGCGAGGCGCGCGAGACCCCCGACCTCGTGAAGGAAGCCCCCCACACGGCCCCGGTGCGCCGCCTCGACGAGGCGAC
>CAIYHO010000186.1 GCA_903925955.1 uncultured Chloroflexota bacterium
ATCCCGAGAGCGCCTCGCGCAACGTTCCGCGGCTTGTCGGCGGGTCCACGGCTGCCGGCACCAAGCGCGCGGCTGCGCTCCTGGCACGCATCAACGACCGGGTGATTGAGCTCTCCTCGCCGGATGCCGCCGAGATGGCCAAGCTCCTGGAGAACACGTTCCGCAACGTCAACATCGCCTTCATCAACCAGCTCGCGCTGCTGTGTGAGCGGATGGGCCTCGACGTGTGGGAGATCATCGACGCCGCTGCCACCAAGCCGTTTGGCTTTATGCGGTTCACGCCGGGCCCGGGCGTGGGCGGCCACTGCATCCCGGTTGACCCGTACTACCTCTCCTGGCGTGCCCGGGCGTTTGACCTGACGGACCGCTTTGTGGAGACGGCGGGCGACATCAACTTCGCGATGCCGCGCCACGTGGTGGATCTGACAGCTGAGGCGCTCAACGAGCGATCGCGCTCCCTCAAGGGGTCGCGGGTTGGCGTTGTGGGCGTGGCGTTCAAGCCGGACGTTCAGGATCCGCGCAACTCGCCGGCCGGCGCCGTGCTGCCGGGTCTCGTGGGGCGCGGGGCAGAGGTCCGCTACCACGATCCCCACGTGCCGCTCTTCCGTGACGACAGCGGCTATGAGCACAAGGGTGTGACCCTGGACGCGCTTCTCCACTGGGCGGACGTCCTGGTGGTTGTCACCGCCCACCGCGCGGTGGACTGGGATCACCTCTACGCCAACGCCGAACTGGTTGTGGACACCGTCAACAGCGTCCGTGGACGTATGATCCGAGAGCGTCAGGTGCTCCGGCTGGGCGCTGGCTGGATCGTCCCGGCGGGGTCGCGCCCTTAGGCGTCACCCGCCCGCCGCTACCCGAGAACGCGTCCGCGCGGTACCATCGCGCGCGTTGCTCCATGAGGCCGCACCACCGGCGTGTCGGCCACCACCACGAGGTTTCTCCACCCCCATGACGCTCCGTTCCCGACAGGGCCCGAACCGGTCGCGCAATCTGAGCGACTCGGAACGCCGCACCTTCCTGATGAATATCGGCTTCGCTGTGACCGTCGTGGCGGCGCTGCTCCTCCTCGCGGTCGCGGGCGGCGTGTCCTACTGGAGCAGCCACCTGACGGCTGCCGTGAAGGTGAACTCTCAGGAATTCAGCAAGGATGCCTTGGTCAAGCAGGCCAACATCAACACCTTCTTGCTCGAAGTGCAGCGCAAGCGCACCCGGACCCTGCTTGCCGCAAACCACATCTGGAGCACGGACGGCAACCAGCGCCTCACGGGTATCGACCAGCAGGAGTCGCAGGTCTACTCGCTCGCAGCCACCCAGCTGATCGACGGCACCATCCAGACCGAGCTTGCTGCCAAGCAGGGCATCACCATCACCGACGCGGACATCGATGCCCAGCTCACCAAGCTTGCCACCACCAGCGAGCTCCGCCACGTGTGGCTGATTGCCGTTGTCCCGGCCATCTTGAATGGGCAGTCGGCGCCAACCGCAGCGCAGAAGGCCACAGCCAAGGCAAAGGCGCAGCAGGCGCTGACCGCGCTCAAGGGCGGCGGTGACTGGGCAAGCATCGCCAAGTCGTTCTCCACCGACACCACCAAGGACCAGGGCGGCGACGTGGGCTTCATCGACGAGAACTCGTCGCTCGATACGGTCTACACCAACGCCATGATGACCGCCGTCCCCAACACGGTCAGCGACCTCATCGAGGGTCTCGACGGCGGCTACCGGATTGGCAAGGTCACCGAGATCCTCCCCGCCACGGTTGGCGAAAGCATCGTTGACCAGGCCAAGGCCGAGGGCATTGACGCAAACGACCTGCGGAAGGCCGTCAAGCTTGGAGCCGCCAACGAGAAGCTTGCCAACAGCATCACAGACGCGGCGCTTGCCCCCGGTCTGCAGCGTCATGTTGCGCAGATCTACATGCAGATCAGCGCCAGCGAGACGGGCCCCCTGGCCATCCGCGTGCGCCACATCGTCTACTCGCCCAACCACGACGCGCAGAACGCCTCCACTGTCGCTGACACGGATCCGGCCTGGGCGGCGGCCAAGGCACTGGCGGATGCCGCCTACGCCAAGCTGCAGAAAGACCCCACGCAGTTCGACGCGATTGCACGCGCCGAGAGCGACGAGTCCGCGGCCCGCACCTCGGGCGGCAAGCTGCCGTACTTCTCCACCAACGACGGCATCGACAAGGGCTTTGCGGACGCAGTCCTCAAGACAGGCCTCACGCCCGGCCAACTGCTGGCGCCGGTGAAGTCCTCGTTTGGCTACCACGTCATCCAGGTCATGCACTACCCAACCGATGTGGACTGGGCGGCCAAGCTTGTCGCGAAGGCCACCACCGCAGACGCGTTTGCAACGCTTGCCCGCGACAACTCGGATCTGGCAACGGCCGTTGACGGCGGCGACACTGGCTGGGTGAGCAAGGGCCAGCTCTCCGACGCCCTCAAGGCGGCGGTCTTCGCGGCGCCCATTGGCAAGGTGAGCCAGCCCATCCTCATCCCCAACGACGGCACCTACATCTTCTGGGTGTCTGCCGAGGAGAACCGCGCTCCGGATCCCCTGCAGACCGCGAAGATCAAGTCGTCCGCGTTTAGCGCCTGGTACACGCAGCAGAAGACCAGCTACACCACCTGGGAAGACCCGGCGATCAGCAGCGCCTCCGGCGGCTGACCGGGCCCCGGGTCTAGGGACCATGCTGGACGCGCTGCTGGCGGAGGCAAAGCTTCGCTGGGGCTTTGACGTCATGGGTGGCTTTGCCGTTGTGACGGCCGAGCGGTTCATCGGCACGCCGGTTGAGCCGTCTGTTGCCCTGTTTGTCCTGCCGTCTGCGCCCATGCGCTTTGGGGCGCCGTTGGCGACGCACGGGGCGCTGATGCCTGCGCAGCCGCTGCCGGGCCGGCACGGGCCCCGCGGTCGCGAGCCGCTGGACATCCTGCGCCGTCTCTACCCGGCAGACCACCTCGTGGGCCGCATCGGCCGGGCTGATGCGACCACCATCGGCGAGTTGGCACCCGCGGACCTTGCGTCGCCGCTCTATCTGGGTCCCGTTGCCCCGGTTGCCGCCGCTGCCTCGCCGTGGGGCATGCCGTGGATCTCCAACCGGCTCCGGGCGCCCGATGGCTGCCCCTGGGACCGCGAGCAGACCCACGAAACGCTGCGCAACCACCTGCTTGAGGAGGCCTACGAGGTCTACGACGCACTGGCTGGCGGCGCCACGCCGGAGCTGGCCGGCGAGCTTGGCGATCTGCTGCTCCAGGTGGTGCTGCACGCGCAGCTGGCCGCCGAGGCGGGCGTCTTCGACATGTCAGACGTCTGGGAGGCCATTGCCACCAAGATTGTCCGCCGCCACCCGCACGTCTTTGGCGAGACGGAGGCGCGCACGGCGGGCGACGTGAACCGCCAGTGGGAGCGGATCAAAGCGGGCGAGCGCGCCGCGGCGGCAGCGGCCTCCTCCGACGAGACCGGCATCGCCAAGCCCAAGAGCGCTCTCGACGGGATCAGCCGCTCTCTGCCGGCTCTGGCCGCAAGCCAGGAGATGCAGGAGCGCGCCGCAAACCTGGGCTATGACTGGCCCTCGATTGACGGCGTGCTGGACAAGGTCCGCGAGGAGGTTGGCGAGCTGGTGGAGGCTGAGAGTGCCGCCCACCGGGCCGAAGAACTGGGCGACCTGCTCTTCGTGCTGGTCAACGTGGGGCGCAAGACCGGCATCGAGGTGGAGGGGGCCCTCCGCTCCGCCAACGACAAGTTCCGAGGCCGCTTCGGCCATGTGGAACTGTCGGCGGCCGCAAAGGGCGTGGCCCTGCGCGATCTCTCATTTGCACAACTCGACGAGCTCTGGGATGCCGCCAAGGCAGCCGAGCGCGCAGCCAAAGCAGTCAACGCAGCCAACGCAGCCAAAGGTGAGGCACCCGCATGAGCATCGGCAATCGGCCCCCGGCCGCCTCCGCCCCGCGTGGCGGCATCCGCGCCGATGGTCGCCACCCAGGCGACTTGCGGCCCATTGAGATCACCCTGGGCGTCCAGAAGTGGGCCGAGGGCTCCTGCCTCGTCCGCTTTGGCGATACGCAGGTCCTGTGCGCGGCCACCATTGAGGACCGGGTCCCGCCGCATCTCCGCGGCACGGGCACGGGCTGGGTCACCGGCACCTACGAGATGCTCCCCCGCGCCACCGCGGAGCGCTCCGAGCGTGAGTCCGCCAAGGGCAAGGTGGGCGGGCGGACCCATGAGATCCAGCGGCTGGTTGGCCGATCCCTGCGCGGCATCGTGGACATGGCCAAGATGGGCGAGCGGACCATCACCGTTGACTGCGACGTGATCGTCGCCGACGGCGGCACGCGCACCGCGTCCATCACCGGGGGCTATGTCGCGCTGGCCGCGGCGATGATCACGTACGGCATGGACCGGCACCTGCTGGGCCACATCGCCGCCGTCAGCGTGGGGATCATCGACGGGGTGAAGATGCTGGACCTCGACTATCCCGAGGACTCGCGCGCCGAGGTGGACTTCAACGTCGTGGGCACCGATGCGGGCAAGTACGTGGAGCTGCAGGGCACAGCCGAGGGCAAGGCCTTTGACCGCGCCGCGCTTGACGAGCTGCTGGATCTGGCCAACACGGGCCTTGCCACGCTGTTTGAGGCGCAGGCGAAGGCGCTCGCCACGGTCCGCCGGTAGTGTCGGACGCGTTGCCGGGCCGCCGGCTGCTCGTCGCCACGCGTTCCCGCCACAAGCTCCGAGAACTGCGCGAGCTCTTGGCGCTGGGCGAAGACGTTGAACTGATGGCGCCAGACGACCTGGGCATCGACGGCGAGCCCGACGAGACCGGCGAGACCTTTGAGACCAACGCGCGCATCAAAGCCCGCTACTACGCGGCACGCTCGGGTCTGCTCACGCTTGCGGATGACTCAGGGCTTGAGGTAGACGCGCTTGACGGCGGTCCGGGTGTCCGCACTCGCCGCTATGCGGGTGATGACGCCACCGATGCCGACAACAACGCCAAGCTCCTCCGCGAACTTGCCGGCTTGCCGGCGGCACAGCGCGGCGGCCGCTACGTCTGCGTCCTTGCGCTGGCGCTGCCGGACACCGCAGGTCCGCGTGGCGGGCTGCGCATGATCGTCCGGCGGGGCACGTGCCGTGGGCGGATTGCCGTGGGCGAGCAGGGGAGCGGCGGGTTTGGCTATGACCCGCTGTTTGAGCCGGAGGCAGAGTCGCCCGGCGGCCGAACGCTTGGCCAGTACAGCGCCGCCGAGAAGCACGCGATCTCGCACCGATCCCGGGCCGCTGCCCGGATGGCGCCGGTGCTGCGCGCGATCGGCTTCTAGCACGTGACCGAGCGGTCAACGTTCCGGGGAGACCTCGAGGGTCTGCGCGCCGTTGCCGTGCTCCTGGTGCTGGCCTTTCACGCTCGTGTGCCGGGCGTGAGTGGCGGCTACATCGGCGTGGACGTCTTCTTTGTCCTGTCGGGCTTCCTCATCACGGGTCTGCTGGTGCGCGAGCTGAGCGGCACAGGCACCGTCAGCCTGCCAGCCTTCTATGCCCGGCGCGCCCGTCGCCTGCTGCCGGCCGCTGCGGCAACACTGCTTGCCACGCTTGTGCTCTCGGCGTTGCTCCTGCCCCCGCTCCGCGTTCCTGATGTCGCGGGCGACACGGCGGCAGCCGGCTTCTACCTCTCAAACATGCGGTTTGCGCTTCAGGCCACCGACTACCTTGGCTCCACGCTGCCGCCCTCGCCGGTGCTGCACTTCTGGAGCCTGGGTGTCGAAGAGCAGTTCTACATCTTCTGGCCGGCGCTCCTGCTGATTGCCTCGGGCGCCGCATTCCGCCGTCGTGATGTGGCAGCGGGTCTGCGCCGCATTGGCGTCGTCCTCGTCGTCACGCTCGCCATCTCCCTTGGCGTCTCGCTGTGGCTCACCAACGCGGCACAGGCGTGGGCCTTCTTCTCGCTCCCTGCTCGCGCGTGGGAGCTGGCGCTGGGTGCGCTGCTGGCGCTGCCGGCCGCGGTTCGCTTGGTTCCGGACCGGGCGCGCGGCCTGCTGGGCTGGGCGGGTCTGGCGATGGTTGTCGCCTCGGCGCTGGTCCTCAACGAGTCCACCCAGTTCCCAGGCACGGCCGCGCTGCTGCCCACGCTCGGCTCGGCGTTTGTCATCGCGTCTGGGCTGCGCGGACCGGCCAGCGGACAGCGTCCGCAGCCAACCGGCATCAGGGCGTGGACAAGGTGGTCAGCCTGGCTGGAGCTGCCCCCGATGCGCTTCCTCGGCCGCATCTCCTATTCGCTGTATCTCTGGCACTGGCCAATCATCGTGCTCCCCGAGGCAGTCGCGGGCGGCTCCCTGCCCGGGGTTGTGCGTCTGGGGCTCGCCGGGCTCGCCATCCTGGTGGCCGCCGCCAGCCAGCGCTGGATTGAAGATCCCATCAGGCACGGCCGTTTTGTGGGTCTTGGCTCGCGGCGATCGCTTGTGATGGCCGGCGCCATCTCGGTTGTCCTGGCCGCTGCGTCCCTTGGCCTCGGCGCAGCCTCCGCAGCCCGCGTGAGCGCCACCGGGACCGCGATTGGCGGCCAGACGCTTGACGTCCCCCTGCCGTCCGAGCTGGTGCCCACCGCGCCGCCCGTCG
>CAIYHO010000187.1 GCA_903925955.1 uncultured Chloroflexota bacterium
AGCGCAACTTCCACCAGTTCCTTGCGCGCCACAAGTACAAGGTTGTCTCCAAGGACATCCGCAAGTACGGCGACGGCAAGGTCAAGGCGAACCTCGACATCGAGCTTGTCGTGGACCTAATGAAGACCGCACGCAACCTCGACATCGCGGTGATCGTGTCCGGCGATGGGGACTTCGCATCCGCCATTCGCGCCGTCCAGGAGATGGGCGTCCGCTGCGAGGTCATCAGCTTCCGCGGGAACACGTCGTCGGACCTGATTGAGGTTGCGGACCTCTTCACCGATATCACCCAGATCGCCAAGGTGGACAAGAGCTCCTCGCAGTCGGGCCGGCGGGTCTCCAACGACGACGAGGACCTGTCGATGACCGAGGTTCCCGAGAAGCAGTCCGAGGGCACCGGTCGTGGCCGCGGGCGCGGCCGGGATCGCTACGGCGATCGTGATCGTGGGCGTGGCCGCTCGGATCGTCCGGAGCCCGTCACCGCATCGCGCAGCACCTCAACGCGCACGTCGTCGGGCCGCAGCCGCTCCGTTTCGGAGCCGGTTGGCGAGATGATCGATGGCGCAACGGGCCGCCTGGTGGCGCTGCCCGGTGAGAAGCTCTCCCGCGCCGCAGCCATTGCAGCGGCTGCCGCAGCAGGCGATATCGAGGTCTTCACCGGCGAGGTCGAGGATCTTGAGGGCGTTGAGCCCGGCGCCGAGACCAACGCCACTGACGTCGAGGGTGAAGGCGAAGGCGATGCACGCCGCCGCCGCCGTCGTCGCGGTGGCCGTGGCCGAGGCCGTGGCCGACGTGACGAAGCGGGCGTTGAGGGCGCAAGCCCCGAGGGTGCCCCTGACGGCGACGTCGTTGTTGGTGCTGACGCCGAAGACGACGAGCCCGATGTCGATATCGATATCGATGATGATGCCGAGGCTCCCGAGCCGGTGGTTGAGGCGCCGCGGCCTGCCCGTGGTGGCCGCACTCCCCGTCCGGCCGCCGCGCGTACGCCGTCGGGCGAGCTGCCCACGCCGTTTGACGATATGGACGCACTCCAGTCGCCCGCCCCGCGCGGTCGCTCCTCCACCCCGTTTGGGTCTGTCTGGGACCGTCAGATCGGGACGCCAACGCGCCCGACGGCAAACCTGGCGCCCATTGAGGATGAGGAAGACCTCGAAGAGCCGGCGATCCCTGAGTACCTGCGTGCCGAGCGGCGCCAGAGCCAGGGCAATCGCGGCGGCCAGGGCAATCGCGGCGGTCCCCGTGGTGGTGGCGGCGCACGCAGCGCCTATGCCGCAGCCATCGACCGCGAGCGGTATGGCGGTGCCCGTGGCACGACGCCCAGCCGCTTTGTTGAGCCCGCCCGTGGCGGCGCCAGCAGCGGCGGCGGTGGTGGCCGAAGCGACGCAGGTAGAAGTGGCGCACCGCAGGGTGGTCGTCCGCCGCGCTTTGACCGGCCGGAGCGCGTTGATCGCGCCCCGCGTTCGGGCGGCGAGGAGTGGACGGAGGTTCCGCCCGAGCTTGAGCAGCAGTTGCTCGCGCAGCTTGGCCGCGCCAAGCCCGCGGCGGCGCCCAGGCCCGCTGTGAAGCCGGCACCGGCACCCCAGACCGAGGCCCCCGCAACGCGCAGCGGACGCAAGCCCGCAGCCGCCAAGCCTGCAGTGGAGGCCGCACCCGTGGCCCCCGCCGCAGTCGAAGCACCAGCCGACGCACCGAAGCGCAGGCCGGCCGTCCGGAAGCCCGCCGCCGAGGCAGCCGCACCCGCGGCAGTCGAGGCCGTCGTCGAGGCGAAGCCCGCCCCGAAGGCGCGTGCCGTCCGGAAGCCCGCCGCCGAGGCAGCCGCACCCGCGGCAGTCGAGGCCGCGCCGGCAGAGGCGCCCAAGCGTCGGACCACCCGCAAGGCCGCAGCCCCCGAAGGCTGAGCCAGCGGGCCCTGGCCTGCCAACCCTGAACCTGGATCAGCCCGTGGACGGCTTTCTCACTGTTGGCCAACCGGCCGCGGTGACGGCTGTCCGCGGGCTGCTTCGTGAACGCCGCGCACACGCGATCCTCTTGGTGGGCCCGCCTGGTGTGGGCAAGATGTCGCTCGCTCTTGATCTGGCGGCGGCGTTGCTGTGTGAGCGTGTGGCCGACGGTCTCGGGCCCTGTCGGGCCTGCCGCGGCTGCCGCATGGTGGCGCACGGCAATCACGCGGACCTTCACCTGCTGGCTCCTGCCGGGAGTGCGGGCAGCGTCGTCATCGGCGGTCCCGAGGCGCAGCTTCGCCCCGGCGTCCGGGACCTGGTTGCGGATCTGTCGCTGCTCTCCGTTGAGGGTGGTGCTCGCGTGGCGATTGTCCGCGAGGCGCACCGGATGACCGACGACGCCCAGAACGCGCTGCTCAAGACCCTTGAGGAGCCGCCGGACAACACCACGCTGATCCTGTGCGCGGACGACGACGAGCAGCTGCTCCCCACCATCCGCTCACGCTGCGCCCGCGTTCGCCTGGGGACGGTGGACGCACGCTCAATCGAGACGCTGCTTGACGCACGCGGCTTGGCCGATGCCCCCACGGCCGCGCGCCTTGCGCGTCTCACCGCCGGCCGGGTTGGTCTGGCTGTGGCGTATGCGTCTGCCCCGGAGGCGGTGGCCATCCGCGCTGAACTGGTGCGCCGGCTGCTTGACCTCTTGTCGGAGCGACCTGCCGGGCGGCTTGGCTCGGCCAAGGACCTCCAGACGCGTGCCCTCGCGCTTGCGCGCCTGCTGACACCACCTCCGCCAGCCCAGGACACGCCCGCCCCGAAGAGCCGGGGCAAGACCGGAGCGAAACCGGCCCCGGCCGCCCCCGCTGCTCAGCCTGCCGAGGGTGACGACGCCGAGGAGCCTGCCGACGCCGTAGCGGAGCCCGCAGCCAAGATCTCCGCCGCCGAGCGCCGCCTGGGTCTGCGCACGCTCATTGCACTCTGGCGCGACATCGCCCGGGACCTTGTCCTTGTGGAGCGCGGCGCCCGCACGACGGTGCGCGACGTGGCCCTGCTTGAGGAGTACGAGGCAGCCGTCCGCATGCTCCCCAAGGGAGCTGCCGCAGATGCCCTGGCCCGTCTTGTCCGCGCCGACGAGCTGCTTGACGGCAACGTCACGCCGGAGCTGGTCCTCGACACGCTGCTGCTGCACTGGCCCCGTCGCGCAGACGCAGGCCGCAGGTAGTCCGCATGGGTGATGTTGAACGCGAACGCCTTGACGCCATCGTCCGCGGCCGCGTCCAGGGCGTTGGCTTCCGCGTCTTCGTCCTGCGCGAAGCGGGCTACATCGGGCTTGACGGCTTTGTGGCAAACGAGCCCGACGGCAGTGTCCGCGTTGTTGCGGAGGGGTCGCCCGCCAATCTCGACGCGCTTGAGGAGCGGCTGCGCGATGGCCCGCCCGCCTCAATCGTGGAGCGGGTGATCGCCCGGCGCGAACCCGCCCGGGGAGGCGCCGTCGGGTTTCGCATTGCCACCGGACACCACCGGGGCGACTGACGCGCTCTCGGCCCGCCGAGCCCGCTGACGCTGGCGTGGCGTACCCTTCGGGCCATGTCCACCACCGTCGCCGATCTTGTTGCCCGCGCGCTTGCCGCGTTTGACGTGCTCGTCACCACGGCTGAGCCCGTGTCGGACGAGTTTCAGTACGTCACCGACCTGACCACGGTCTGGGGCGCCCGGCTGAACGCCGTGGCCGCCGCCCGCGGCCCCGAGGAGGCTCCGGCTGACGCAGACGCGGCCATTGACGCGCTGGCAGCGGAGGCCGCCCGCATCACGGACCCGCATCGGGCCATCGACTGGCTGTCCACGGTGCCGCAGATTGCCCTTGCGGCGTTGGGCGAGGCCGCCTGATGCGCTTTCAGGACGCCAAGCCAGACGGTCGCGCCATCGTCTACGCGCACATCCAGGCCGATCCGCTGGTGGCCCGCGTGGCAGACCTGCTGGCCGTGGCAACCACCGTGCAGCGGGTGCTGGGCCGAGCGGTGATGAACGGCGAGTCCACCGATCCGCTGGTGTGGCGCGCCATGTTCCCCACGCTGTTTGGCCAGCGCGCCGCAGCGGCTGGGACGCCTGAGCGCGAGCGGTCCGAAGCAATCCTTGCCGCCTCGCTCCAGGTGGCGGACCGTGGTGAGCAGACGCGGAGCCAGTTCCGCGGCGCGGTGGTGGAGGCGCTGACAGAGCGTCTGCTCGCCGAGCGCACCAACCCGGTCCGCCGCGAGCGCCGCATCCTCTTTGACGGGCGCCCGGCGGAGATCCACCCGTATGACGTCACCGTGGAGCGCGACGGCGCCGCCGAGGCCTGGGACTGCAAGTGGGGCGCCCGCGGCATCAAGGCAGACGTGATCCACCAGCTTGACGACGCGCGGACCGGCGCCGCCTCCGAGGGCGGCAAGCTCCTTGTGGGCCTCGTGGTCTTTGACGCTCGCCGGTCCTGCGAAGTGCGCCTTGTCCGCGAGCGCGGCCCCGTGGCCATCGAGGGGATCAAGCTGATTGCGCTGGAGGGGCTGGACCGGCTAGCAGGCAGGAAGCCCGCATGACCGACATCTCGCAGCCGATGAGCCACGCCTACCGGGCGCGCTTCGACGAGTGCGGCCCAGACGGGTGCGTTCGCAGTTCCGCGCTGCTGCGCTATGCGGTGGACCTTGCCTGGATCCACAGCGAGCGCTCGGGCTTCACCCGCGAGTGGTACGAAGAGCGCGCGGTGGCCTGGGTGGTCCGCTCCGCCGAGTTGGCTGTTGTGGCGCCAGTGCCGCTGGGCCGCGTGGTCACGCTGGGCACGGCGGTCACAGGGTTCCGCCGCGTCTGGTCCCGCCGGCGCACCGAGGGTCATCTGGACGACGGCACGCTGGCACTCTGGGCGCATACGGACTGGGTCATGACAGACACGGTCCGAGGTCTCCCCGGCAGGGTTCCGCCGGAGTTCCCGGCCAGGTTTGCAGCGCCGCTCGGCTCGTTTGAGCCCGTGCGCGTGGCGCTGCCCGAGACGCCCGCCAATGCCCACCGCGCAACCACGCGCGTGAGGCCCCAGGACCTCGACCCCAACGACCACGTCAACAACGCGGCCTACGTGGATTATCTGGAGGAGGCCCTCATTGCCGCTGGCGGCGACGCGGCCCTCGCCACCCGCGCCATCCCGCGCCACATCCGTCTGGAGTACGCCGTTCCCGCGCTGCCGGGCGCCGTCCTGGGCCACGCGGTCTGGCCAATCGCCGCAGACCCGATGCGCTCACTCGGCCCGGGCTGGGCCTGGCGCCTCGCTGACGCCGAGGGCCGAGATCTCGCCCGAGCCACGGTCACCTTCGAACAGCCACCCGAATAGCCGTAGACCTGGAGGACAAGCGTTGACCCCCGACGACGTCGTCGCCCGAGCCGCTGCCGACGGCGTGCGCCTGGTGCGCTTCCTGTACTGCGACCCGTCCGGCGTGATCCGCGGCAAGAACGTCCACGTGGACAGGCTGCGCGGCAAGCTCACCGAGGGCGTGGGGCTCACCCGGGCGCAGAACGCGGTCAACATGCTTGAGCGTCTGGTGGACATCGAGGGCATGGCCCCGGTGGGCGAAGTGCGCGTGGTTCCGGATCTGAACACCTACAGCCGCCTGCCCTGGGTGCCGCGCACGGCCAGCGTCATCTGCGACCAGCTTGACCACGACGGTCTGGACTGGGGCTGCTGCCCGCGGAGCTTCCTCAAGCGCGTGTTGGCCCAGGCGGAAGCGCGCGGCATCCGCGTGATGGCGTCCTTCGAGAACGAGTTCTATCTGGCGCAGGAGATCGACGGCCGCGTTGTCCCCTATGGCAACGGCCCGGTGTACTCGTCGGCAGGGATGGATCGCGCCGCCATCGTGATGGACGACATTGTTGATGCGCTGGAGGCCCAGGGCATCGAGGTGGAGCAGGCCATCAACGAGTACGGTCCGGGCCAGCAGGAGATCGCCGTCCGCTACCAGGACGCGCTGGGCGCGGCCGACACCCAGCTCAAGTTCCGCGACACCGTGCGCGGTGTGGCCGAGGTGGGCCACAACCTGATCGCGAGCTTCGCCGCCAAGCCCTACGCCAACGGCATTGGCTCCGGCGCGCACATCCACTTCAGCCTGTGGTCGCCTGACGGCAAGGTGAACTTGCTCCACGACGCGGATGCCGGGCCGGAGCGCCTGCTCTCAACCATGGGTCGTGCGTTTGTGGCGGGTCTCATGGACCACCTCCCGGCGCTGGTGGCGCTGACGTGTCCCAGCTACAACTCCTATGAGCGTCTGGCGCCGGACGCCTGGGCGGGCTCCACGGTGTCCTGGGGTCTGGACAATCGTGAGTGCACGGTGCGCGTGGCGTCGTCCTTCTGGGGCCGCGAGGCGGAGTCCACCAATGTGGAACTCAAGGCCTGTGACCCCTCCTGCAACCCGTATCTCGCTTTGGGCGGGCTGATCCTTGCAGGGCTTGACGGCATCGAGCGCGGGCTTGAGCCGCCGGAGCTCTCACGCTCCAACCCCGCGCGGATGTCGCCCGACGAGCAGGCGCGCTGTGGCATCCGGCCGCTGCCGTCCACGCTCCGCGAGGCGCTGGCCAACCTGCAGGCGGACCCCGTGCTGTTTGGCGGACTGGGCGATCTGCTTGGCCGCGCCATCGTTGCCGTGCGAACCGATGAGGCCAATGTCTTTGACGCGATGACGCCCGATGACGCCCGCGCCGCGCACCTGCGGGTGTTCTGACACCAATCGGCACTGAAACAACCCTTGCCGCCCGACCGGCTGAGGCGCGATCATCCGCGCACCGGCATGAGGGTGCCGGATGAGGGGTTATCCGGCAGCCGCGGGGCGGCACCGTCGCGATGGAGGTTGGAACAGGTATGGAAATCTCCGGGCACCAGCCAGCGAAGCTCCGCAAGGAGCTCAACGTCTGGGAGGCCATTGGCATCTCGCTTGCGCTGATGGCGCCAAGCATGGCCGCAAACATCAACCCGCAGGGCACCGCAGGTCAGGTTGGCCGCGCAGTTCCGCTGGCCTTCCTGCTTGCCACGGTTGGCGTGCTCCTGGTTGCGTACGGCTTTGTGCGCCTGACCCAGCAGTTCCACCACGCAGGCTCCGTGTACGGCTTCGTCGGCGTGACGCTTGGCCCGCGCGCCGGTGTCTTCTCCGGGTTTGCCCTGATGGGCACGTACATCTTCTACGCGTGCGTCACCACCATGGCGGCCGGCGTCTTCGGCGCCAGCTTCCTTCAGCGCATCGGGATCCTTGCCGCGGGCGACATCCCTGTGCTGATCCCGTTGGCCATCGGCGTCATCGCCCTGCTGGGCGCCTGGTTCCTCGCGCTTGTCCCGGCCCGAGACGGCACGCGGATCCTGCTCACCGTTGAGGCCATCACGGTTGCGCTCATCGTGATCACGGCCATCGTGATCCTGATCCGCATCCTCGCTGGCGGCGCGCCCAACGGCGCAACGTTCAACCTCAACGTCTTCTCCCTGCCGGAAGGTGTGGGGCTCAACGCGCTGGCCGTTGGGTCTGTCTTCGGCTTCCTGTCGTTCGCAGGCTTTGAGGCCGCCGCCACCCTGGGCGAAGAGGCCCACCATCCGCAGCGGGACATCCCGCGCGCCATCTTTGGCGTGGCGGTCTTCGGCGGCCTGTACTTCGTCGTGATTACCGCGATTGAAGTCATGGGCTTCGGCGGCGACGCCGGCATGGAGGCCTACGTCGGCTCCGGCTCGCTTCTGGGCGACCTTGGCGCCACGTACATCGGCCCGTGGATTGGCGACCTCATCACCATCGGTGCGGCCATTTCGGCGTTTGGCTGCGCACTTGCGTGCCTTGTGGGCGCCTCGCGCCTGCTGTTTGCGCTTGGCCGCGACAACCCCAACACCCCGGTCATCGGCATGGCCGCCAAGGTCTCCCCCAAGTACGGCACCCCGTCGGGCGCCCTGATGCTGGTGACCGCCCTGGCCGCCGTCATCATCGTCGTCTGGGCCGTCGTCTTTGGCGCCGGCGCCTTTGACATCTTCCTTGGCTCGGGCGTCATCGGCACGCTCATCCTGCTGGTCGCCTACGCGTTTGCCACCGTTGGCGCCATCAAGTTCCTGTTCCTGTCAGGGACGCCGCGTGTGCCGATGTACGAGATCGTCGTGCCGATTGCCGCGCTTATCGTCCTGGCCTTCACGCTGTGGCTCAACCTCTCGTTCGACCCGGCATCGGCCGGCTTCCGGTACGAGATCGTGGTCATCGTCTGGCTTGCCCTGGGCGCTGCCCTGGTCCTCGGCATGCCGGGTCTAGCCCGTCGTGTCGGCGAGCGGCTTGAGGTTGACGAAGGCCTGATCGCCGCAAAGAGCTAACCCACGGGCCGCTTGGCCCGTCAACCAAGGTCACTCACGGCCGGCGTGTCCCACCGGGCGCGCCGGCCGTTCTGTCTCCGCCCCACGCACTCGAAGCGAGGAACCCGATGCTTGACCAGCTGCGCGCCGTTGACCTGACCCAGGCGCTTGGCCCTGACACTGTGATGTGGCCGGGGGCGCCCCAGCCCGCATTCCAGACCATCCTCACGGTCAGCCATGACGGGTTCTACAACCGCCTCGTCACGTTTGTGGAGCACACGGCAACCCACTTCGACGCGCCCTGCCACATGGTGGAGGGCAAGGAGAGCGTGGACCAGATTGGCGCCGAGCGGCTGTTCCGGCCGCTGGCGATGATTGACATCAGCGCGGAAGTGGGCGACAACGCCGACGCCATCCTCACCCTTGAGCAGGTCCACGCTTTTGAGGCTCAGCACGGCCGGATCCCCGACGGCGCCGCAGTGTTCCTGCGGACCGGCTGGGAGGACTGCAACACGGATCCGGTGAAGTACGCCAACGCCGGCGGCGAACTCAAGTTCCCGGGCTTTGGTCCTGACGCCGCCCGCTTCCTTGTGCAGGAGCGAGGCGCGATGGGTCTTGGCACGGACACGCTGGGCATCGACCCGGGCTGCGCCACGGACTTCATCGTCCACCGCCAGATCAGCCACCCCCGCGGCGTCTGGCACGTGGAGAACCTCACCAACCTCAAGTCTGTCCCGGCCCTGGGCGCGTGGGTGGTGGTTGCACCGCTCCGCCTCGTGGACGGCTCCGGCAGCCCGTGCCGGGTCATCGCGCTGGTCCCGTGAGCCACGTGACCGACGACGGACGGCTTGCCTTTATTGCAACCTGCGATCTTGTCGCGCTGACCCGGGGCCGCAGCATCCCGGCGCGTGACTTGGCGGCGAAGAGCCGCACGGGCGTGGGCTGGGTCCCGGCGGATCTGGCCCTCACCACGTTTGGCGATATCGCAGACCCCAACCGCTTTGGCGCGCTGGGCGACATCCGGCTGATCCCGGACGGGACCCGCGCAACACTCCCCGCCGTGGGCGGCCGCCCACGCACGGACGTGGTGCTGGCGTCCATCGTGGAGCCTGATGGGACACCTTGGGCGTGTGATCCGCGGACGGCGCTGGTAGACGCGGTCCGCGCGCTGGACGCCACGGGGCTCCACCTCAAGGTGGCCTTTGAGCAGGAGTTTGCGCTGCTTGGCGCGGACGGGCACCTTGGTCCATCCCCGGCTGGCATGCCCGTTCCGCCGCCGTTTAGCCTGGACGCGTTCCGGGCGGCCGAGCCGTTTGGGTCGGAGCTGGTGTCCGCGCTCTATGGTGCGGGGCTTGAGCCCGAGAACTGGCTGCCCGAGTACGGCGCCGGCCAGTTTGAGATCACCGTGGGCCCTGCGGACCCCGTGACGGCCGCGGACCGCGCGATCCTTGTGCGAGCCCTGGTCCGCGACCTCGCCACTGCGCACGGGATGCGCGCGTCCTTTGTGCCGCTCCTCTCGCCTGACGCGGTGGGCAACGGCGTCCATGTCCACCTCTCGCTCTGGGACGCCGATGGCAGCCCGGTGACGTTGGACGAGGACGGCGATCTCACCACGCCGGCGGGGCGCTTTGCCGCCGGGATTCTGGCCCATGCGCCAGCGCTGATTGGCTGGAGCGCGCCGTCGGTGATCTCGTCGTTCCGTCTTGCCCCGCACCGCTGGTCCAGCGCGGCCGCGTTCCTGGGCCGCCAGAACCGCGAGGCGATGCTGCGGATCTGCCCCGTGGTGACCATCGGGTCCAACGGCCAGTCCGGGGCCAACCTTGAGTTCCGCGCCGCTGACGCAACGGCCAACCCGTGGCTGGTGGCCGCCGCGCTGATCCGTGCCGGGCTTGACGGCCTGACGCGCGAGCTGCCGTCGCCCGCGGTGCTGGACATGGAGCTTGACGCGCTGGACGCTGAGGGTCGCAAGCGCTTTGGCGTGACCGAGATCCCGCGGACCCAGGCCGCGGCGCTGGCCGCCATTGAGGCCGACGAGATTGCACTTGGCTGGTTTGCCGAGGATCTGGTGGCAACCCATCTGGGGATCCGCCGGACCGAGGCGGCGCTGCTTGCGGACCTCACGCCCGAAGAGCAGTGCCGGCGGTACGCCGATGTCATCTGATCCGGCCGGGATGGCCGCTGCGTCGGCTTCGGGGTCGGCCTCGGCCTCGGCGTCGGCCGCGATCCGGGCGGCGGGCGTCTGCGACGGCCCCGATGCCGCCGTCAACGAGCTGCTGGCCGCCGTTGGCCTTGCCGACCACCACGTCCACGGCATCGTCCGAGGCCAGGTGGACGAGGCGGGCCTTGGGGACATGATGATCGAGTCGGACCGCCGATCGGCAGCCGTTGCCGCGGGCTACGACACGCAGGTCTGGCACGCGGTCCGCCGCTGGTGTGCGCCGCTCCTGGGGCTGCCCGCATCGGCCCCGGCGCCGGATTATGTGGCCGCGCGTCTGGCGCTGAGCCAGGAACAGGTTGCCGGCGTCATGCTCCCGCTGGCCGGGTTCAGCCACCTTGTTGTGGAGACCGGCTTCAAGGGCGGCATGATTTCGCCGCCTGCGGAGCTGGCCGCCATTGCCGGAGTGCCCGCCACGCGCGTCGTCCGTCTGGAGGCGATTGCAGAGCAGTTGATCGGCACGCTGGCAGACCCGTGGACCTACCCGGACGCGTTCCGAGCCGCGCTGGCCGCCGAGCGCACTGGCCCTGATCCCATCGTGGGCACAAAGACCATCCTCGCCTACCGCGGCGGCTTTGACCGAGACCTGCGCCGTCCGGCCGATGAGGCGGTTGCGCAGGCCGCGGCCACCTGGTCTGCCGAAGTGCGTGGCGGCCGTCCCGCACGCCTGACCAGCGACGCGCTCCTGCGCTTTGGGATCTGGGCCGCCGCTGACACGGGGCTCCCCCTCCAGGTCCACACAGGATTTGGCGATCCAGACTTGGACCTCCACCGATCAGACCCGCTGCTGCTCACGGACTTCATCCGCGCCACCGAGGAGCGGGCGCCGATCCTACTGCTCCACACCTACCCGTTCCACCGCAACGCCGGGTACCTGGCCCAGATGTTCCCGCACGTGTATCTGGATGTGGGCGAGGCCATCAACTACGCCGGCGCCGCATCGGTGGCGCTGGTGTCGGAATCGATGGAGCTGGCGCCGTTCCGCAAGATCCTCTTCAGTTCAGATGCCTGGGGTGCGCCAGAACTCCACTTGCTGGGCTCCTGGCTGTTCCGGCGGGCAATGAGCCGGATCATCGGCGAGTGGGTGGCCCGACGCGACTGGTCGCATGCCGATGCCGAGCGAGTGGTGCAGTTGATCGCCAGCGAGAACGTGCGGCGCGTCTACGGGTTGGCGGCCGCCTAGCCAACGGCGGCTGGTGTCGGCTGGCTTGCCGCAAGCGCCTCGTCCACCGTCCGCACAAGGTCTGGCCCCGTGAACGGCTTCTGGATGAATAGGCCCATGTCCTCAAGCGCGCCGCCCACGGCCGTGACATCAGCCGTGTGGCCCGACATGAATACGCAGGGCAGACCCGGCGCAACCTTGGTGATCCGCTTGGCCAGATCCCGGCCATTCATGCCGGGCATGACCACGTCCGTCAACAGCAGGTCGAGGTGGTTGCCGTCCGCGCTGGCGAGTCGCATCGCCTCGGCGGGCCCGTCGGCGGCCAGCACGGTATAGCCCTGCGCCTCGAGCATGCGGGTGCTGAGCCGGAGCAGGACGGGCTCGTCATCCACCACCAGCACGGTGGCCCTCTTGGGTTGGGCGCCAATGGCTGGCGCCTCATGCGGGACTGCCGTGACTCGCCCAAGCTGTCGCGGCAGGTAGATCTCGAGCGTGGACCCTCGCCCAAGCTCGCTGGTGACGGTGACAAACCCGCCGTTCTGCTGGACGTAGCCGTAGACGGTGGCGAGTCCCAGACCGGTCCCGGCACCGACGCCCTTGGTGGTGAAGAACGGCTCAAACAGGTGCTCAAGCACCTCGGGCGCCATGCCCGCCCCCGTGTCGCTGACCCGGAGGACAACAAAGTCGCCGGGGACTGCGTCCGCGTGGCTTGCGCAGAACGCATCATCAACCACCCTGTTCTCGGTCCCGATCGTGATCACCCCGACATCGGCAATCGCGTCCCGCGCGTTGAGGCAAAGGTTGACCAGTGCCTGGTCCAACTGGGCCGGGTCCACCGCAACAGGCCAGAGATTGGCGCCAGGCTGCCATGTCAACTGGACCGCTGCGCCAATCAGCCGCTGCACCATCGGCAGCATCTCGTGCACGGTGTCGTTGAGGTTCAGAAGCGTGGGCTTGGTGTCCGACTTGCGAGCAAACGCCAGCAGCTGACGGGTGAGCGCTGCGGACTGCTGGGCGGCCACCTGGATCTCCAGCAGCTCGCCCCGAACGGGGTCATCAAGAGCTAGTGCTTCAAGCGCCAGCTCGGCGTTCCCCAGGATTGCGCCCAGCATGTTGTTGAAGTCGTGCGCGACGCCACCCGCGAGTCGTCCGACGGACTCCATCTTCTGCGCCTGGCGCACCTGCATCTCAAGCCTGGCATTGGCCTCCTCGGCCAGGTGCCGGTCAGTGACGTCGCGCGCGGCGGCGTAGATATGGCGGCCGGCGGGGGCCGAGCGCCACTCGATCCACCGGTATGTGCCGTCCTTGGCGAGGTAGCGGTTCTGGAAGTTGAACACGTGCTGCTGGTCCTCGAGGCGCGACACGGTCTCCACCGTGGCCGGCACGTCCTGTGGGTGCACAAGGTCTACGAAGTTGCGGCCCACGAGTTCGTCTGTCTGGTAGCCGAGGACGCGCTCCCACTCCGGGTTGAGGCGCAGGAAGGTGCCCTCCATGTTCGCGATGCACAAGAGGTCAAGACTTGAGGTGAAGTAGCGGTCCAGCTCCTCGCTCTTCTCCCTCAGGGCGTCCTGCGCCAGCTTCTGCGCTGTGATGTCCTGGATTGCTCCGTAGACCTGCACGGGCTTGCCGTCTTCGATTGTCACTGAGCCCTGCGTATGGACCCAGAGTCGCTTGCCGGTGGCGCTGATTGCGGGCAAGTCCAGATCAAAGGGCGTCCCATCAGCGATGGCCCGATTGACCGCCGCCTGGATGGCGTCGCGGCCCTCGGGCGCATAGAAGTCCAGCGCCGTCGCCAGCGTTGGGAGGTAGTCGGGCGGCGCCTCCGCCATCCGGTAGACCTCCGTGGACCAGAAGACGCCGCCCGTTCGCAAGTCCAGCTGCCAGCCGCCAACGCGCGCCAGCGCACCGGTCCGCTCAAGCAGCTCCGTTGCCCTGGCGAGGTGCTCGGCCGCCGCTCGACGCTCGGTGATGTCCTCGATCATCACCTGACGTCGCGGCTGGGCGGGATCAACGCCGCGCAGCGGGGCGATGGTGATGTGCGTCCAGACGGTGGAGCCGTCCGGGCGCAGATAGCGCTTCTCAAGCTCCACATCGCTGACTTCCCCGTCCGCAAGACGGGCGAGGATCGCCCTCTGGGCAGAGATGTCCTCGGGCGGGGTCAGGGCGCTCCAGTCAAGGCGCAGCAGGTCGTCACGACTGCGGCCCAGGATCTGGGTGCACCGCGCATTGACATCGATGATCCGGCCGGTGGTCGAGTCCACCACCGCAACGCCAAGGGGCGCGTCCTCAAAGGCGGACCGGAAGCGCTCCTCGCTCTCTCGAAGTGAGGCTGTCGTTGCCTCGAGGTCCGCAGTGCGGAGCTGAACCTCGGTCTCAAGCGTGGCCGTGGCCTGCTCAAGGCTCCTGGTGAGCTGCGCGTTCCCCCGGAGGGTCACACTCTGACGCCACCCGGACAGCCCAAGGACGGTGACCGCGGCCGCGACGAGGAGGGGCATGTTTGCGCCGCCGGGGCGGGCGAGGTCCCAGACCAGGATGCCGACACCACCCAAGAGGCAGCCATAGCTGACGATTGCAGGCAAGACCGCTCGCGCGGCAGCACCACGCGAGACGTCTGCCTCGTCTCCTCGATCCAGCACATACTGGCCGGCCAGGGTGGCGAGTGCCGCGCACACGAGCCATCCCAAGTCGATTGGCGAACCGCTCTTGAACCCAGCCACGAGATCGGCACCGGCCAGGGTCATATCGGCGCCTGCCATGCAGAGGCCGCCAATGACCAGCAACGTGTTGGGCACAAACATGCGCCCGCGGCTCAGGTTGAACACCAGTTGGCGGAAGAGCGCAACCAGCAGGGTCAGGTTCAGGATGGCGGCAGCCAGTGCTGCCACGACGGCTGGGCTGGGCGCCGTCACGGCCGTTCGCCAAAGATGACCCACGCTCAGTTCCCACCACGCAACCACCGTGATGGTGAGCAGCACCGCGAAGTCCAGCAGGGCTGCAAGTTGGTCGTCGCCGTTGAGGCGCTCCCGGGGCAGCTTCCAGACGGCGATTGCCAGCACTGCATACGCCATAAGGCTGAATGCGTCATCGAGGCTGGGGTACTGCACTGACCCGCTGACGGCCTCGAGCGCCGCGCTCGCCACCTGGGCGAGCACCAAGAGGACGGCGCCCACGCAGATCAGCGTCCACCCGAGCGCCGCGTCGCTCCCCCGTTGACGGAGCCGCCTTGTTGCCGCTCCGAAAGAGCCTGCCGCAAGGACTGCCGCGGTCAGTTGCAGGACGTTGCTCAGCGTGGCGCGGGTCGCCTCATCTCGAACGAGGAGGAGGTTTGCAGCCTCGATGAGGACCGCCGCGCCAAGGGCGCCGCCGATAAGCGCCGTGCGACGGGATGGCCGGATTGCGCCCGTCCCAACGCGACGTGCGGCCGCACGCATCGGCGCTCGTGTCGTATGCGTCATCAGCCGCTGCCCACCCCATGCGGACCGTCACGCTGCCGGCGCGGGTACGCAGGCGCATGGACCTCATCAAGGTATCGCTGCCCGTTTGCCGCGCGAGGGCCAAATGCACCGGCCACCCGTGCCGTCTGACCGGGGAATCTGGTGCACCACCCCGGGACAACCGGCACGGTGGGTGCGGGTGCGCCACACTTGTCGTCTCGTCCGTCAGCACGACCCGAAGCTGGAGCGCATCGCGTGTTTGTCCCCCTCTCCGTCCTGGATTTCCGCGACCGCGCTGCCGCGTTCTTCGGCGAGAAGATCGGGGTGGTTGACGGCGAGCGGCAGTTCACCTACCGGGTCTGGGCGGAGCGCACCCATCGGCTGGCCAACGCCCTGGTGAGCCTTGGGCTCGAGCCGGGCGATCGCGTCTCGTTCATCACCTACAACACGCACCACCTGCTTGAGGCGTACTACGGCGTTCTCGAGGCGGGGCTTGTGCTCAACCCGGTCAACATCCGGCTGACGCCGCGCGAGATCGCCTACATCCTCAACCATGCGGGCTCCCGCGCCGTCTTCTTTCACAAGGACTTCCTGCCGCTGGTTGATGCGCTGGCGCCCCAGCTGTCCAACCGCCCCCAGTTTGTGATCATGGATGGCGAGATCGCCGGCCCCGCCGCCCACGAGTACGAGGCGCTCATCGGCTCCAGCTCCACCGAGCCGCGCCACCAGCAGGTGGACGAGCAGGCGATGGCCGAGCTGTTCTACACCAGCGGCACAACGGGTCTGCCCAAGGGCGTGGCCCTGAGCCACCGGGCTCTGTACCTCCATGCGCTCAACGCGGAGATCTCGCTGCGCTTTGACGAGGACGACGTGATCCTCCACGTCGTGCCCCTCTTCCACGTCAACGGGTGGGGCGTGCCGCACTTTGTCACCATGACCGGCGGCCGCCACGTGATGCTGCGCAAGTTTGACCCGGTGGCGCTGATGACCGCGGTCCAGCAGCACCGCGTCACGCGCCTTCTGGGGGTGCCTGCCATCTTCAACGCCATCCTGCACCACGGCGAGCGGACCAGCTTTGACTTGTCCAGCCTGCGCCAGGTGATCATCGGCGGCTCTCCGGCGTCGCCTGCACTGGTGCGCGCCCTTGAGGAGCAGCTTGGCTGCCAGGCGATCGTTGGCTACGGGTTGTCGGAGACCAGCCCCATCCTCACGATTGCGCAGCCGCGCCGCCTGCTCACCGAGTCCGAGCCCCCCGAAAAGGCCGCTGCCCGGCGCTCGATGACCGGCTGGCCCATCCCCGGCGTGACGCTCCGCGTGGTTGACGTGAACGGCGCCGACGTCCGCCGCGACGCGGAGCAGATTGGCGAGATCGTCGTCCGGGGCAACACCGTCATGAACGGCTACTACCGCGACCCCGACGCCACAGCCGTGGCGATCCGCGACGGCTGGCTCCACACCGGTGACATGGCGGTCATCGACGAGGCGGGCTACGTCACCATCAAGGATCGCTCCAAGGACGTGATCATCCGGGGTGGCGAGAACATCTCGTCCGTCGAGGTGGAGAACGCCATCGCCTCGCACCCGGCCGTGCTGGAGGTGGCCGTGGTGTCGGCGCCGGACGAGAGGTTTGGCGAGGCGCCGGTGGCGCTGGTTGTGCTCAAGCCGGGTCTGTCAGTGACCGAACCCGAGCTCAAGACGCACTGCAAGGAGCTCCTCGCCCGCTTCAAGGTGCCCCGCGACGTCCACTTCCGCGAGTCGCTGCCCAAGGGCGGGACGGGCAAGATCCTCAAGGGGGAGCTTCGGGAGCCGTTCTGGACAGGCATGACGGAGCGGGTGCACTAGGCCGGGGTCGCCGTGCCGGGTTCGGCGATGATCCAGCGTCGCTGCTACTTGATCGCGGGCTCCAGCGCCTGCTCCAGCGCCCCGCGCAGCGAGTAGACAAACGTCGCGGTGAGGTGCCACGAGTCCCGGTAGACGATCATCCTGTCCTTCACCACGGGGCAGGCATCACCGGGGCAGATCAGCGGGGTCAGGTCAATCAGGGTGGCGCCCAGGATCGTGGCGGCCGTGGTCTCCGGTATGCCGGTGTTAGCCCCCAGTGCGCGCGCCCTGCTCGTCTCGCAGGCCCGCACGTCTGACCTGTGGCCGGAGATGCAGGCCGGCACGTTGTACCGCGACACCGGCGCGTCAACCATGATCGCCTTGGCCCCCGGGAGTTGGCCCACAAGCTTTGCCATGGCCTCGCCCTGGTGGACCGGGTCTGGATCAGCGGCCGTGGAGGTCACCTTGTCACGGATGGCGATGACGATGACAAGGTCTGGCTTGACGGACTTCAGCTTGTTCACCACGAGTCCGCGCCACGTGTCGCACTCCGTGTAGGTGCGCTGGTACCAGTAGGAGTACAGCGACATGTCGATGAAGCGGCAGGAGAGCTTGATGTACGGCAGGAGCTTCCAGCCCCGGTCCACGGCAATGGCCTCGATTGCCGGGAACCACTGGGCGGCATGCGAGTCGCCGACAAGCGCAACGGTGTAGCTGCCGTTCTTGTCGCCGTAGACGCAGTTGCGCAACTGGACCTGCGGTTGGCCAAGCAGACAGCCGTCTGCCTCTAGGCGATCCGCGTCGGCCGCGGCATGGCCAAGTGAGGGCTTGACGTTGGCGGGCAGCGGCTGCGGCCCGTCAGGCGTGGGGGCCGGCGTGGGCGGGGTTGCCGCTGACGGGGCCGGTGTTTCGCCGGACGCCGTGGGTGCTGGCGTGCCCGTTGTGCCGCTGGCTGTTGGCACGGCGGCAGTGTTGGTGGGGCTGGGCTCCAGGGATGCGCCGGGATCGTCCGGGGGGTCCGTGCCAATGGCCGTCATGGGATCGCCGGCGTCAAGCTGGGCCGTTGCCGCAAAGCTGATGGAGCCTGAGAACACCACCACAAGCGCGATGGCCGCGCCCGCCACGGCAAACGTCCGGCCGGCCGGGGCGCGGAACCGGACGCCGCGGTGGATTGGCTGCTCAACCAGCCGGAAGCTCGCCCAGCCCGCCACAACGGAGAGCGCGGCCAGCCCAAGGCGAACCTCGAGCGGCAGCTGCTGCCCAATCTCCAGCGTGACCGCCGGCAGCACCAGGATGGGCCAGTGGACCAGATACAGCGAGTAGGAGATGCGCCCCAGGAACCGGAGCGGCGCGATGGCCAGCAGCCGGGCCACGGACCACGGCCGCTCGCCAGCCACAATGACGGCGGCACTGCCAAGGGTGGGCAGGAGCGCGGCCAGCCCCGGGTAGGGCGTGCCGGGCGTGATGACGAAGAGTGAGGCCAGCACGGCCGCAAGCCCAGCCCAGCCCAGCGGCACAGCGATCTGCGGGCGGAGGCGCGCCACGCGCTCGGCGCCCACGGCGATCAGGCCGCCCAGGCCCAACTGCCAGGCACGCGTGGGCAGCGAGTAGAACGCCCAGCCCGGGGCGGCGTCCGTGAGGAGGTAGGCGGCCGCGAATGAGGTGAGCCCAAGCGCCGCGAGGACGATGCCCGCGGCAACGCGCGGACGGCGGTTGCGCGTGGCCAGGATCAGCACGGCGGGCCACAGCAGGTAGAACTGCTCCTCCACGCCCAGCGACCAGTAGTGGATGACCGGGGACGGCGCAAGATCCGTGCCGAAGTAGTCCGTGGCCCGGGCCGCAAAGCGGATGTTGCCCACGGACAGCGCCGAGGCCACCGCATCACCTGCCACGCGCGGCAGGTCCAGCGGCGCCATCAGGAACCAGGCAAACACCATCGTGATCGCCAGCACTACGGTGGCCGCGGGCAGGATGCGCCGCACGCGGCGGATGTAGAA
This sequence comes from uncultured Chloroflexota bacterium, assembly GCA_903925955.1. GTDB lineage: Bacteria > Chloroflexota > Limnocylindria > Limnocylindrales > CSP1-4 > CAIXZV01. The sequence goes on from CAIYHO010000187.1 coordinate 18,898, forward strand.
CGCCTTGAGGTCGATGCCGCCGGTGCGCTCGCGCTCCCGGATCAGGAGTCCTGTGATGAGGAAGCCCGACAGGACGAAGAACACGTCCACGCCCACAAACCCGCCGTCGGTGCCGGGCACCTTGGCGTGGAAGAGCAGGACAAGGAGGATGGCGATGCCCCGGAGGCCCTCGAGATCGGGCCGGAACTCGCCGCCCGTCACGCGACGAGCGCCCTGATAGCGCACTCAGTTTCCTTTCAGCGGAAGTGGCGACCAGTCTATGGGGTTCGCGCCGCGCGGTGCTTCGGGACTGTCCGCGCCACAATGCGCCCATGACCACGCTCACCCATATCGACACGGCCTGCGCGCTTCTGGAGATTGGCGGCTGGCGGCTTCTGACCGATCCCGTGTTTGACGCGCCCGGCGGCCGCTACTGGTTTGGCTGGGGCACCAGCTCGCGCAAACTTGGGGCTCCGGCTCTGGCAACGTCCGCCGTGGGGGCGGTTGATGCGGTGCTGCTCAGCCACCACCAGCATGGGGACAACCTGGACCGGTCCGGACGCGCCTTTGCTGCCTCGGCGCCGCTGGTCCTGAGCACGCCGGCGGGGGCGCGTCAGTTTGGGGCGGGCGTGGGTCTGCGGTCATGGGCCAGCCACAGCCTGTGCGCACCCGGTCGCGTGGACCTCTCGGTGGCCGCCGTCCCGGCTCGGCATCGCCCCGCCTGGATCCCGGCCTTTGCCGCGGGTCCCGCCACCGGGTTCCTCCTCACGTCGGATGCGCTGCCGCGAGGCCCGGTCTACATCACCGGCGACACGGTCCTGTACGACGGCGTGCGCTCGATTGCGGCGCGCGGCCCGGTTGACGTGCTGATCGCCCACGTCGGCGCGGTCCGGTTTCCGCGCCTCACGGGACCGGCGCGGTTCACGATGAACGCAGCCGAGGTGGTGGAGCTCGCCCGCCTCTCGGGCGCGCGGCTCATCGTCCCGGTGCACACGGGCGGCTGGACGCACTTCCGGGAGGGACTGCCGGTGCTGGTGGACGCCTGTCGCGCGGCCGGCTTGGCAGACCGTCTCCGCATCCCGGTGCCGGGCGAGGCGTTGCCGCTGGACTAGCGCGGGCTCCCGCGGGCGAGCGCGGCTCAGCGCGAACCACCGCGGCTCCGCTACGCCCGGTTGTACGCCTCGCGGAGCCAGCCGACAACCTCCTCGTCGCACTCGTCAATCGACGCGATGCGGATCCGATGCGTGCACATGCCGCCGCCCGGCTGGAGCCTCGGCGTGGCCTCGTGCCCGCTGAGGTTTACCCCGATCTCGAGGAGACCCTTGGGACCCGGCCCCACGGTGCCGAACTGCTTCGCCCGACGAAGGCTCACATAGGCCTGCTTCGGCGCCAACTCCACATCTGGGCCAAACGCGGCGATCTGGGCCATGACGTGGTCGTGGAGCGGCCGTACGGCTGCCTTGGCGCCGCTGTACATCGCGGCCAGCGGGTCGGCGTCGACCGCAGTGGCTGGGCTGCGCTTCGTCAGCAGCGCCACGAGGTTGGCGTTGCCGTGGCTAAAGCCGTGCTCCGTCTTGAGCCAGGCCAGGATCTCGGAGTGGCGCTCGTGGCCGCTTGACCGGGCCAGCGCTACCCACCCGTCGATTGACCTGCCGG
>CAIYHO010000188.1 GCA_903925955.1 uncultured Chloroflexota bacterium
TCGTGAGCGAGACCGACCGCTCCCGATCCCACGCATGCCAGTACGAGTCTTCGCCGACGAATGTCTCCTCCATCGCCGAGGGGATATCGATTGACCACGCCGAGAACACCCGTCTGGTGGCGCTGGACGGGATCAGCACTTCAAGCTGTCGCATGCGGGCGAGGCTAGCGATGGGCCCTTATCGGCCGCTCACCTTGCGCTTATCTGCCACTTATCTGCGTGCTTGGGGCAAGTCGGTCGCCTCATCACCGCTCGTGATAATTGCCAGCTAGTTCCCGGTCGCGCCGCTGCTCTGCGCCACTGCGGACCGCTCCGCCCGCCCGAACCAGCCCTGTACCGACCGCCCCATCACGAGCGGTGATATTCCGGCCAGTTATGGCGTCCGCGGGCCATGCAGATCCACCCGCGGGGCATCCGGCCGCCTGAAGCGATGGCGATTATCACGAGCGGTGATACGCCGACATGGGCGGCGGGCTGTCCCGCGCTGGACTGGCCGGCGCCGGGCTGCGCGGTACCTGTGACCCAGCCCTGGGTCAGGACGAGGACGTTCAAGCGTGGTTTGCAGGCAATTCGTGAGGTTTCGCGGTTGAACTACGCACGCAGGAGCCCGCCCTGACCCTGCGCTGGGTCAGCGGCCGGGTCAGCGGCCGGATGAGCAGCCGGATGAGCGAGCCCGTCCCGCGCACCGGGCGAAATGCGTGCTTCGCGGGTCTCGGGGGTCGCTGTTGATTCCTCGTGATGCGTCATTTAGGCTCCGCACCATGACCAAACGACTGCAGGTGCTGCTCGAGGATGACGAGTTAGCCGAGATCCGGGAGCTGGCGCGGCGACGGCGCCAGACCGCTGCGGCCTGGGTGCGGGAAGCGCTGCGGAAGGCGCGCGAAGAGAAGGTCCACCCAGACGCGGTCAGGAAGCTTCGCGCCGTCCGGGAGGCAAGCGCCTTCGCCTACCCGGTGACGGACATCGAGCCGATGCTCGACGAGATCGAACGGCGGTACGGCGGGGAGCTACCCGCGTGATCTTCGTGGACTCCAACATCCCCATGTACCTGGTGGGCGAGGATCACCCAAACAAGGGCGCTGCACGCCAGTTGCTGGAGAGGGCGATTGCGGATGGCGAAGTCCTGGTGACCGACGCTGAGGTTCTGCGGGAGATCCTCAACCGCTACGTGGCCATCGCGTGCCACGATGCAATCGGTCCGGCAACGGACGCGATCCTTGGGGTGGTTGACGAGGTCTATGCCGTGGAACGGGAAGACGTGGAGCGGGCGCGGCGGCTCGTCATAACCACGGGCATGTCCACCAGGGATGCCGTCCACATCGCGATCATGCGCAGGCGCGGGATCACCCGGATCCTGAGTTTTGATCGCGGGCTTGATCAGGTAGAGGGGATCGCCCGCCTCGGCTGAGCCACGGACGCGTCCTGACCCAGCACAGGGTCACATCGGCCGGTCACGAGCGTGGCTCGGGGGCCAGAACCCGGGTTCCGGTGTATGGGCTGTGCGGGCCGGGGTCTGGCCTGACCCACAGCTGGGTCAGCGGCGGCGGCTCGGTGAGCGGCGGCGGCTCGGTGAGCGGCGGCGAAGCGCGGCCCGCCGCTCAGCCCTTTGCGCGCTTGCGGCGAGCGGCGCGGTTTGGCGACGGCTTGGCAGACCTGCGCGCCGGCGGAGGTGCGGGCGCCGCGGTGGAACGGGCGGCCCCAAGCGCAACACCGCCGCTGGGAGCCGGGATGCTGCCGCCGGCGTTCACCTTGGCCTGGCACTGGTCGCAGCGGCTGAACCATGGCGCAGACTCGCGACCGCAGTCGGCACAGCGGTCCGCGGCCGGCCCTTCGATGGTCCCCGGCACCAGTTCGATGACTCGCGCCGACGCCGCAGCCTCAAGGGCATCGGCCGCTGCAGCACTGATCCCGCCCACACCCGGGTGGCGCCGCGTGAACCAGCGCATGATGGCCGCTTGAGCGCTGAGCGCCTCCGCTTCGGCAATGGTGGCGGCCCCGACATCGCGGCCGTCAACAAGATCCAACAGTGAGTGGCTGGTCAGCAGCGCCTCGGCAAGCCGTCCGATGAGCGCCCCGTAGTCGCCCGCATCAATGGGCGCAAGCGCAAATGACCAGGCGTCCTCTGGCGACAGGCGCCGAAGCCGCTGCGGCCCAACAACCATCAGCCTGTCCCGAATGGGCGCCACGGGTGCCGTCCGCAGCCACCCCGCCTCTTTGACCGCGGCATGGGCGGCACGAGACCAGGCCTCAAGCGCATCGGGCCAGCGGTGCGGCGGCACGGATCGCAGGTCGCTTCTGGCGGGTCCAAGTTGCGCCCGCGTGAGGCGCCGGTACGCAGGCGTTTCGCCATCGGGGCCAACGCCCGCTGTTGGCTGGAGCCCACGCGCAATCACCTGGCCATCCGGCCGAAGCCAGGACAGCCCCGTGAGCCAGCCAACGGACCCGTCCTCGTGCAGGCCAAAGCGCCCGGCGCGGCCAGCGATCTGGGCCACCTCCCACGGGAGGAGGTCCCGCCGCTCAACGCCGTCAAACTTGGTGGTCTCGGCAAAGAGCACGGCTCGACATGGCAGGTTGACGCCATGGCCCAGGACATCCGTGGAAACCAGCACCTCCGTGGCGCCGCTGTTGAACTGCTCCACCTGGTGGCGCCGCGCGGCCACGGGCATGGCGCCGTACAGGACGCCAACCGCCCCGCCGCGGACCGCGTGGATCCGCGATGCCAGCGCGATGACCGCCGCACGCGAGAAGGCCACGACAACGGTGGCGGGCTCCAGCTTGTCGATAGCCACGGCGCCCACGAGTTCCAGCGGCCCCGTGAGGCGCTCCGTCCAGACAACCTGCAGCGCATCGCCGTATGCGGCCGCCAGCAGCGGCTCAGCGTCGGGGGCGCCTGCGAGGTACAACTCGTCCGCCCCGCTGTGCCAGAGGACGCGCGTCCAGGCGGATCCCCGCTCCGGGTCGGCCGCCCAGTGGACCTCGTCCAGGACCACCACGCCATGCCGCGCGGGCGAGAGCATCTCCACGGTGCAGGCGATGACGGGCGCGCGCTCGTTGATGCGCTCCTCGCCGGTGATCAGGCCCACCCTGTCCGCGCCCAGACGCGCCGCCAGCCGCACGTATGCCTCGTTGGCGAGCATCCGCAGGGGTGCGGCGTAGGCGCCAGAGCCTGCAGCGATCAGCGCCTCAAGCCCCGCGTACGTCTTGCCGCTGTTGGCCGGGCCCAGGTGCGCCACCACGATGGGCGGGATGCGACGCTCCGGCAGCACCACGGCATCAAGCGGGCGGCCACCGGCGGCGACACCGCGGTGCGGCTTCTTTGACAGCTTGTGGTCCGACGGCCACGCCGGCTTGCCGGGTCCGGTATCGCGGGCTGCATGGGTGGGGCGGGGGCGGCCCGTGGGCTTGCGCATAGCCACAGTGTCAGGCATGCGCTGCGTATACCCGGTTTCCGGGTCTGGTCCCGGGCATGGCCCCCACCCCGCCAGCGCCCCGCCAGCGCCCCGCCAGCGCCTCCTGACCCAGCACAGACTCAGGCGGACGCGTCTGCTGCACAGTTCGCGGCCCAACGTCGCGGTCCGCGGTTCGAACCCTGCACGCCGATGCACCTGGTGAACCACAGCTGACTCAAGGCGCGAGCCGAAGCTACGCGAAGGGGTCCCTGGCCGTCACTTGCGGAAAGCGACGGAAGTCTCGATCTCGCGTGAGGAGTATCCGGACCTCGTTCTCCACCATGAGAGACACGAGATGCGCATCGGGCACAAGGTTCCCCGACGGCATGGCGTCCGCGGCCACGTCTCGCAGGACACGCCAGAAGCCGGCGCCCTCACCAACTGCACGCACGTGGGAGCGGCCGAGAAGCTGTTCGATATTGCCCACTGCCTCCACGATTGAAAGCGGCCGGGCAAACACAGCCGGGTGCGTGGCGATCCGCAGGTACGCCATCACCGTTGGCCAGAACAGGTACGCAATCTCCGGGCCAGCCGCAAGCTCCTCAATCACGGCTCTTGCTCGCACATGCACGGGACTGGACTCATCGGATGCGTAGAGCAGGACATTAGCGTCAACCGTGTAGCTCACGGTGCGTCCATCGCGCGACGTACGGCCTCCGGATCCTCCAGATCCACAAGGGCGCTCATTGGCCGGGACGACCAGACGAGCGGTGGCGCGGCGGCGGGAGCATCCCGCCCCAAAGCCGCACCAAGCACCTCGGATGCGACGCGGCCGAGGCTCTTGCCTTCCCGCCGGGCGCGTTGTTTTAGGTCCCGCAGGACTGCCGGGTCAAGGTCAATGGTTGTTCTCATGATGCGTGATGCTATATGTCTTCACATCAGATGTCATCCGTCGCACGAGAGACTGGCCGGCCGACGCGAGGTGTCGCCTGTGGACTGGACGAGTTCCTTCTGATGCACCGCCTTGGGATCGCGCGGGCCTTCACGTTCGATGCGGACTTCGCGGCCGAAGGCTTCGAGGTCATCCCCGCGAGCTGAGCCCAGATGTCAGATAGGCCCGTTGGCGCCCGCCCCGAAGCGATGTCGGGCAACGCGGAGCCCAGCCAGCGCCGCTCGCACGAGGAAGACCCAGGTGCTCGCCGCAACGAAGGTGAGCCCCGCCATCGGCAGCCCGAGTAGCACAAGCCCGATGAGGGCCAATCCGAGGATGCCCACAATCGCCCCGCCGATGTCCCACAAGACCAGAAGACCGGACGCGTCGGTATAGAAGAGTTGCAGGCCGATCGAGAGGGTCACGACCAGGACGGCTCCGAGCGGCACGGCGATGACGGTGATGCGGCCCGCCGTGCCGGCCGCGTTGAGGAGACCAGGCTTTGCCGCGCGCGGCCCGTACGCCCAGCCGAGCAACGCACCGAGGACCAGCACGGCCAGGCCGTAGGCGTACTGAGCCCGAATGTCCGGCTCCGCGTTCGTGGCGGTGAGCCCGAGGAGGAGCGCCCCGAGACCGCCCCCGGAGAGGGCGCCGACCACGCGGGTGACGCGCATTGGGTGGGCGTTAAACATGCTACTCACAAATAGCACAATATCCGATGAGCCGCGGCCGTCAAGAGGCCCTGGGCTGTGCTTGACAGCGTCAAGGCTCGGGCTCTAATGTGAGTGAGCGTTCACATCTATATGGCGCTCACGAGGCACCGCATGTCCATCATCACCACGACACGCCTGACACGCCGCTTTGGGCCGATCACGGCCCTCGACGGACTCACGCTGGAGCTGCCGAGTGCCGGCGTCATCGGTCTGGTTGGCCCAAACGGTTCCGGCAAGTCAACGCTCATCCGCACCCTGCTGGGCCTGATCCGGCCCACGGAAGGCAGCGCCACGGTGCTGGGCTCACCCATTACCAGCCCAGCCGACTACGCCGCACGCGTTGGTGTCCTTATCGAGAGCCCCGCGTTTGTCGCCGGGCTGTCCGCACACGCCAACCTCGTCTCGCTGGCGCGTCTCCGCGGCCTCCCGCTGGCGCGCGTTGACGCGGTGCTGGCCCAGGTTGGCCTGCAGGGCCGCGACCGGGAGCCCGTGAAGCGGTTCTCGCTGGGCATGAAGCAGCGGCTCGGCATTGCCGCCGCGCTGCTGTCTGACCCGGAGCTGCTGATCCTGGACGAGCCCACCAACGGGCTTGACCCGGCCGGCATCGTCGAGATCCGGGAGCTCCTGCGGGAGCTCGGCCGCAACGGCCGCACGGTCATCGTCAGCTCGCACCAGCTCTCCGAGATTGAGGCGGTCTGCGACCACCTGGTGGTGATCCGCTTTGGCAAGCTGGTCTTCTCGGGGCCGATGGCCGAGATGCTGAAGCGGACGCGCGAGCACATCGACATCGCGCCGGAGCATGTGGCCGACCTGGATCGGCTCCAAGCCGCGCTCACCGCCGGCGGCTGGGCTGTCGCCGCTGTTGACGATGTCTTGCGCGTCACGGCCAGCATCTCCAGATCTGCTGATCTCAACCGCGCCGCGATGGCAGCGGGCATCACGCTGCGCCGGCTGGAGTTGGCGCAAGACAACCTTGAGGAGATCTTCCTCGAGATGACGGGCCGAACAGACGGCGAGCTTGCAAGCGGCCGGGCAGCTACGAACGGGACGGTGGCGGCATGATCGGCGCACTTCGAAGCGAACTGACCCGGCTGGCCCAGCCCCGTCTCCTGCTCACCTGGTTTGGGCTGATGGCCCTGTTCGCAGCCATGGTCAACACCATCATGGTGACCTTCGTGTCCGGTGGAGGCAGCCTGCCGCCCGGCGCGCCCGGCGTGGCGTTCCCCACGCTGGCCCAAATGGAGAGCCCGTCGGGGCTGATGGCGGGCCTCGCCGCCGCGTCCAGCATGTTTGGCGTGATCACGCTGTCCTTCTGGGCGCTGGCCACGGCAACGGACTACAGCAGCGGGCTCATTCGCCTGCTGGTGGCTGCCGAGCCGCGGCGCTGGCGACTCCTCGCAGCCAAGGTGGCGGCCCTCGCGCTCGTCACGGCCGCGGCCACAACCGTCGCCGCGGTCGTCAACGTCCTGGTTGTGATGCCCGCAGCCGGCACGGCCGGCATCTCAACGGCCGCCTGGGGCACGGACCTGCTCAACGTTGTGGTGTCGGCCTGGCTCCACCTGTACATCGCCGTCTGCGTCTGGGGCGTCATCGGCCTCGTCATCGCCACGCTCGCCCGCTCGGCTGCCGTGGCCATCTCCGTCGGCGTTGGCTACCTGCTGGTGGTGGAGTCGCTGGTGAAGATGCTCAAGGACGTCCCGTCGGACTGGCTCCTCGGGACCACGCTTGGCGCCGTCGCCAGCGGCGGCACGTCGGCGGTGTCCTTTGGGGCCGCGCTCACCCTGGCGCTTGGCTATGTCACGCTTGGCCTGGTCGCGGCCGGGCTGGTGTACATCCGGCGCGACGTCACGGACTGAGCGCGCACGATGACGAAGCGGGGCGAGGCGACACGGGCAAGGCTCATCGAGGCGACACGCAGCGTGGTCGCCGAGCTTGGCTACGCCCATGCCTCAACCCGGGCGATCGCACAGGCCGCAGGTGTGGCTGAGGGGACCATCTACCGCCACTTCCCGGACAAGGCGTCGCTCTTCTTTGCCGCCGTGCTTGAGGCAAACGCCGCGGTGGTCTCGTGGGTGACAACGCTGCCGGCCCGCGCTGGGCAAGACACGGTGGAGTCAAACCTGGCCGATGCCGCCATCAGGCTGGCCGAACTGCGCGACCAGATCCTGCCGCTGGAGGTGGCGCTGGCCGCCGATCCGGATCTCCCCGCCCAGCGACGACGGGCGATGGCGGCTGCCGGTCCATCGCTCCCCCCCGGTCCGCCCGAGGCTGTGGCCGCGTACCTCGCCGCCGAGCAGCGGCTTGGCCGCGTGCGTGCCGACGTGGACTCGCACGAGGCCGCGACGGTGATCCTGGGCATGCTGTTTGCGCTTGGGACCATGCCCACCATCGGCGGGGAGGATCTCAGCCCCGAGCGCATCGCCTCAGCAATCCGGCTGCTGGTGCACGGCATCGCCCCGGCCTAACCGCAGCCCGCCTGCAGCCCCAGCCGCCTGCAGCCCTAGCCCCGGCGCGCATGCACCCCATGTCTGCCCGCAGGCGAAGCGGCGCCCCAACGCCCCAGCCCTACGCCGCAGGAGCCCACCGCGGGGGCCTTCGGGCAGGGTTCATGCACCGCATGCATCGCGCCGGGCGCAA
>CAIYHO010000189.1 GCA_903925955.1 uncultured Chloroflexota bacterium
GTCCTCAGGTCGCGGGCGGGGTTGGTCGGGGCGGGGTTGGTCGGGGCGGGGTTGGTCGGCGTGTGCAGGGATAGTCGGCGGCGGCGGGCCCGGGCGTCAAACCTGGCGGCCCTTGCGGCACGGTCGGCGCATTACCGCTCGTGATAATCGGCGGCACATTCCGGCGATACTGGGTGTCACCGCGCCCCATGCCGCCCCGAACATCACGAGCGGTGATATTCGGGCTGTTGCCAGAGTCCTGGGGCCTGTCGCGCGAGTCAACGACTGCCCGATCCGGCCATCATCCTGCCGAATATCACCAGCGGTGATAAGCCGACGCCGCGGGACGCCCCAGAGCGGTGGTCGGCTCAGACGCGCTCGAGCGCCATCGCGACGGAGCCGCCGCCGCCCAGACAGAGCGTGGCTAGGCCGTAGCGGCCGCCGCTGCGGGCCAGCTCGTGGACAAGCGTTGCAACGATGCGGGCGCCCGACGCGCCGATTGGGTGGCCCAGCGCAATAGCGCCGCCGTTGACGTTGACCTTTGCCCAGTCCAGGCCAAGCTCGCGGCCGTCGGCGAGGACCTGTGCGGCGAACGCCTCGTTGACCTCGGCGAGGTCGTAGTCCGCCGGGGCGAGACCGGTCTTGGCCTCAAGCGCGCGGACGCCGGCGATGGGCGCGAGGAACAGCCACTTGGGCGTGGTCTCGGCCTGCGCATAGCCCACGATCCGGGCAAGGGGCTTGAGGCCATACCGTTCCACTGCGCGCTCCGACACGACAACCGTGGCCGCGCCGCCGTCCGTGATGCCCGGGGCATTGCCCGCGGTGACGGTCCCGGAGGTTGCGGACCCGCGGTCCTCGCCATCTGGCAGCGGGAAGACGGGCGAGAGCCGTGCCAGCGCCTCCGCCGTGGAGTCCCGTCGCGGACCCTCGTCCAGCGCCACTACCGTCTCGCGGCCCTTGGCATCGCGGATGGTCACGGGCGCCATCTCGGCGTCAAAGCGCCCGGCGTCCTGCGCCGCCACGGCGCGCATGTGGCTCCCCAGCGCAAACGCGTCCTGGTCCGCGCGGCTGATCCCCGCCCGGATGGCCGTGCGCTCCGCGTGGGTGCCCATGTGGCAGTCGTCGATGGCGCACCAGAGCCCGTCCAGCACCGCCGCGTCGTCCATGGTGGCAGCGCCCAGCCGATACCCAAACCGCGCCTTGCGCAACAGGAACGGCGCCTGGTTCATGGACTCCATACCGCCCGCGACGTAGATGTCGCCGTCGCCGGCGCGGATGCCCGCCGCGGCGAACATGATGGCCTTGAGACCCGAACCGCAGACGCGGTTGATTGTGGTGGCCGGGACGGTCTCTGCCAGCCCAGCCCGCAGCGTCGCCTGCCGAGCGGGTGCCTGCCCAGCGCCCGCCTGGAGCACCTGACCCATGATCACTTCGGCGATCTCAGCATCGGCCGGGAGGCCAGAGCGGGCCATCGCCGCGCGGATGGCTGTGGCGCCCAACTCCACCGCGGGCACTCCCGCGAGCGCACCACCAAACTTGCCGATGGGCGTCCGGGCAGCAGCGACGATATAGACGTTTCCGTTTGGGGTGGCGTGGAGGTCCATTTCTCGACTGTACACCTCGATACGATGCGGACACGGCGTTCATTGGATACAGTCGCGGTGACCCTCAGCTGAGGAAACGCTCACGTATGTCCCCTGCAATCCAGTCGCCCAACGCTGCTCCGACGCTCCGCACCGTGCTGGGCGCACTCGCCGTTCCCGCCGTCGCCCTCGACGCGGGCGATCTGGTGCTGGAGGTCAACGCGGCCGCCGAGGGGATGCTCGCAGTATCCAGCGAAGCCGCCATCGGGCGCGCGGCAAGCGACGTGGTCCTGGGACTTGCAACGGCCGTCCGCGTCCCGCTCGAGGGCGTTGCCCGTGGCACCACGCTGCTCCTGTGGCCCGGTGGGACTGTGGTTGACGCCACCACCGTGGAACTCCAGAGGACAGACGTCATCGGCCGGCTCGCGGGCGGCATGGCGCACGGTCTCGCCAACCCCCTGGGCGCCATCATCTCGTTCTCAAGCCTGCTTGCCGACGAGCCCGGCGTGCCTGATGACCTGAAGGAAACCGCGGGGCTCCTCCACGGAGAGGCGGACCGCACGCTGCGCCTGGTCCGCGGCACGCTGGAGTTCGTCCGGCGCAAACCCCCCACGCGGAACCGCGTGGCGCTCGCACCGCTTGTCCGCGAGTGTCTAGACCTGACGGCACACTCCACAGCATCGCTCGAGCTCCAAGTCACGGTCTCCGAGGTCATGCCCGAGCTGGACACAGACGCTGGACCGCTGCGGCAGGCCATCCTCGCCGTCCTCGTCAACGCGGTTGAACTCATGGGGGGCACGTGGGCGCAGGGACCCGCCACCGCGACCGGCAAACTCCGGATCGCTGGCCATCTGGCCGAGGAGGATGGCCGCTATCGGGCTCGCCTCACCTTTGACGATACCGGCGCCTGTCTGCCCGAGGACAAGCGCGCAACGGTGTTTGACGGCATGGGCGGACGTTCCAGCCGGGACCTTGCCGTTGCTGCAGCGCTGGTGGGGGCTGCCGGGGGACGCGCCTACTACGAGGCACTCCCGGAGGGCAACCGCATCGTGCTGGAGTTGCCGCTGGCTGTCGACCCGCCGCTGCCGCGCCGTGCTGCGGCCGCGTCCGCGCCTGCGGGCCCACGTGGCGACAGGGCAGCGGCGGATGCTGGGGGTGCGTCTGTGACACCAAGCGGTTCGTCTGACACCGCGAGGGCTGCCGGCGGGACTTGGGCCGCGCCCGGGGCCGCGCCTGAGCCGGCATCGACCCCCGCAGGCGGAGCGGGCAGATTGGGCGGCGCCGGGACCCTCACCGTCCTGGTCTGCGACGACGAGCCGTCCATTCGGGCCCTGTTGGTCCGCGTCATCACCCGGGTTGGCCACAACGCCCGCGAGGCGAGCGGTGGCGCTGAGGCACTCGCCATCCTTGAGGCAGCGGCTGTGGACCTGGTCATGGCCGACCAGCGCATGCCGGACATGAGCGGCGTGGACCTCTACCGCACGGCCGTGGAGAAGCGACCCGAGCTGGCCACGCGGTTTGTGCTGATGTCGGGCGACGCAAACACCCCTGAGCTTGTGGATTTCGCGGGCACCACCGGTCTCCGGGTCATCGAGAAGCCGTTTGACCTGAGCGCGGTCAAGGCAATGCTGGAGCAGCTCGCGCGCAGTTGACCTGCTGACCTGCGCCTGCCGTGGCGCCGAGGTCAGCGAGGGTAGCTGTGGAAGCCGCGCCCCGTCTTCTGGCCAAGGTGCCCGGCCGCCACAAGATCCAGGAGCACCTGCGGCGGGGCGAACTGCGGTCCCCCAATCCCCTCCTCAAGCACCCGCATGATCCCCAGGCAGACATCGAGGCCGATGAAGTCCGCAAGCTCAAGCGGGCCCATCGGGTGGTTGAGGCCCACCTTGGCGCCGGTGTCGATATCGACCGCCGTCCCCACACCCTCTTCGAATGCGTGCATCGCCTCGGTGAGCAGCGGCATGAGGATCCGGTTGACGATGAACCCGGGCGTGTCGGCGCTGACGATGACCTGCTTGCCCAGACGTGCGGCAAGGTCGCGGATGGCGGCCTCGGTGGCGTCGTCCGTGGCTGACCCGCGGATCAGCTCCACCAGGGGCATCACCGGAACCGGGCTGAAGAAGTGCATGCCAACAAAGCGGGGGCGCCGGGCCGGGGCAGTGGCGGCGGCGAGGCGGTCGATGGAAATGGAGGAGGTGTTGGACGCGAAGATGGCGGATGCCTGCGCCGCTGCATCGATGGACGCCCACAGCGCGGTCTTGACGCCCTCGTCCTCAAAGACCGCCTCGATCACCAGGTCCGCATCGGCCGCGGCCCGCACATCAGCTACGGGCGTAATCCGGGCCAGCACCGCGTCGCGCGCAGCGGCATCCAGCTTGCCCTTGGCGACGGCGCGGTCAAGGTTGGCGGCGATCCGGTCACGCCCGGCCACCGCCCGCGCCAGGTCAGGCTCATAGAGCGACACGCTGGCGCCAACCGCGGCGTGGACCTGCGCGATGCCGTGGCCCATCAGGCCCGCGCCTGCGACAAACACGTGGTTGATGCTCATGACGCCTCCTGGGGCAGCTCCTGACGGGCAAGCGCCGCAAGCAGGGCGTCAGCCGCGGCGTAGGGATCGGTGTCGTGGCGCGCAACGGCGTCAAGCGTCTGCGCCGTGACCTCGGCAAGGACGGGGCCCGCGAGGCGGTCCCACAGGCGCTCAACCAGCACGGCGCGGACCTGGGCGGCGGCGCGTGCACGCCGGGCTGCAGGCGCCTCACCCAGTGTTGCAGCGGCACGGTGGCGGTCCAGCGCGGCAAGCAGCTCCGGCACGCCCTCGCCGGTGACCGCAGTGGCAACGAGGATCTCGGGGCGCTTGGAGCGGCTGTGCTCGCCGCCGCCCGACAGCATCGCGCGCAACTGCGCGGCAGTGCGCTGGGCACCGGGGCGGTCGCCTTTGTTCACCACCACGATGTCGGCCACTTCAAGGAGGCCCGCCTTGATGGCCTGGACCTCGTCGCCCATCTCAGGCGCCTCAAGAACCACGGTGGTGTCCGCGGCGGCGGCCACCTCCACCTCGCTCTGGCCCGTGCCCACCGTCTCCAGCAGCACCACGTCAAAGCCCGCGGCGTCAAACACCACGGCGGCCGTGGTGGACGTGGCGGCGAGACCGCCCGCGTGACCGCGCGACGCCATGGAGCGGATGAACACGCCGTCGTCTGCGGCGTAGGACTGCATGCGGACCCGGTCACCCAGCAGCGCGCCGCCGGTGATGGGCGATGACGGGTCCACCGCAACCACGGCCACCGTGCGGCCGCGGGCGCGCAATTCGGCAATCAGCGCCGCCACCAGGGTGGACTTGCCAGCGCCGGGCGGGCCGGTGATGCCCACGAGATGGGCGTGGCCGGCCTGGGGATAGAGACGGCGCAACGCGTGCTCAGCGAGGGGCGTGTGGTTCTCAACGGCGGTGAGCAGACGCGCCAGCGCGCGTCGATCTCCCGCACGGGCGGCATCGGCCAAGACGGCAGCGCGGTCGGCGGGCGATCCTGCAGGCCCGGCGGCCCCACTCGCCCCGGTCCCGGCGGTCACGCGTCGCGCGGGGTGGCGTGTGCGCGCAGGAAGTCCGCAACCTCGCGGATGGTGGTGCCCGGGCCAAACACGCCCGCAACACCCGCCAGACGCAGCGGCTCGAGATCGTCGTCCGGGATGATCCCGCCCACGGTGACAAGCACATCGCCAAGGCCGCGATCGCGCAGCTGGGCGCAGACCTTGGGCACAAGCGTCATGTGGGCGCCCGACAGGATGGACAGCCCCACAACGTCCACGTCCTCCTGCAGGGCCGCAGTGACAATCATGTCCGCCGTCTGGCGCAGGCCGGTGTAGACAACCTCAAAACCCTCATCGCGCAGGCCGCGCGCAAGGACCTTGGCGCCGCGGTCGTGGCCGTCAAGGCCGGGCTTCGCGATCAGCACTTTGAGCGGTCGGTTGGTCATACGCGGATTGTAGGCCTAGCGCGCGTTGGAGAGTCTCGCGGACGGCCAGCCTAGGCCGAGGGGACAGGGCGACCGATGTGCGCGAAGAACTCCGCGCGGGTCTTCTCGTTGCGCCGGAACAGTCCCAGCACGGCCGATGTGGTCATCACGGTGCCGGGCTTGCGCACGCCGCGCATCGCCGCGCACAGGTGCGTCGCCTCGAGCACCACGCCCACGCCCCGGGGCGCAAGCCTGTCCATCAGGAGCTCCGCGATCTGCTGGGTCATCCGCTCCTGGACCTGCAGCCGCCGGGCGTACATCTCCACAATCCGCGGGATCTTGGACAGGCCAATCACCTTGCCGTCGGGCACGTACGCCACGTGGGCGTGGCCAAAGAACGGCAGCATGTGGTGCTCGCAGAGCGAGTAGAACGGGATGTCCCTGACCACCACCATCTCGGAGTAGTCCACATCGAAGAGCGCGTGGTTGACCAGCCGGTCCGCGTCCACGTGGTAGCCGGCGGTCAGCTCGAGATACATGCGGTGCATGCGCTCGGGCGTGCCGCGCAGACCGTCACGGTCCGCGTCCTCGCCAATCTCCACGAGGATCTGGCGCACGGCCTCCTCGAGGCGGCTGCCGACCAACCCAGGCGAACCCCTGCCCTCAAGCGTCGCCGCAACGTCGTCGGCGTCGTTCTCCATCTCCTCGACCAGACGGCGAACGTTGGCGGGCAGGCTGTCCGGATCGGTGGTGTCAGTCATGGCCACGCGATGGTAGCGCGCTGCTACCCGAGCAGCAGCGCCGCCAATGCAGCCGGGCGATAGCGCGGCAAGTTGTGGGCGGCGTCGAACGACTCTCGACGGATCGGGCTGCCGCCAGCCGCCGCACGGCTCTGGGCCGCGCGACCAAGCTCTGCCAGACGCGGCGCAGGATCGCCGGCCAGCAGGGCAACAACCGCGGTGACCGGGGCGCCAACGCCCGCCAGAACCGGCGCCGGATCGTAGGCGAACATCCCTCGCACCGCGGCGTCGAGGACAAACGGCCGCACGGCGCGGACCACCCGGCCGGCCGCGGTCTCCACCACGGCGTCGCGCGCTGCCCGCTCCTGATCGGCGTCCCAGCTGGCGGGGTCAAACCCACGCCGATCCTCCAGCCAGGCAGCCATGGAGCGCATGACCTCGGGGGGCTCGTCGAGACCGCGCAGGAACTCGTCGGCGTCCAGGCCAGTGATGGGCTCCAGACGCTCGAAGCCGCCGTCAACGAGGAGCAGGCCCGCGCACCGCTCCCCCATCGCCGCTGCCGCTGCCGCGGCCACGCAGCCGCCAAACCCGTGGCCGGCCAGGACGACGCGATGGAGCCCCGCGCCATCGGCTACGGCCAGCACATCGGCTGCCAGCGAGGCGACGTCGTACCCGTCCTGCGGCGAGTCAGAGAGGCCGTGACCGCGGAGATCCGTCACGACGGTGCGGCGCGCGGCCGCGGTCCGGCGGGCCACGGGCGCCCAGACCGATGCGGGCGAGAGCAAGCCCGGGACCAGGAGGATCGCCGCCCGGTCGTCGGGCCGGTCGTCCGGCCCGTCGTCGTCGGCTGGCCCGCCATCCGGCCCGCCCCAGTCAAGGAAGTGGAGGCGCACGTCCCCCGGGCCACCAAGCAGGTAGCCCTCAGGGCCGGGCGCAGGAGAGGGATCGCGGGTCATCGCCGGTAGGATACGGGCGCCATGACCAAGCAGCGCCGGGGCTCCCAATCCGCGCCTCGCCGCGCCCGTCCTGCCCGCACCGCCCAGCACGATGGCTTTGGCCGCCTTGTCGATCGTGCGGTGGCCGGCATCCCGCTCCAGTTCCGCGCGGCGCTGGACAGCGTCGCCATCGTCATCGCCGACGAGCCAAACCGCGAACAGCGGCGCGAGAACAACCTTGGCCCCGACGAGACGCTCTACGGTCTGTACGAGGGCGTGCCGCTCAATGAGTGGGGCAGCGACTGGGCGCCAGTCCCCACGCGCATCGTCATCTTCCGCCTCCCGCTGGAGGAGGACTTCCCACACCCGGACGATCTGGCCGACGAGGTCCGCATCACGATCCTCCACGAGCTTGCGCACCACTTGGGCATCGATGACGAGGATCGCCTCGCGGAGCTTGGGATCGACTGAGCGCCGCGCCGCCCGGCGGTCGCTACCCGTTCAGCTACCCGTTCAGCGAGAGCACACCGGCCACCAGCGCCAGCACTGCCACCGCGGCCGTGACCGACAGCCCAACGGTGAACCACGGGTCCAGCGCGTGCCGCGTTGACGCGGGGGCACGGCGGCCGCGTTCCAGACCTGCGGTGTAGTGCGTGAGCGCTTCAAAGGCGTAGACCGCAGGCGCCGCCGCAAAGGCCTCGGCGAGGAACAGCAGGGTGCCGAAGGCAAACACGAGCGCCGCCACCACCGGCACCACCAGGGGCAGCGGGAAGCCCTCGTCCAGACGCAGACCCGCCACCACGAGGCTGCTGGCCTCGGCCCCGGCCATCACGCCAAGCAGGACGATGAACTGCGAGCCAACCGAGAACAGCGTGACCGTGACCGCCAGCGCGGGACGACGACGCGCGAGCCCGACGGAGCGACGCAGCGCCTCACCGGCGTCTACGCCACCCAGCACAATCCCCACCGCCGCATAGGTGAACGGCGCCCCCACGATGAGCGCGGTCAGCAACGTGATGGCGGTGTCGATTGCCTCCACCTGCGGGATGACGCTGTCAACGATGGCCGTGGCGATGGCGCCAGCGATTGCGCTGCCGATGCCAACCACAACCTGCGCCGCGAGGAGCTGCCAGAAGCGGGCGCGGGCGATGGCGATGGACTCCCGGAGCCGGAGCGGCCGTCCCTCTGCGCGACCGCCGATGACGGCCACGGCCACACCTCGAGCATCAACTGCCGCGCCAAGGTAGCCCAGGACCGCAGGCACGAACGCCAGCATCAGCCACAGCACCCAGACGGGCGGGGCGTATGCGTCGGACCCGTCACCGCTCACCGAGACGGCAAGCGCGCCCAGGGCAACCAGCGCAACCGCGGGGCCCACCGTGACCGTGAGGAGGAACCCAATGTAGAACGACGCCCCGCGCAGGCCGCTGTCGGAACGCGTCAGGAGGTCGAAGGCCTGGCCAGCAAGCTTGCGCGGCGCCAGCGGGATGGCGAGGACCGCCTCTGTGGGCGCAGGGCGCGGGGGTGGGCCAACGCCCGCGGGTGGCGGGGGCGGCAGGAGCGGGCCGACAAACGCATTGTCAAACTGGACCGGCATCACGCACCCGGCAGCGGCGGCGCGGCGGCCAGCAGCTCGCCAAGACGATCGAGCGCCACGTTCCCGCCTGATGCGATGACGCACACGCGCTCGCCCTCGCGCAGCGGCACGGCACCCGCCAGGACGGCACCCAGGGCCGCAGCCCCCGCAGGCTCCAGAACCTGCTTGAGGCGCTCAAGCGCAAAGCGCATCCCCATCAGGATCTGGGCGTCCTCCGCCAGGACCACGCCCTCAAGGTAGCGGGAGGCGATCTCGGTCACGAGCCGGCCCGCAATGGGGGCCATCAGCCCGTCTGCAACGGACGCTGGCGTGATTGGGACGGGCACGCCGCCGCCGGCCAGCGCACGGTGGAGCGAGTCGGCGCCAACAGGCTCCACGCCAAACACGCGGATGCCCGGCCGCGTCTCGCGCAGCGCCACCAGCACGCCGCCCAGGAGTCCGCCGCCGCCCACCGGGACCACCACCACGCCCACGTCGGGCAGGTCGTCAAGGATCTCCAGCCCACAGGACCCGGTCCCAAGGAGCACTTCCGGGTCGTCGTATGGATGGACAAGCGTGAGGCCGCGCTCTTGGCGCAGCTCCTCAAGCCGCACCCGCGACTCACCCACATGGCGGCCGTGGAACACCACCTCCGCGCCGTACGCCACACACGCGGCCACCTTGCCGGGCACGGCGCCGTTGGGCATCACCACGGTCATCGGCACGCCCAGCTCTCGGCACGCCCAGGCGTAGGCCTGCCCGGCGTTGCCGGCCGACATGGTGATGGCCCCGCGGCTCCGCTCTGCCGGGGTCAGGGAAGCGATCCGCGCCAGCGCCGCACGGGGCTTGAACGAGCCGGTCTTCTGGAGGTGCTCCGCCTTGAGGTACAGGCGGTTGTCCGCCAGCCGGACCCCGCACGCCGCTCCCGCAAACTGCGCGGCCGTGGCCGAGGACAGCACCGGCGTGTGGTGGAGGCGACCCTTGAACTCCTCCCGCGTTGCGCGGATCCGGGCCAGGGTGACAGGCGTTTCACGCATGGCCGGAGTATGGCCCGGCCCCGCCGATGGGGCTAGCGAATGATGCTACTTGCGTTCTTGCGCAACTTGTGAGACGATCCGCCACGTGATTGACCTGACAAACCCGGGAAGCCTTGAGGCAGAGCGCGTGCGCTCCGCCGCTGTGGCTCGTGCGCTTGGGGACCCAAAGCGCCTCTGCGTGCTGGAGTCGCTCGGCACCGGTGAGGCATCCGTGGGCGAACTTGCGTCGCGGGTGTCCTGCCAGGTTCCAAACATGAGCCAGCACCTTCTGGTCCTGCGCTCTGCCGGCCTCGTCACGGCTCGCCGCGACGGGAACACCGTCTATTACCGCCTCTCGGATCCCCGGATCCTGGAGGCATGCCACCTTCTATCCTCGATCGCCCGCTAAGGGGTTGTGCCCGCCAGTGCGGGAGAAAGGAGCCGCCCCATGGCGGAGATCAAGCAGGCCACGGACGCAACGTTCGAGGAACTGGTGTTGAACAACGACAAGCCGGTTGTCGTGGACTTCTGGGCCGCGTGGTGCGGGCCGTGCAAGATGGTTGCGCCCGAGATGGTGAAGCTCGCGGACAAGTACGACGGCCTCGTTGACGTGGTCAAGGTGGACGTGGACGCCAACCCGGGCCTGTCGCAGGCCTTCGGGATCATGAGCATCCCCACCATCGCCTTCTTCAAGCCCGGCTCCCAGCCACAGGGCGTGGTGGGGTTCAAGCCGCTGGAGCAGCTTGAGCAGGCCTTTGGCCTGACGCCGCTGCTGGCCGGCAAGCTGGACTAGGCACTCCCCGCTCTGCGCCACGGCCCCGGTTCTGCCGGGGCCGTTTCGATTCCCGGGGCTTCAGCTGAAGGCGCGCCGGTGCGCCAGCCGAACCCAGGCCTCGGCCCGGTCGAGGGCAAACTGGTCGGGGTTTCTGGGCCAGAACGCAATCCAGCCCGCGCCGCGCGGTGACGGTCGGGTGTCGGGCGTGCGCAGGGCCGCCGTGGCAATGGCGGGCGCCAAGGCAACCTCGAGAAACTCCCCGCCCAGCACCGCGAAGATGTGTGTGCCAACCGAGAGCAGCAGGACCACGCCGTCCCTGCGGCGGATCACGCCCTCGAGCTCCTCCAGCACCGTCTCAACGCGCTCGTCAAGCGTCTCGTCAAGCGTCGTCTCGGCAGCAGCAGCCCCAAGGGCGGCCTCGCCTTCGCCCAGCGGCGCGTCTTCAACGTCATCGTCGGCGTCTTCGGCATCGATGTCGTCGTTGTCATCCGGGAGGTCGCGATCCGGCGGCAGCCCGCTCACGCGACGGCCGCCATCACGGCCTGCAGTTCGGGCAGGTGCTCCTCGTAGTGCCCCGTGGTCTCCCCGAAGAAGTACTCCTGATGGCGCGGGTGCTTGATCCAGCGCGACTCCGGCACCACGGTGAGGTACCCGCGCAACTCGCCCGCAGCCAGGCGGAAGCGGGCACGCACCTCCGCGATGGGCAGGGCGCGCCAGGCGATGATCCCGGCGTCGTTGAAGCGGTCCGCTTCGCCCGGGATGGCCCACCGCGCGCGGTTTGCCTCATACGTGGGGCTCCCCTCGTTGACCGCCAGCTCCTTGGCAACCTGGAGCGAGATCTCCTGCCACTGCACGAGGTGGCCCATCAGGTCGCGCCCAGACCAGCCGAGGTCCGTGGGCGGGACAACCTCCAGCTGCTCATCAGTGAGGGCGTCAAGCGCTTCAAAGGCGCGGAATGTGTCGCGTTCGTCCTCAAGGAACGAGAGGGCATCGAAGTACATGGCCGCATGCTATCCCCGAGTCCGGGGGCTGGTGCTAGAGTCCGGCGAGTGAGCGACGACATGCCCTTCGATCTGCCGCCCGTGGATCCTGCCGCCTTTCGTGATGTGCCCGCGGACGTCTTGTCGCCGGAGCTGCTGGCAAGCCTGCTTGTGGACGGTGACGACGAGCTGGCCGCCTGGACCCTGCGCAACGCCATGGCCTCCTCATCACGCGCCGAAGTGTTTGACGGGCTTGTACGCGACGCCATGCGCATGGTTGGCGAGAACTGGCGTGCGGGTCGCTGGTCCATCGCGGACGAGCATCTGGCTTCACGGACCCTGCTTGCCGTCCTTGAGCAGATCCGCCCGGCAACCACGCCTGCGTCCCGCGTGGGCCCGCTGGCCGTGCTTGCGGGTGTCGCTGGCGAACACCACATGATTGGCCTGGTGTGTCTCGAGCAGGTCCTGACTGAGGACGGCTGGACCGTGGCCAATCTTGGCTCCGACATGCCTGACACGGATCTTGCCAACTTCGTCGCACGGAACAGCAGTGTGGCAATGGTGGCCCTCACCGCGTCTGGGGTGGAGCGGGTGGAGGCACTCGCGGAGGCGGTTGTGGCCATCCGTGTTGCCGGCGGCGCGCGGCCACTCGCCATCCTGATTGGCGGCGGCATCAGCTACGAGCCGGGCATGAAGGAGCGCACGGGCGCCGACGGCGTCGCGGTGCTCCTGACCGACGCACAGACCTTCGCCGCGCGACACCGGCCGGCCGACAGCTAGACCGTCAGACCGCTAGACCGCCACCGGCTCCCGGTACTCGCCCCAGACGTCGCGCAGCACCCGGCACTGCTCGCCCAGCGTGGCGTAGGCCTTGGCGCAGGCCAGGAAGTGCGGCATCAGGTTTGTCTCCGACGTCCCGGGCCTTGACGCTGCGTCACGCAGCCCCGCCAACGCAGCGGCCACGGCCGCAGGGTCGCGTTCCGCCCGCGTCTTGGCCAGCCGCGCGAGATGCCGCTCCAGCGAGCCGGGCGGGATCTGGAGCACCGGCACCCGCAGCCGCTCATCGGTGACATAGCGGTTCACCCCAACGATCGTCCGCTCCCCGGCGTCCAGCTCACGCTGGAAGCGGTAGGCCGCGTCTGCAATCTCACGCTGCGGATAGCCCTCGGCGATGGCCTTGAGCATGCCGCCGCGCTCGTCGATCTCGTCGAGGTAGCGCCACACCTCGCGCTCCACGCGGTTGGTGAGCGACTCCACAAACCACGACCCGCCCAGGGGGTCAACCGTGGAGGCCACGCCGGTCTCATCGGCTAGGATCTGCTGCTGGCGCAGGGCGAGGAGCGCGGCCTCGGCGGTGGGCACGGCGAGCGCCTCGTCAAACGCGTCCGTGTGGAGCGACTGCGTCCCGCCAAGGATGGCGGCCAGCGCCTGCGTCGCCACGCGCGTGAGGTTGTTGAGCGGCTGCTGGCCCGTCAGCGACACCCCCGCGGTCTGCGTGTGGAAGCGCATCCAGGTTGAGCGCTCAGCGCGGGCGCCATAGCGCTGGCTCATGAGCTTCCACCAGATCCGGCGCGAGGCGCGGAACTTGGCGATCTCCTCAAAGAAGTCGCTGTGACTGTTGAAGAAGAACGACAGGCGCGGCGCAAACTCGTCCACGTCCAGCCCACGCTCCAGGGCCGCCTCCACGTACGCCATGCCGTCCGCGATGGTGAACGCCAGCTCCTGGACCGCCGTGGAGCCCGCCTCGCGGATGTGGTACCCGCTGATGGACACCGTGTTCCAGCGCGGCATCTCGCGCGTCCCAAACTCGATGGTGTCCGTCACCAGCCGCATCGAGGGCTCCGGCGGGTACAGGAACTCCTTCTGCGCCACGTACTCCTTGAGGATGTCGTTCTGGATGGTGCCCTCAAGCGCCGCCCGCGGCACGCCGCGCTTCTCGGCCGCAGCGATATACATCGCCCAGATGGGCGCGGCTGGCGCGTTGATGGTCATCGACGTGCTGACCTGGTCAAGCGGCAGCCCGTCGAGCAGCACCTCCATGTCCGCGAGGCTGCTCACGGCCACCCCGCAGGTGCCAAATTCGCCGTCGGCCTCCTCGTGGTCCGTGTCGAGGCCGTACAGGGTTGGCATGTCAAAGGCGATGGACAGCCCCGTCTGGCCCGCAGCCAGCAACTGGCGGAACCGGGCGTTGGTGTCCTCTGCGCTGCCGAAGCCCGCAAACATGCGCATGGTCCAGGGGCGGCTGCGATACCCGGTGGGGTGGATCCCGCGGGTGAACGGCGGGTCGCCGGGCAGACCGATGTCGCGGGCGGCATCAAAGGCGGCGTAGGGGCCATCGCCGTCGTAGAGCGGGACGCCGTGGTGGTCTACCGCCGTTGGGCCGCCGGCTCCTGCCGCTCCCCCGTCGCTGTCGCGCTCCTGATCCCATGGACCGTAGAGACGCTCTACCGGGAGGTCGCCCATCGTGGAGAACCGGTCGCGGCGCTCCGGCAGGCGGTCAAGCGCTGGCGCGAGGCGGTCGATGCGCCAGCGGCGGTGCCGCTCGTCCCACGGGTTGGTCATGGGCGGACTCTACACCGCGGCCGCCCGGTCCTCACACCCGTCAGGGCGCGGCGAGCTGCTCCAGTGCAACCAGCACCTTTGCGTCGCCCAGGTCAGAGGCCAGCAGCACAAGCACGCGTCCACCTGCGCCCCCAGACCAGATCACGATGGTGTTTGTTGTCCCGTCCTTGTTGAGGACCTCAAGGCGTTTTGCAGCCTTGCCGGCGACGGTTGTGTCGATGGTCCGATAGGAGTCCGTGTGGCTTGCCGTGCTTGCCGGCAGCGCGTAGAACTCCAGCATCTTTGCGGCATCCAGACCCGAGCCTTCGAAGACCGCCACCGTGAGCCCGCTGGCGGATCCAAGCGACCACGTGGCGCCTGCAAACCGCACGCCCGCCACACCTGCGGCTGCAAGGGTGCCCAGTGCGGCGGGGGTGCAGCTGCGGCCCGAGTCCACCGTGGCCGGCGCCTTGCCGTCATACGTTGTGGGCAGGAGCGCCTCGAGTTCGGGGTAGGCGCCCGCCATCCGGCCATTCGTGGTGCACGCAGACGCAGGGTCAAAACTGGCGGTGAGGACACGGCCGCCACCGCATGCGCCCAGCGCAACAAGGGCGGCGAGGCAGAGCGCGACGATGGACAGACGTTGGCGGATGTTTGACATGGGGACCAGAGCCTACCGGAAGGGGCTTGTCTGCCAGCCCGGGCGCATCGGCCGCTCTTCCCGCCGGATCCCCCGCCGATCCAGTTCGGCCACAAGCACGCGGGCGGCGGCACTGATCTCGGGGTCGCGGTTGTACGTTTCGGCCAGCCAGTCAAGGTAGCTGGGCTCAAAGCTCAGCACCTGGCCCAGGCTGTGGCCGTGGAACTTGCCAAACGTGAGCAGCATGTCCAGGGCATCGTCCACGCCGGGCAGGTCGGGGACGATGTAGTCGGGATCGATGTCGCGCTCCAGCGGACCGGAGGGCTTTGACGCTCGCAGGTCCGGGATATTGCGATCCCGCTCATGGGGCGCCTGGCCGCCCAGCGGGTGGCGCGACCCGGGTGGGGTTGTCCGCTGGTTGAGGACGACAAACGTGGACGATGTGTCGAGACGGGCCTTGACCGGCGGCATCTCGGGCGGCGGCGGCGGACCTGCGTTCCGGCCTGGACGAGGACCTGGTCGCCGCGGTCTGGGCCCGGCGCCAGCATCTCGCTGCCGGCTCTCAGGAGTCTCCCCGGCGCGGGTGAGGCTGGCGTAGGCGGCGTTGATCTCCGCCATCCGGCGCGTGGCCTTCCGGGAAGACTCAGGATCGTCGGCCGTGAGGTCCGGGTGGTGGCGCCGCGCAAGGGCGCGCCACGCAGCCTTGATCTCGTCGGGCCCAGCACCGGGCTCAACACCCAAGACGTCGTGGGGATCTCTCGGAGGCACAAGCCTGAGTGTACCGGCAGCGCTCTCGGCAGCCCCTTGGCGTGACCCTCCGTGATCACAGCGTTTGACAGGCTGGCCGCGACGGGGTCCGATACGCGCATGCTCCCACGGTCCCGATTGCGGCAAGCCGGTGTTGCCGCAGCGCTCATCGCTGCCCCCATCGCGCTTGCGTTGCGTTTCGCGCTGGTCTACCGACTGCGGGCTGGCATCCCCAAGCGCAACCCGCCCGGCACCACGCCTGCCGATCTGGGGCTGGGCTACCAGTCGGTCGCGGTGCCAGTCACCGACGGCCTGACACTGGCTGGGTGGTACCTGCCGGCCACGGCAAACGCCGATGCGTCTGCCCGCGCTCCGGGCGTGGTGCTGGTCCACGGCTGGGAGTCGGCCCGCGACCGGACGCTCCCCCACGCCCAGGTGCTCCATGCGGCGGGCTATCACGTGCTGACGCTCGATGTCCGCGGCCACGGCGCCAATGCCGCTGAGACGCTCCCGGTCTCGGCTGGCGAGTTTGCAGCTGATGCCCGCGCCGGCATCGTCTGGCTGCGGTCCCGGCCCGAGGTGACCACGGTTGCGCTCGTCGGCCACTCCATCGGGGGTGCCGGCGCGCTGATCGCCGCCGGAAACGGCGGAGACAGGGCTACGGGCGACGAGGCAGCGCTGGCCCTGGACGCCGTCGTGGCCCTCGCGCCGCCCGCGGGTGCCTACCGCATGACGCGGCTGACGTTCCAGCTGGCCGATCTGCCATTCCCGGGGCTCATTGCCTGGCCCCTCGCCTGGCTGACCACCCATGTGTACCTGCGGCCGCGCGGCCACTCGGTCCGGGAGGTTGACGCGGTTGACGCCATCCGCCGGATCACGGCGCCCGTCCTGCTCATCCACGGCACCGACGACCATGTCGTGCCGCCGGACCACATGGGCAGGCTTGCGGCCGCCCGTCGCGCAGCGCTGCCCGGAGCCGTGACCCAGACGCTGCTGGTCCAGGGCGGCCACCACAGCTGGATCTATGAGTTCCCCGAAGTCCGCGCCGCGATGGCCCGCTTCCTCGCCACGTCGCTGGGCGGTCCGCTCACGCCCGATGAAGCCGCCGCGCGCGCTGTGGCGGTGGATGCCCGGCGCCCACCGGAGCCGGAGCGCCTGGCAGCGGTGGACGCCGAGCCCGGCGGCCTTGCGTCCGTGATCCGCCTGTTCCAGCGCCAGAAGCCCAGGACACCCGCCACACCCGAGGAGCCCGATGCACGTCCGTGACGCCGTCCACACCAAGCGCGCCATCCGCGAGTTCGCCGCAACGGCGCTCAGCGCGACGGACCTCAACGCAATCCTTGAAGCCGGGCGCCGCGCGCACTCGGCCAAGAACCGCCAGCGCTGGGGCTTTGTGGTGGTGCGGGATCGCGAGCGGCTGGCCGCGCTGTCCGCGCTTGGCCCGTGGTGTGGGCATGTCGCGGGCGCCGCGGCGGCTGTGGCGCTGGTGACGCCAGACCCGCGCATCGAGGGCGCCTCCCTGTCCATCACGTGGGATCTTGGCGGTGCCGCGGCCCAGATGATGCTGGTGGCCTGGGAGCTTGGCGTGGGCAGCTGCCCGGCGACGGTCTACGAGGCGCAGCGCGCCCGCGAGATCCTGGGCTACCCCGAGGACATGCACTGCGAGTTCATGCTCTCGTTTGGCTACCCGGCCCAACCCGATGCGCTGACGCGCCCAAACCAGACGGGTGGCCGCAAGCCGCTCGACGAGCTCATCCACCACGAGACCTGGGCGGGCGAACGCTAGCTGGAGCTCCCCGCGTCGATCTCGTCGGGATCAGGGTCCAGATCCAGGACCGCAAGAAGATCGGGCGGGTTGTCGTCACTGCGGCTTGACGCCTCCGGCGCCGGCGCTCCTGCGGCCACATACGAGGCGACCGCCGCCTCCAGCCCCACATCGCCACCAGCCTGCTCGGACAGCAGCCACTTGTGCTCCAGCACGTCGCAGTAGGCCTGCACAAGGTCCCGGTCCGGGCCCACCTCGCGGGCAATCTTGGCCTGGGTGGGCCGATACACCTCGCGCAGCCATCGGTCGGCGGCCGCATCCGGCTCCAGCCGGCGCTCCTCCGCGTGCTCCAGCCACGCCCCGTACTCGGCGAGGTCGTTGAGCAGGATGCGCGCCTGTCCCTCAAGCGTCCGCAGGCGCGTCCGGCGCTCTAGCTCATTGGCGTTGTAGCGGCGGGTGGTGACGGACGTCCGCAGCCGGACCGTGCCGAGCGTGCCTACAGGATCCACCTCCAGATCCACCGAGAACCCAAGGTCGTTGAGCTTGCGGAGGCGGGCTCGGATGGCCTGGCGATCGCCCCGGATCAGATCCGGCTGGTTGTAGAGCTCGGCCCAGACTGCCTCGTAGCGCGTGCGCACGGATTCGGCGGCATCAACCGCCTCGTCCATCTCGTCAGGTCGGCCCAGATAGGCGGCAAGGTCCGCAAGGCCGAAGGCGACGTTCTCCACCAAGATGTCGAGGTCGTACCGACGCTGGCCGTCCGAGAGCGACTCGTGCGTCTCGCTGGTCTCGGCGTCCACGAGATACGCCTGGATGCGGTCCCCGTCGCGGCGAAACAGCGTGTTGGCAAGCGAGCAGTCCCCCCAGTACACGCCACTGCGGTGGAGGTCCACCAGCAGCAGCGCCATTGCGTCAAGCAGGCGATCCCGATACGTGGCGCTGGCGGTGCGCAGGCGCATGAGCAGGCGTCGGTACTGCATCGAGTGGCGCAGGAACACCGTGACGAGGATTGCGTCGCCGCTGTCGGGTCGAACAGCCAGACCCACGGCACGCACGCTGGGAAGCCTCGCGTCCTCAAGCTGGCGGAGCACGTCAAACTCGCGCTGGGCCACCGCGTTTGGCAGCTCCTTGAGCGCATACGCAAGCCCGTCGTGGACAAGGAACCGGACGAGGTGGCGCGACGGGCCCACCGGCAACTCGCGAAATCGATGGGTCCCGGAGTCCCACTCGGCCAGCGGCACTTCCCACGGCAGGTCCAGAAGGGACGCAACCTCGTCGCGCAGGATCAGCCGGGGCAGCGACATGGCGGCGGGCCCTACTGGTGCGGGATGCCCGTCGGGCGCGGGACGGGGATCAGGGCCGCTTGCGCAGGTACGTGGCCACGCTTGCGTCGTAGCCCATGGACTCAAACAGGCGACGCGCGTCAGGCCGATGGTGACCGGCGGTGACCTCGAGGAAGGAGGCGCCTTCCTTGGCCGCGGTCTTCTCGGCGGCCGCCATCAGGAGCCGGCCAATCCCGCGCTCGCGCTCACCGGCATCCACCACAAGCGTCACGATGCGGGCAAAGGTGTCCGCTGACTCAAACCGCGGCAGCACCAGCATGGCGACAAAGCCAACCACGTCACCTGCGGCTTCAGCCACCAGCACGTGGGCGCCGATGGCGCCAAATCTGGCGAGGCGCGCAGTGAGGTCGGTGCCCCCCGCTGGGTAGCCTTCGTCGGTGAGAAGCGAGGCGAGCCGGTCGGCATCGCCATCGGCGGCAGCGCGGACAGTGACACGGGCGTCGTTCATGGCGCGATAGTACCCGGCACCAGCAAGAGCAGGTGCGGACCGGCACGGACAGCGGTCCGCAGGCGAACAGATGCCCCAATCGGGCCATCGTGGCGACGGGCCGGGCCGCCCGAACCAAGGGGCATCGGCGCACCCAGAACGTACAGGCCACAGGGTCCTTCGCTGTCACGTGCAAGCGAGGCGGCGAGCGCGCCCTCCGACGTTGGCTCAAGCAGCACAAGCCGTCCGCCCGGAAGCCCGGTGGTGGTCCGGACGCGGCCGCGGGCGCCAAGGTGCGGCTCATCCGTCAGCGGGGCCGGGTTGGCAAGCGGCTCCAGCCAGAGCGCAAGCTCCGCCTCGGCGCGCTCAAGGTCAACGGTCGCCCAGATCACCGCCGCCAACGTGACCGATGACGGGCTCTGCTGCCGTGCTGCCGCGAGATCCGGGTCATGGGCGTCATCGGCGGACGAGCCGCCCTGCATCACCGGCTCAAACAGCAGGCGCCCCTCGGCCGTCGGCTCGTCTCCGGCCTGCTCGCTCCGCCAGGGCACCACCTCCAACAGCTCCGTCCCCAGCCGGAGGTCCCAGGCGCCCGCCGCGCGCCGCGATGGTGTGGGGGCAATGCCAAGCCGCCCGCCCAACACCTGGGCCATCTGTGCCGGATCGCCTGCCTGCCAGGTGAGACGCGCCCATCGGTCCATCGCTACTCCAAGAGCAGGTCGGGCGACTTCCCAACCGATACAAACCCAAGCCGCTCGTAGAGGCCGATGGCGGTGGTGTTGCCGCTGAACACGCCCAGATATGCCGTCCCGGGGGCCCGAGCGCCTGCTGCGGCCATGACGCGGCGCGTGACAAGGGCCGCCAGACCGCGGCCACGAAACCCCGGCAGCGTCCCGATGGACGAGAGGTACGTCAGCCCGTCAAACGTGGTTGCCTTGGCCACAGCGGCCGCCGTCCCGTGGACGCGGGCAATCACCAGCACAATCCGCGGATCGGCAAGCGTGGCCGCGAGCTCTGCGGCCAGTGATGGGCCACGGGTCACCGGAGCGCCAAAGGCCGCGGCCAACACAGCTCCGGCATCGGCCAGATCGTGTGGACCGGCGTCTGGCGGGCGGCGGATGACTCGCACGCTGACGCCGGCGGGGATCTCGGCTTGCCTGACCGGAGCCGCCAAGTCCACATCCGACAACACCATCACATGTCCGCCGCCGACATCCACAAACCCGTTGGCCGCCAGCCGCTCCGCAAGATCCGCTGGGCCGGCGTGAACCGGCGACGGCCAGACGTGCGGGCGGCGTCCCAGGATGGCAAACAGCGCCATGACCTCGGTCAGGCGCCGATCAAACGCGGCGGGGTCGTCGGGCCAGCGCACCGCAGCAAGCCGGTTCCAGAAGGGGTCTGCGTCGAACGGGTCGTGCAGCATCACCGCATCACCCAGCTCGCGCATCTCGCGAGCAGGGATGGCGTGCGAGGCCGTCTCGTGGCGCTCGATCGCGGTCATCGCCGCAGCGTCGATCGCGATCCGGCGGGTCATGCCGCGACCCGGCGGGTCATGCCGCGACCCGGCGGGTCATGCCGATGACCCGGCGCAGGCTCAAGTTCGGCGCAGGACGATCGCGCTTGCCCCGGAGGGCAGCTCAACCAGCTCCGGGATGGGCAGGCCAGCCTCTGCATACCAGCCAAGTGCCTCTGTCGAGGACACGAGACGCGTGCCCTGGACCAGCTCGTCCAACTGGACGCCAGCGATCATCTCCGCGTGGTGTGTCCGCAGCAGCTCCGGATCGGTGGGCAGATGCCAGTCCAGCGAGACCAGCCAGCCACCGGGCTTGACGGCTGCCCATGCGGATTTCAGCGTGTCAGCCGGGTCAGGCAGCTGGTGCAGGGAGTACTGCAGGTAGACCAGCGTTGCCTCAGCCTGGTGGCCCACGCTGATCATGGAACCCTGCTCGATAGCGACGCGGTCCTGCAGCCCGGCCGTCGCCACGTTGGCGCGCGCACGCTCCACAGAGTCTGGCTCAAACTCCACACCTGTCAGCTGCGTCCCGGCAAACTGGCGAGCCATGGCGATCAGCCAGCGGCCGCCACCGCAGTGGACGTCCAGGATCCGCGTGCCAGGCCCAAGGTCCGCGGCAAGCTGCGGGAAGGACCGGAGGACTTCCTGGAAGAAGACCGCGACATCCTGGATGGTGAGGCGCTCAATGGAGACGCGGTAACGGTCAGGCCGCGACCGCAGCGGGGTGCCGGTCCGGAAGACATCGGCCAGGGCGTGGTAGTCCAGACTGCCGATGGACGCGTGGAGGAACTGGCCGCCAAGGTATTCGGGCCGATTGGGGTCAAGCAGGATCTGGCCAAGCTCGGCCGGGAGGTGGACGCGGTTGTCGTCGATGTCCACCAGCGCGTGCGCATCCGCGCCCCAAGCCCAGCGGGATGCCAAGTCTGGCTGGACGCCCGCGGCTGCGGCAAGCTCTCCGGTGGTGAGGCCCTTGTCCCCGGCGGCACGCAGCTGCTCGAATAACCCCAGCTCCAGACCGGCATACACGTACCAGGTCTTGTAGAAGCCGCCGAGGCTGGCTACCAGGTCGTCGAAGCGGTCGTCGAGGCGCATGGGAGGATTGTGCCACCTCCCGCTGCTAGCATCCGATTGGGTCTTCGCGCGCGGGCGATGCAAACGGAACGCCGCTGGGCGTGTTGTGGAAGGTGATGGACGACAGAACCCTGGCAGGCCTGTTGGCAGACGATCTCGACGCGGCGTTCGAGACGCTGGTCCGCGCCCACGTTGACCGCTGCCACGCCATTGCGCTGCGCGTGACCGGGAGCCACCATGACGCGGAAGAGGTGGCGCAGGAGGCGTTTGTCCGGGCGTACCGCGCGCTCGCTGGGTACCCGCCCGAGCGGATCAGCTCCCTGCGCCTGCGCCCGTGGCTTGCGACAATCGTGGTGAACCTCTGCCGAAACCGTCATCGGCGGGCGGCCCCGCCCGCCCTGTCACTGACGGCGCTGCTGGACGCCGGGGCGGAGCCACAGGCCACGCTTGCCAGCGGTCCCGCGGCCACTGCCGAGCGCCATGACGCGCGGGAGCGTCTGGGGACACTCTTGGCCAACCTGCCCGAGCGCTACCGCGTGCCGGTGGTGCTGCGCCATGTGGACAGCCTGTCCTACGCCGAACTGGCCTTGGTCCTGGGCAAACCCGAGGGAACGCTGAAGGCCCAGGTCCACCGCGGGCTCGCCATGCTGCGCGTTGCCGCGGCGGCTGCCGGTCTTGAGGAGCTGATCGCATGACTGACAACCCGATGCTCACGTCGCTGACCGCCCCGGCCCCAGCGCATCTTGCGGATGACGTGTTGGTTGAGGTTGGCCTCGCCGACCGCATGGCGCCGCTGGGCACGGCGATTGGCGTGCTCTGGGTGGCGTGGAACGGGCGCGGTGTTGCGGCGGTTGACCTGGCCGAGGATGGCCCTGCGGCTGCGGCGCACCATCAGGTGGTGAGCGGCCGGCGCACGCTGCTGGCGGACGCGCTGCCGGCTTCGCTAGCCGGGCCGATCGCGCGCCGCCTGTCTGGCGACCGCTCGGCACGGATCACGCTGGATCTCCGCGGCCACACGGACTTTGAGGTGGCGGTCTGGGAGAAGGCGCTCGACATTCCGTTTGGCGAGGTGCGTCCGTACGGGTGGATCGCGGCGGAGATCGGCCGGCCCAAGGCGGTCCGCGCCGTGGGGACAGCGCTTGGCCACAACCCGGTGCCGCTTGTGGTCCCGTGCCATCGCGTGGTCCGCACCGATGGCACCATCGGGCAGTACTCGCTGGGGGGCCCGGGCAACAAGCGCGCGATCCTCGCTGCGGAGGGGCTGGACCCCGACGGTCTGGAGACCGCCGCGCGACGGGGCGAGCGGCTCATCGGCTCGGACACCACACATATCGTCTGCTGGCCCACGTGTCGCCACGCTCGGCGTGTGTCAGCCGCGCACCGAGTACCGTTTCGGTCGCTGCGTGATGCGCAGGCCCGCGGGTATCGCGCCTGTAAGGTCTGCAGACCAACCGCTATCGAGGCGGCCGCCTGACGCGTGGCGTCTGACCCACCCGTGAGGACCACCCCGACGTGACCAATCGCTCCACCAGCCCGCTCGCCATTGGGGCGGGCATCCTCGTGCTGTACCTCGTGTGGGGCTCCACATACCTCGCCATCCGGGTTGCGGTTGTCACGATGCCCGCCCTTCTCATGGGCGGCCTGCGGTTCACGGCGGCGGGCGTGATCCTGACGGTGGCCATGGTTGCCTTCCTGCGGGGGCGTCTGGCCAAGCCGTCGCTCCACGAGATCCGGGACGCGTCGATTGTGGGGTTCTGCCTCATCGGCGGCGGCATGGGGCTGGTGGCATGGGCTGAGGAGAGCGTGTCATCGGGCACGACGGCGCTGCTGGTTGCGCTCATGCCCATGTGGGTGGCCGTGTTTGGCCGTATCGCGTTTGGGGCGCGGATGCCTCGCCGCGCCGTGGCAGGCACCCTGATTGGCCTTGGCGGCGTGGCGCTGCTGGCCGGGCCGTCGATCGTCGGGGGCGGCGCAGAGGCCCCCGGGCTGCTGGCGCTGCTCATCTCGCCAATGTGCTGGGCCACGGGCTCGCTGTACGCCGCCAAGCGCGCCGTTCAGCCAAAGCCTGCGCTGCTTGCCACCGGCGTCCAGATGCTGGCTGGCGGCATGCTGCTGCTGGTCATCGCCACGGTGCTCGGCACCACCGCCACGTTCAACCCGGCGGCCGTTGCACCCGAGGCCTGGCTGAGCCTGGCCTACCTGATCTGCGTAGGCAGCCTGATTGGCTACGTGACATATGCCTGGCTGGTGGGGGTGGCGCCGCTAGCCCGCGTGACAACGTATGCGTACGTCAATCCCGCGGTTGCCGTGGGGCTTGGTGCGCTGATCCTCGGCGAGGTGCTGGACGGCCGGACGCTGATCGCGGCCGCAATCATCGTGGCAGGCGTCGTGCTGATCGTGTCCGCGAGCGGGCGCAGCAAGAGCCCTGCTCGCGAGCCGGTGACGGCGCCGGAGTAGCCCGCCAGGTCAGCCGGTGGGGCCGGACGCCATGTCGGCCACATCAAGCCAGCGCACCTGCGTGGGCGCCGCGAGGTGCTGGTCTCGCGCGGCCAGGAAGTGCTTTGTGTGCGGCTGGTCCTCGTGCGCCTCAAAGGCCGCCCGGTCCCGGTAGACCTCTAGCAGCGTCACCACGCCGGGCTCTGACTGGTCCGTGGCCACCGCGTACACCAGCGTGCCCGGCTCGTGCGCCCGGATCCCCGCAAGCTCGGTGGCCAGCAGCGCGTCAAAGGCCGCCGCGGCATCCGGCCGCACCGTGAAGCGGACAACAAGACCCATCATCGGGCGGCCGCCGCGATGTGCTCGCCCAGGATCCGGACGATGAACGCGTGGTCCTCGGTCTGCGGCAGGCCCGAGACGGCCATGCTGCCCACAACCCCAGTGCCGGCAACGGTGAGCGGGAAGCACCCGCCGTGAATGGAGTACTGATCCATCGGCAGCCGGTGCTTGGCCTCAAAGTCCGCGCCGTCGCGCCGGTGTGTCAGCTGGACGCGCATCGAGCTCTGCTCAAAGAGGCGGACCGTGCGGGCCTTGCGCGACGCCCACACGTCGTTGATGGGGCCGCTGCCTGGCGCCCCGGCCTGAAACACCAGCCGCTCGCCCAGACGGATCTGGATGACCACCCCGAGACCCTCGGCAATCGCGGCGTCGGCCGCACGGCAGCCAAGCGCGTACAGATCGGTGGGAGACGCGCTTGTCAGGACAAGCGTCCGCTCCTGCTCAACCACCTCGTCAAGGCTGGGGAACGCAAGCTCAGGTGAGGCCATGGGGTCTCCGATCATGCTGGTGATGCAGGTTGCCGGGAACGCGGCGGTCAGCCGCGCTCAAACCCCTGCGCCGGCCACGGCTCGCAGCGGATGGGCTTGTCTTCGCGGTAGCCCAGCGCGTAGTCCGCCTGGATCAGCGTGTGCAGCTGGCTTGTGCCCTCGTAGATGACCGCAGCCTTGGAGTTGCGCAGGTAGCGCTCCACGGGGAACTCGTTGGAGTAGCCGTTGGCGCCGTGGATCTGGATGGCGTCAAGCGCCGCCTGCACGGAGTGGTCTGTGGCGTGCCACTTGGCCAATGAGGTCTCGCGCGTGTTGCGCACGCCGCGGTTCTTGAGCGCGCCCGCCTGCCACACAAGCAGCCGGCCAATCTCGGTGCCCTTGGCCATGTTGGCGATCATCTGCTTGACCAGCTGGTGCTTGCCAATCTCCTGGCCAAACGTCTCGCGCTCGTGGGCGTACTTGAGCGACGCGTCCAGACACGCCTGCGCAAGGCCAACAGCGCCTGCAGCGACGGTGTAGCGGCCCTGGTCGATGGCGCTCATCGCGATGAGGAAGCCCTCCCCCTCTTCGCCGATTCGGTTCTCAACGGGGACGCGAACGTTCTCAAAGTCGATGAGGCCGGTGTTGCCGGCGCGGATGCCCAGCTTGCCGTGGAGGCTGCCGGTTGTGAGGCCGGCCATGCCGCGCTCCACCACAAAGGCCGTGACGCCCTTGTGCTTCTTGGCGCGGTCCACGGTGGCGAAGATGAGGAACTGGTCCGCGATGTCCGCGAGGCTAATCCAGATCTTGTGCCCGTTGAGCACATAGCTGTCGCCATCGCGGCGCGCCGTGGTGGTGAGGGCTCCGGCATCGGTTCCCACACCCGGCTCCGTCAGGGCGAAGGTGGCAAGCTTCTCGCCCTTCGCCTGCGGCACCAGCCAGCGCTGGCGCTGCTCCTCGGTCCCCCACTGGAGCAGCGTGAGGCTGTTGAGGCCCACATGGACGCTCTGCACCACGCGGAACGCCGTGTCGGCTCGCTCCAGCTCCTCGCACAGGATGGCGAAGCTGATGTAGTCCATCCCCGCGCCGCCGTACTGCTCCGGGATAGGCGCGCCAAGGAAGCCCATCTCGCCAAGCTTGGTGAACACCTCGCGGTGTACCTCGCCGCTGGTGTCCCACTCGCGGATGTTGGGCAGGATCTCCGCCTCGACAAAGGCGCGGGCGGCGTCGCGGACAAGCTTCTGCTCGTCGGTCAGGCGAAAGTCGATCACGGCTGGTGTTGCCTCGAGTGGGTGCAAGGGTCGTCCGGGGGTCGTGGCGCCATCCTACCGCCGCGCCGCGTCCCTATACTCGCCCGGTGGACACTACCGACAGCTCCGACACCCTCGACCTTGCCGCTCTTGGCGGCGCCTCCATCAGCTCGGTCCTTGGCCGCTACATGGACAAGAGCTGGTCCCACGGGATCGGCCACCGCCTGTACGACACCGATGGCCGCGGCTACCTGGACTTCGCCAACGGCATCGCCGTGACGGCGCTGGGGCACACGCACCCGCGCGTGACCAAGGCCATCCACGAGCAGGTGGACAAGCTCATCGGCCCTGTGCATGCGCTGGGCTTTGCAGAGTCCACCGTCAAGCTTGCCAAGATGCTCACGGCCACGTTCCCGGAGCCACTGGACTCCGTCCTGTTCCTCAACTCGGGCTCGGAGACCATCGACGGCGCCATCAAGCTGGCCCGGCGCGCCACCGGCAGGCCCGCGATCATCTGCTTCCGCGGCGCCTTCCACGGCCGGACCATCGGCGCCACAAGCGTGACCAGCTCATCGCTCAACTACCGCATTGGCTATGAGCCGCTGCTCCCCGCCGTCTACCAGACGGTGTACCCCGCGGTGTACCGCTACTACGCGGGCGATGAGCAGAAGGCAGTTGCAGACTCACTCAAGCACCTTGACGGACTGCTCATGACCACCGTTGCACCCTCGCAGGTGGCGGCCATCATCATTGAGCCGGTCCAGGGCGAGGGCGGCTACTACCCGGCGCCCGCAGCCTTCCTCCAGGGGCTCCGCGAGCGCTGCGACAAGCACGGCATCCTGCTCATTGCAGACGAGGTCCAGTCCGGATTTGGGCGGACGGGCCAGATGTGGTCGTTTGAGGAGTCCGGCATCGTCCCGGACGTCGTGTGCGTGGCGAAGGCCATCGCCAACGGCCTGCCGCTCTCGGGCATCGTTGCGTCCACGGACCTGATGACCCGCTGGGGCAAGGGCGCCCACGGCACCACGTACGGCGGCAACCCCGTGGCGTGCGCGGCAGGCGTGGCGGTTTTGGAGACCATCCACGACGAGAACCTGGTGGAGAACGCCCGGCTGCGCGGCGCGGAACTCCTAGGCGGTCTGCGCGAGCTGATGGCGGACCACCCGGGCATTGGCGACGTGCGCGGACGCGGCCTGATGATTGGCGTGGAGTTTGTGAAGGACCGGGCCAGCCGCACGCCTGACGGCGCAACCGCGGACGCGGTGACGGCCCGCGCGGTGGACGCCGGGCTGCTGCTGCTCAACTGCGGCATCCAGCACCAGGTCATCCGCTGGATCCCGCCGCTCAACGTGACGGTGCCCGAGGTTGAAGAGGCCCTCGCCATCTTTGAGGGGGCGCTCAAGGGCTGACGCCCTGGCGCCTGGTCACGTCATCTCGTCGCTGGCCCGAGTTTCCGCCAGCCGTCCTCTCCACGGACGGTATCCAGCGCGCTCTCGTCTACGGTCCTCCCCACGGACGGTAGGCGGATTCGGCAGGGCCGCTCGTGCGTGGAGCGGGTCCGCGAAGGGTGCCCGGCGCGGCCGCCAGTTGCGTACCGTCCGCCAGGAGGACGGTAGCCAGTTTGCGGACGGCGCTGCGCCCCCCGGCGAAGGCGCAGCGGCCGACGGCCCGGCCGACTGCTCGACGACGGCCAGGCCGCTGCTCCGCGCGGTTACTTGAACGCGAAGCTGGACCCGATCAGCGCAATCGTCGTGTAGTCAGCCGACTCCGTCCCCGGGTCGTTGTACCAGCGCAGATCACAGCCGGCCTTTCCGCTGGTGTATGAGATGTTCACAACAAAGGTTGGGTACTTGCCCATCTTGACGTTGGCCCACTCCAGGACCTTCACGGCGGCGCCGCCAAACTTGGCGTCGTAGGCCCTTGTTGGCTTCTTGCCATAGGTCTTGGTCAGGTACGCATTGGTGTCCGCGATCCACTCGGCAAGCGTCCAGGTGCCGGCCAGGCAGTTCACATTGAGGGAGGCGACCGCCGGCTTCGGGGCGGTGTAGACGTCCAGGATGTTGTTGGGGTCCTTGGGCGCGGTCTCGATGTCTGCCGTCCAGCCAGGAGGCGTCGACAGCGTGTAGTAGTGGCCCGGGTTGTGGAGATCCCACGGGTCTGTGGGGGCGCTGATCTGCGCCACGACAGGCTTGGCGTCAAACGTGTACGCAAGCGCCGATGTCATCTTGGTTCCGGCGGCAATGGCCGTCACCTTCACCGCCAGCGTCAGCGGCACGCCGTCCGGGCCAACCAGCAGGTCGATGCTGCCGTCCAGAAAGGTGGACTGGGTCCGCTCGATCAGGAGCAGCGAATAGACCACGTCAATGATGGCCGCGCCCTCCCCGGTCAGGTGGAGGCCGTCTGCGCCGGATTTCTGGGTCAGCTTCGCGCTCGCTAGCGCAGTGGCCAGCCGCGGCGGCGTGTTCGCACCGGACAACTGCGCGTACTGCATCCACGGCCCCTCGCCAACCTTGGTGTACCCGGAGGCCGAGACGACGCGCTGCTCAGACTGTGACGACTTGCCGCCGACGGTGAACACCTGCACTGACCTGATCGAGGCGCCGTCAACCTCGTAGGACCCGGCGAGCCTGGTGCTCACCCCCACGTCCACGGTGCCGCTGACATCTGCGCGCAGGACCAGGGTTGGGGATGCGGCCCACGCAACAAATGCCTTGTAGACGTCTGGCGTTGGAGCCGGGGTGGGGACGGGCGTTGGCGCGGCCGTGGGGACCGGCGTGGATGCCGGTGCCGATGATGCCGGGGCCGCCGACCCGCAGCCGGCGACGACGATCAGGGCCATAAGTGCGCCGAGGCGCTGCACTGTGCGGCTGGTCATCTCTGCTCCCCATATGCGCACAGGATGTGCTGACGGGGAAATCATGCGCTCCCCAAACGCCGGTTGCCACGCCTACAGGGCGGATCCGCCCGGCAAGACGCAGCCGCCGGACACCAAA
The DNA here is from genome assembly GCA_903925955.1 of uncultured Chloroflexota bacterium. Lineage (GTDB taxonomy): Bacteria > Chloroflexota > Limnocylindria > Limnocylindrales > CSP1-4 > CAIXZV01. The sequence continues at coordinate 29,064 of CAIYHO010000189.1, forward strand.
GAGCACCCGCGTGGACGGGTGCTCTGACAGGGTGCTGCGGGCTACCGCAGCGGCCGGATCTACCGGTTGCGGGCCAGAAAGCCCATCACGTCCTCAAGCCGGAAGCGCCGGTCGCCACGCTTGCACACCCGGAAGAACGGGAGCTCGCCGCGGTCTCCAAGGCGCTTCACGGTGTTGACGTGGAGGTGGAGCATCTCCGCCACTTCGCTCGCGGTGAGCATCGGCCCCAGTTCGTTCATCGTCATTGCTGCCATGGTGTCCTGCCTTCTCCCCGCCCCTGCTTGGTTCCTGCCTGCCGCGCTGCCTGTGCAGTCATGTGCGGTCTGGCCTGCTGTTGCCCAGAGTGTCCGGCTGAAGGTTGGTCCGGACAAGGGTTACTCTCGGTAACCCGTTGGTACTAGGGGGCGGGCTTGTAGGGTCTGGTGTAGTCCCCGCCGCACGCAATGCGCAGTGCCAGAAGGGCCGCCGCAGCAGGGCCCGTCAGTCTGCCAGCTGCACGCCTGCGGCAACACAGGCTCTGGCAAGGCGTTCATCCGTGGTTGCCAGGGGCAATGCGCGTCTGGCGGCCAGCGCCAGGTACGCGGCGTCATAGGCCGACAGATCCGCCGCGCGCGCCACCTCGCTCACCTCGCCCAAGGCGCCCGCGAGATCCAGAGGCTCAACGACGATTGGCAGCGCCATGAGCAACTCGCGCAGGCGCGCCTGGTCCGCAAACGTAAGACGACCGCGGCGTTCAGCGCTGCGGAGCGCGTTCGCCATCTCCAGCGGCCAGATGGCGGGCACCACCGCGACCTCTGCCACAACGCGATCGAGCGCACGGTCTGCAACTGCGGACGACTCATCCTCAAAGCACCATGCGAGCGCCACGGAGGCATCAAGCACCAGCATCGCGGCGACCCTCATCAATGAGTTCCCGAATGGTCAGGCCGCGCAGTTGATGCCGCCGCCGAAACGCCCGCAGCGCGACAACCGCGGCCGCCACGGCAACCGGCGTGCTGGGCGAGGCGGGCATGAGGATTGCCACCGGCACCCCGTGCTTGGTGATCGTGATGGGCTCGCCAGCGGCAACCTCATCGAGTAGCCGTGGCAGGTGGGTCTTGGCCTCATAGGCCCCGAGCTGGCGCATGATTATCCTCCGACTAGTCGGCCACTAGTCTGATAGCCGCCGTCCTCTGCGTCAAGGGGGCGCAAGGAGGCGCAAGGGGGCGCAAGGGGGCCGGCTCCGCGCAACGGGCGCGTGGGGGCACATCCATGCGTCGATTGATCGCGAGCGCCGACCCCCGATGCCACCCTGCCCTGGAGGTCCTGGGCGCGGCGGCCAACCGCATTGTGGCGCGGGCGACGGGTGTGCGCCATACCTCGCGCACTCGGTGCACGCCGCGTCAGGGCGCGAGACGTACCTCGAGCAACTCCAGCTCAGCCTCTCGGGCAACCACCCGGAGCTCCAAGCAGGACGGGCACACGGCCGATCCGGGCCCCACGACGTCGTCATGACCCAGCGCGCCGTCAAACCCGCACGGACACGTCAGCAAGACCTCAAACGGTTCAGCGACAAGCTCGGCCTCAGCCAGCGGGCCGCCCGCAGCCAGCATCTCAAACGCCTGGCGAAGGACGTCATCGGGAATGGTGGTTGCATGGCGAATACGCACGAGCGCGACGGGCCGACCCGCAGCGCGAGCCACCGCCACATCCAGCAGCTCGGCAACCAGCCCAACCTCGTGCATCTAGCGCTCCCTGATGATCGCGGCGATTGTGTCAGCGGCAACGTCCACCGCCGCAGCAACGACGGGCGACAGACCCTCGCCGGGCTCAAGCGACGCCGGGCCAATCCCCACCAGCAGCATCCGAGGCGAGGCGCCGTACAGCGCTCGCGCCATAGCGGCGAGTCTGGCGGGATCCACCGAGTGGCTGAACGGCTCTCCAAGAGACGCGGCGTCCGGCTCCCGTACGACCACCTCTCCTGGCGGCACGCCTGCTGCTGCGTCAACAACCACCACGAGGGCAACCTCCGCGAGATCCGCGGCCAGCTCGGGTGTCAGCTGATAGACGGCGCGCAGGTCCGCGATGCCGGGCGGCAGCACGCCGCCCAGCCGCTCCACGACAGCCTCGCCAACGCCGTCGTCTGCGCGGAGCGAGTTGCCGACACCCAGAACCAGGACGCCGGCGCCGTCGGTGAAGGTCACCGCGCCAACTGGGAGAGCACCCGGCCGTCGGGGGCCAACAGGTCGATCTTGATGGCCATCTGCCCCAGCGCGTGGGTGGAGCACGACAGACAAGGGTCGTAGCAGCGGATCACCGACTCCACGCGGTTGAGCATCGACTCCTCCAGCCGGTCGCCCTTCACGTAGTGCCGGGCAACCTGGAGCACGGCGCGGTTCATCGCCATGTTGTTGTGCCCGGTGGCAATCACCAGGTTGACCCACTCCACGAGACCGTCGTCGTCCACCTTGTAGTGATGCATCAGCGTGCCGCGCGGGGCCTCGGACACGCCGATCCCCTCATTGCGGTTGATGCCCGCGGTTGAGCGCGTGTGCGGCCCGGTGATCTCCGGCCCGCGGAGCAGCAGCTCAATCTTCTCGATGGCGTGGAGCGTGTCGATGAGGCGCGCGTAGTGGTAGTGGAAGGAGGACGAGGCCACCCGGCCAACGCGCCAGCGGAACTTCTCCAACTCCTCGTCGGCGCGCGGAGTGCCGGTCTTCTCGGCCACATTGAGCCGGGCAAGCGGTCCCACGCGGTAGATCCCGTCGGGGTAGCCCATGGGCTTCCAGAAGGTTGACTTGAGGTACGACCAGGGCTCCACGGCCTCGCCGATGTAGTCGTTGAAGTGCTTCGGGTCAATGGGTTCGGCCAGCGCGTGCCCGTCGGCGTCGATCACCTTGATCCAGCCGCCGTAGTGGTCCACGTTGCCCTGGCGGTCCACCAGCGCCATGAACGCGCTGCGGAAGTTGCCAAGGGTTGTGGCCTCCTCCTCCCAGCGGAGCATGTCGCTCTTGTACCAGGCAATGGCGCGCTCGGTGGCGGCGAGCGCATCCGGGACACCCGCGAGGATCCGGTCGCGGACCTCCTCGGTCAGGCGGAAGGCCACGCCGCCGGGAACGATGCCCTCAGGGTGGATCCGCTTGCCGCCCATCCACTCGATGATCTGCTGGCCCCACTTGCGCAGGCCGATGCCGTCGCGGGCCAGCTGCGGGTTGGCCGCCGCAACCCCCAGGATGTTGCGCTGGGCAGGATCGCCGTCAAAGCCAAACAGCAGGTCGGGCGACGAGAGGTGGAAGAACGAGAGCGCGTTGCTCTGGACAATCTGGCCAAGGTTGATCACGCGGCGCAGGTCGGCGCCGGTGGGCGTGGGCTCCACGGCCATGATGTCGTCCACGGCCTTGGCCGAGGCGATGAGGTGGCTCACCGGACAGATGCCGCAGATGCGCGCCATGAGGGCCGGCATCTCGTGGACCGGCCGGCCCTGGGTGATGCGCTCAAAGCCGCGGAACTGGGTGACGTGGAACTGCGCGTCCACCACCTCGCCGCGGTCGTCAAGCTGGATGGTGATCTTGGAGTGCCCTTCGATCCGGGTGACAGGGTCAATGACGATGGTCTGGCTCATGACGGGCTCCTCAGCGCCCGAACCGTGCCCCGGCCACCGAGGGGGTGCGGCCGGACAGCAGGTCGTCGAGCAGGGTGTAGATCAGGTCCGGATGTGGCGGACATCCTGGCAGGAAGATGTCCACGTCCACTAACCGGTTGACCGGCTGTGATGTGGGCAGCAGCTGCGGCACGATCCGGTTGGGGATCATGGGGTTGATGTCAACGTTCTCAAGGTAGGCCCGCTTCAGCAGCGGCTCCACCCCGATGGGGTTGCGCATCCCGGGCACGTTGCTTGTGACTGCGCAGTCGCCAAAGGCGATGAGCGTCTTGGTGCGCTCCCGGACGGTCTTGATCCGCTCAAGGTCGTCCACAGACGAGACGGCTCCCTCAACGAGGCAGACGTCCACGTTCTCGGGAAACACCTTGACATCCACCAGCGGCCCGTAGACAAGGTCGGCGCGGCCGAAGATGTCAAGGATCCTCTCGTCGAGGTCGATGAGGCTCATGTGGCATCCCGAGCAGCCGTCGAGCCAGACAGTGGCGATCCGCGGCCTGCTCACAGTCCACGCTCCTCTTGATGGACCCGCAGCCAGGGCAGGAATGGGCGCTCGTCGCGCGTGCCGGCGGCAACCGGCCGGCCCTTCTCAAAGAGTGCGCCCGTGGGGCACACCTGGACGCACTTGCCGCAGCTGGTGCACGTGACCGAGTCACCCCAGTCCACGCCCATGTCGGCCTGGATCCGGGTCTCGAGCCCGCGCTGCATGACGTCCCAGACGTGGGCGCCCTCGATCTCGTCGCAGACGCGAACGCAGCGGAGACACAGGATGCAGCGGTTGTGGTCAAGGCCAAAGAGCTTGTGGCTCAGGTCCACGTCAACCGTGGGGCTGATCCGAGGCAACTCGAAGTGCGTCAGGCCCAGATCCGCCGACAGGTCCTGCAGTTCACAGTGGTTGTTGGCCACACAGACCGCACAGACATGGTTGCGCTCCAGGAACATCATCTCGGTGGCGGCGCGGCGGTATTCCTCCAGCTCCTCGTCATGGGCGACGACGTCCATGCCCTCGGCAATCTTGGTCACACAGGCAGCAGCCAGACGCGGCGAGCCGCCGATCTTGACGACGCAGAGGCGGCAGGCGCCCCGGTCGTGGATGCCGGGCAGATGGCAGAGGCCAGGGATGTCAATCCCGTTCTCCTCGGCCACGTCCATGATGGACTGGCCCTCGGAGCCCGCCACATCCCGGCCATCGATCTTGAGCGTGTAGACGGTCATGCCGGCACCTCCGTCGGCTGCGCGATCTCGCAAACGCCGGCGGGGCACCGCTTGTCCACAATGTGGGCGAGGTACTCATCGCGGAAGTAGCGCAACGTCGAGAAGATCGGGTTGGGTGCCCCTTGGCCAAGGCCGCAGAGGCTCATCTTCTGGACCACCTTGGCAAGGCGCTCCAGCTGGTCGAGGTCGGCAAGGCTGGCCTGCCCCCGACAGATCTTGTCCAGCAGCATCCAGAGCTGCGTGGTGCCCACGCGGCACGGGACGCACTTGCCGCACGACTCGTCACGGCAGAAGTCCTGGAAGTAGCGGGCGACGTCCACCAGGCAGGCGGTGTCGTCCATGA